>SLKT01000087.1 GCA_007134485.1 Wenzhouxiangella sp. | reverse complement strand
GAAAGGTGAAAGGTGAAAGGTGAAAGGTGAAAGGTGAAAGGATGGGTAGGCGGGAGATGGGAGACGGGAGGCGGGGGATGGCTTAAGCTAGGGGCTGGCCAAGAATTCGGCAAGTGACTGGAGTGAAAGTGGGCAGGAATTTTCTATACGCCCAGTCGGGTGGGGTGACGGCGGTGATCAATGCCACTGCTGCCGCCGTGATCGAGGCCGCGCGTGAGCGGGGCGGGCAGGTGGGCAAGGTGCTGGCGGCGCGTGACGGGATAGTCGGTGTGCTCGAGGAACACCTGGTCGATACCTCGAAGCTGAAGAAATCCGTTATCGCGGCGATGAACCATACCCCGGGTGGTCTGTTTGGATCCTGCCGATTCAAGCTTGATGATCCGGAAGATAATCCACGCCAGTATGAGCGTCTGTTCGAGGTCTTTCGTGCGCATGATATCGGCAGCTTTTTCTACAACGGCGGCAACGATTCGGCCGACACCGCATTGAAGCTGGCGCGGGTGGCGCGCAAGCTGGATTTTCCGCTCCAGTGCATCGCCATCCCCAAGACCATCGATAACGATCTGGTCATGACCGACAATTGCCCGGGTTTCGGCTCGGTGGCCAAGTACGTGGCTGTATCGACCCTGGAGGCCGGACTGGATGTGCGTTCGATGGCCAGAACCTCGACGAAGGTTTTCATCCTCGAGGTCATGGGTCGGCACGCCGGCTGGATTGCCGCAGCCAGTGGCCTGGCCGCCAGCGACCGCAATCAGCCGCCTCACCTGATTCTGATGCCGGAGGTGACCTTTGACGAGGCCGCTTTCTGCCAGGCCGTCGATCACTCGGTTAAGCGCAATGGTTATTGCGTGGTGGTGGTCTCGGAAGGCGTGCGCGATCAACAGGGTCGTTTTCTGGCCGAGGCTGGCGATGCCGATGCGTTTGGTCACCGGCAACTCGGTGGCGTGGCGCCGGCCATTGCCGGTCTGATCGGCGAGCGCCTGGCCCTCAAGTGTCATTGGGCGGTCAGTGACTACCTGCAACGCTCGGCCCGTCACATCGCTTCGAAAACGGATCTGGAACAGGCCCGTGCGGTCGGCAAGGCGGCGGTGGAGCTGGCCATCCGCGGCGAGAGCGGGGTCATGCCGGTCATCCGGCGTCTTTCAGATCAACCCTATCAATGGACCATTGATTCAGCACCGTTGGCGCGTATCGCCAATCGCGAAAAGAAAGTGCCGAAAAGATTCATTCGCAGTGATGGATTCGGCATCACCTCGTCGGCCCGCGCCTACCTGGCACCGCTGATCAGGGGTGAAGCATTTCCCCCGCATGGCCGGGATGGCCTGCCCCGATACCTGAGTATCGAGCTGGCTTCGATGAAACGCAAACTGCCGGGTTATGAGGCTCGTTGACGCGGCTGGCAGGCGGTCGGTCCCAGGGCGGTCACATTGATCGCGACCGAAACTTCAATGCCACGGAATTGATGCAGTAGCGCTTGCCGGTCGGTGGCGGGCCGTCATCGAAGATGTGGCCAAGGTGAGCATCGCAGTTCGAGCACACCAGCTCGACCCGGCGCATGCCGTGAGAGTCATCAAAGCGCTGCTCGATGCCGGCCTGATCAAGCTCCGAATCGAAGCTCGGCCAGCCACAACCGGAGTGGAACTTCGATTGCGAGTCGAACAGCGGGTGATCACAGCACACGCAGTGATACACACCGTCCTCGAAGTGCTCGTTGTATTCACCGGTAAAAGGCCGCTCGGTTCCGGCCCGGCGGGTGACGCGGTACTGTTCGTCGGTCAGTCGCTGGCGCCATTCGTTGTCGCTGAGGTTGGACTTTTTCATGTCACCCGCCTTCCCCCGCCACCACAATCAACCGCTCGGAATCGAAGTCATAATCATCCCCATCATAGCCGCCGTAAAGGCTGATCGGGGTGAAGCCGGCGTTGGCCAGCAGGGCGCGGATTTCGCCGGCGGACCAGACCCGGTGGGAGAAACGGGTGCGGTGGACCTGGTCTCCTTCGATGAGATACCAGTCATTATCAAGTCGCGTCAGCTCATCGGTCAGCTCGGGGCGTTCGACCAGTATTCGGCCATCGTCGTATTCGGTCAGGTGGACCGGCTGCAGGTTGCGGCACAGGTATTCCAGTCCGACCAGATCCAGCACCAGGCGTCCCCCGGGTTTGAGACTGGCGCGGATGTTGTCGAGCACCCGGGCATGATCGGCTTCGTCGGCAAAATAGCCGAAGCTCGTCCACATCACGACCACCAGGTCAAACGCCTGCTCGCGCACGAATTCGCGCATGTCGGCCTGGACGATCTCGATGGGCAACTGGCCGCGCCGCTGTTCGAGCTCGCGCAGCAGTTCGGCACTGGTGTCGACCGCCGTGACCGGATACCCTTGGGCGGCCAGTGGCAGTGCATGCCGACCCGGCCCACTGCCAAGGTCCAGGATGTGGTCCGGTTGACTGTCCATCAGGTCAAGCAGTGCAAGTGCCTGATCATTGCCCTGGGCAAAGGTTTCCTCGTTGAACATCAGTGAGCCGAAGGTGGCCCAGAAGTCCTCGTCCAGATACCAGTCGTTGTTCAAGAGTCTCTTCCTGGTTGCGGCGACCCTGCTGGGAAGCGGTTGTGCGACCTTGTCATGGTACGGTCAGGCGGCGCATGGTCAACTGGATCTGTTGTGCCGTCGTGAACCGATCGTCGATCTGATCCACGATACTTCCACCGACCCGGAGTTGCGCCGGCGCCTGACCACGGTGCTCGAGATTCGCGACTTCGCCAGTGAACATCTGGGGCTGCCGGATTCTCGATCCTATGCCCATTATGCCGACCTGGAGCGCGATGCGGCGGTCTGGAACGTCATTGCCACCGGACGATTCGACATGCAGCCGGTCACCTGGTGCTACCCGATTGTCGGCTGCCTGGCTTATCGCGCCTATTTCAACCGTGACCGTGCGATGTCGCATGCCGAACGCCTGGACCGGGCTGGCCATGACGCGATCGTGTCGCCGGCGATCGCCTACTCGACGCTTGGCTGGTTTGCCGACCCGGTGCTCAATACCATGCTGGCCTGGGATGACGCCCGGCTGGCGGGGTTCCTGTTCCATGAACTGACCCACGAAAAACTGTTCGTGCCCGGTGATACGCCATTCAATGAAGCCTACGCGACGGTGGTCGAGCGCGAGGGTGTGCGTCGCTGGTTGACCGACCGTGGTGAACTGGCGATGCTCGAGCGGTGGCAACGTGACCAGCGCGAGCGGAGCGCGTTGGTCGAGGTCCTGCTCGATGCACGCCAGGCGCTGATCGAACTCTACGCGCTCGAATTACCGACCGAAACCATGCGACTTCGCAAGCAGGAGGTATTTAATGACTTGCGCATAGACATTCGGGAACTCGGTGAGCGTTACCAGACCGACCGATTTTCGGATTGGTTGGCGCATGATCTCAACAATGCCCACCTGGTTCATGTCGCGACCTACGAGGCGGGAACCGCGGCGTTCGAGGAATTACTGCAGGCATGCGAGCGCGATCTGGCCTGTTTCCACGATCGAGTGGCCGAGCTGGCGACTCAATCGCGGGATCGGCGCCATGATTTTTTGCACCAGAAGCCAGATGATGATTGATCATTCGGCCAGACTATGCGACTTTAGCTGGCTGTCAACGCCATTGCCTTGTTCGAAATTGTATCGCTTCCTTGCACTAGCCCTGATCCTGACGCCTGGACAGCATCTGATCGGTCAGACGCGCGACACCGCCGGAGGCAGTGAGCCGCTGGCATGCGTGCCGGATACCCTCGAGTCACCGCGGCGCCAGCTCGACCGTGGGCCGGTCCCGCTGAAAATTGATTCCGAGCATTTCGAGGCTTTGGCCGATCAGCCACTGCGTTTTCACGACAATGTTCGCCTCGAGCAAGGCGATCAGATCCTGGAAACCGACGAGCTGGTGTACGACCGCGAAACCGGTCGCATCGAATTGCCGGTATGGTTGCACTATTCGGATGCCCTGATCGAGTTGAGCGCTGATTCGGGCTGGGTGGAAACCGAGCACTCGCAGGCTCGTTTCGACCAGGTCGATTATCGTTTCTCGCATGGACACGGCAGTGGCTCGGCCGGACTGGTGATGCTGCTCAGCCCGACCGAGGCCCGCGTCGAGGATTTCGACTTCACCACCTGCCCGCCGGAGCAGCTCGACTGGCAGTTGAAGGCTCGCGATGTTGACCTGGATATGGAACGCGGCCAGGGCACCGCACGTCATGCTCGGCTGGAGTTCAAGGGCGTGCCGATCCTGTATTCACCGTGGCTGAGCTTTCCCCTTGACGATCAGCGCAAGAGCGGGTTTCTGTATCCGCGCATGGGCTATTCGAATACCGACGGATTCGACATCACCGTGCCCTGGTACTGGAATATCGCACCCAACCAGGATGCCACCTTCGAGCCGCGCTGGATTCAAAAGCGTGGCGTGATGCTGGGGACTGAGTATCGATTCCTGACTCGCCGCCAGCAGGGACGACTCAATCTGGACGCCCTGCCCGGCGATGACCTGGCTGACCGTGATCGCTATTTCGGTCAGTTCGAATATCGCGCCCGGCTGGCGCCGCGCTGGACGGCATCGGCCGACTTGCGGCGAGCCAGCGATGATCGCTACTTCGTCGATCTGGGCAGCGAGCTCAGCGATACCGCTCAGCGCTTTCTGCGCTCCAGCGTCGGGGTTCGCGGGGGGGGGCGGATCTGGTCTCTGGATGTACTGGCCGATACCTTCCAGGTGCTCGACGATACCGTCAGTCCCGGCAATGAGCCCTACCGTCGTCTGCCGCGTATCTCGCTCCAGGTTGATCAGGCCATCACCTCCGATCTGGATCTGACCGTGGACAGCGAGCTGGTCTATTTCGATCGCGATGAGGGCGTGACCGGGGCGCGCTTCGACGTGTTGCCGCGCATTCGCTACAGCCTGATGCGACCGGGCTGGTTTGTGCGCCCGTCGGTCGGTTTTCGCGCCACCGCCTACGATCTGGGGGGCGATCGCGACGACAGTCCCAGCCGAACCCTGCCGATCGCCAGCGTGGATGCCGGCATGATCTTCGAGCGCCCCCTCGGCGATGGACGCATTCAGACCCTTGAGCCGCGCCTGTTCTACCTGTACGTACCCAACGAAGATCAGTCCGACCTTCCGGCTTTCGACACCCGCGAACTGACGTTCGGGTTCAGTCAGTTGTTCCATTACAACCGCTTCAGTGGCCCGGACCGGCAGGGTGACGCCAACCAGGTCACCGCGGCGCTGACCACGCGCCTGCTCGATGCCGCCGACGGTCGCAGCCGGCTGGATGTCAGTGTTGGCCAGATATTCCATTTTCGGGACCAGGAGGTCCAACTGGAATCGCGGCCGGCGCGCACTCGCCAGCGCTCCGAAACCGTGGCCGAGATCAACTGGCGACCGGCGCGCCAAGTGGTGATGTCGGCTGGCCTGCAATGGGACAGCGAAGAAAATGAAACCCAGGTGGCGCAGTTTGGTCTGAGCTACCGAGGTCAACAGGGTCGCCAGGCGGCATTCGGTTATCGTTTTCGCCGCGATCGTGTCGACCAGGTCGATTTCCGGGTCCGCTACCCGGTCCGTGACAATCTCAATCTGATCGCCCGAGTGAATTATTCATTCGAGGATAATGAGGCGCTCGAGCTGCTTGGAGGAATCGAGTACGAAAGCTGCTGCTGGGCACTGCGACTGACCGGCAGGGAATACATTCTTGATCGCGATTCGGAAACCCGCAGAGCGGTGTTTCTGGAATTGCACCTGAAAGGGCTCGGCAGCCTCGGAAGGCGGCCTTATCCGCTGTTTACGCATCACCATTTCTGATGAAAGCTTCAATGACAGGAACCGGCAACAACATGGAACTCAAGACTATTTTTCAGCGCACCTGCCTGGCCGCGCTGCTGTGCATTCCACTGGCCTTGCAGGCCGGGGAGATCGATCGCATCGTGGCCCTGGTCGAGGAAGACGTCATTCTCAAAAGCGAACTGGACATGGCCATCGACATGATCGAGGTTCAGGCCCAGGCCCGCGGGGAGCGCCTGCCGCCGCGTAACGTCATGGAAGAGCAGATGCTAGAGCGCCTGATTCTCACGCGCCTGGAAATCCAGCGCGCCGAGCAGACCGGGATTCGGGTGTCCGATTCCGATATCGATGAGGCCCTGCAGCAGGTCGCTCAGCAGAATCAATTGACGCTGGGACAATTGCGGTCCGCGCTGGAAGCCGACGGCATCGAGTTCAGCGAGTTTCGGGATGATGTTCGCGAGGAGCTGCTGTCGACCCGGCTGCGCCAGAGAGTCGCCCAGAGCATGGAAGAGATCACCGAGACCGAGATTGACATCCTGCTTGCGTCCGACCGGTTCGGAGGCGAGGAATACCTGCTCTCGCAGATCCAGATCGGTGTCCCCGAGGGGGCGGCTTCCGGCGAGGTCGATCGATATCGTACCCAGGCCGAGGAGGTCATCGAGCGGATTCGCGATGGCCTGGAATTCAGCACCGCTGCACTGACCTACTCTCAGGGGCCGGACGCCATGGACGGTGGTGATGTGGGCTGGCGCAACCTCAATGCAATGCCGCCGCTGTTTGCCGATGCCCTCGCGGATGCCGAGCCGGGTCACATCACCGATCCGATTCGCACGCCCTCGGGTTTCGTCATACTGCATGTGCGTGATGTGCGCGACCAGAGCGAGGTCATCGTCGAGGAATACCTCGCCCGCCACATCATGATCACGCCGACCGAGTTGATCAGTCCCGAGCAGGCGCGCGAGCGTGTATTCGATTTGCATGAACGGATTATAGATGGCGAGGATTTCGGCGAATTGGCTCGTACCCACTCTGCCCACGAGATCTCGGCCAATATCGGTGGACGCTTGAACTGGTTCGAAGCCGGGCACTACGGTGGCGCTGTTCAGCGAGCCGTGGAAAACCTTGAACCCGGTGAAATGTCCGAGCCGTTCGAAAGTGACGTGGGCTGGCATATTGTGGCCCTTGATGATGTACGCGAGGCGGATCGAACCGAGGAAGCCTTGCGCTCCGAGGCCCGCGAAATGCTGTTTCAGCAAAAGGCCGAAGAAGAAGTCGAGCGTTTTCTGCGCCGGCTGCGTGACGAATCCTTCGTCGAGATTCGCCTCTAGGCAAACGGATGGGGGTACTGCTTCTGACACCGGGTGAGCCGGCCGGAATCGGGCCGGAGATTGCCTGCCGCATGGCCGCCGGCCGCGACGGCCTGGTGCTGGTCGCCGACCCTGGCTTGGTCGAGCGCACGCTCAAGCGTCTGAACCTGAATCGCAAGGTCAACTGCGTGGAGCCGGGTGAATCGGGCGCGCCGGGCACGATCGCCTGCCTGCCGGTCGAGCTGGCCAATCGCGAACAACCGGGTCGGCTGGACCCGGCCAATGCCGAATATGTTGTCGAATGCCTGCGCCGGGCTGCCCGGGCGTGTCTGGCCGGTCAGGCGGACGGGCTGGTGACCGGTCCGGTTCACAAGGGCGTGATCAACCAGGCGGGCATGGCGTTTACCGGTCATACCGAGTTTCTGGCCGAAATGGCCGAAGTGGAAAAAGTGGTCATGATGCTGGTGTCCGGCCCGTTGCGGGTTGCCCTGGCGACCACCCATCTGCCCTTGTCGCAGGTCCCTGCGGCAGTGACCGCGGTCGGACTCGAGCAGGTTGTAAGGGTTCTCGCCGATGGTCTTCGCGCCCGCTTCCGGCTGGCCAGCCCGCGCATCGCCGTGCTGGGGCTCAATCCCCACGCCGGGGAGGGCGGACACCTGGGTCGCGAGGAAATCGAGATTATCGAACCGGTGCTCGACAAGCTGCGCGATCAGGGCCTGGACCTGATCGGGCCGTTACCGGCTGATACCGCCTTTGTTCCGGATCGAGCTCGCCAGTATGACGCCATCCTTGCCATGTATCACGATCAGGGCCTGCCGGTGCTCAAATACGCCGGTTTCGGACAGGCGGTCAACCTGACCCTGGGGCTGCCGTTCGTGCGCACATCCGTCGATCATGGCACCGCCCTGGATCGGGCCGGAACCGGTCGAGTCGATGCCGGATCCCTGGCTGCCGCGATTGACCTGGCCGGGGAACTGGTCGGCCATCGAACGTGACCGCTCATCGCCCGCGCAAGCGCTTTGGCCAGCATTTCCTGCATGACGGACAGGTCATTGATCGCATCGTGGCTGCCATTGACCCGCGTCCCGGTGACCGGCTGGTTGAGATCGGGCCCGGACAGGGCGTGCTGACCCGGCCATTGCTGGCCGCGGCTGGATCCATCGATGTCATCGAGCTCGATCGTGACCTGGCCGGCGATCTGCATCGCAGACTGGGTCAGCCATCGGGACTGACCGTGCACCAGGCCGACGCCCTGGACTTCGATTTCACCGCACTGGCCGGATCGGATCGGATCCGGATTGTCGGCAACCTGCCGTACAACATCTCCACGCCGCTGATCTTTCACCTGCTTGGCCAGGCCGATGTCATCAGCGACATGATTTTCATGTTGCAAAAGGAGGTGGTGGATCGCCTTGTGGCCGAGCCGGGCAGCCGTCAATACGGTCGCTTGTCGGTCATGGCGGGCTTCTACTGCCGGATGAACAGGCTGTTCGACGTGGGCCCCGAGGCCTTTCATCCCCCCCCGAAGGTCGATTCGGCCATCATCCGCATGATTCCGGAGGACCTGAGCCCCGGCGACCTGGAGCTGCTGCCCAGGCTTGAAGGCGTCGTCCGCCAGGCCTTCAGCCAACGCCGCAAGACCCTGCGCAAAAGTCTGTCCGGAATGCTGACCGAAACAGAAATCCAAGCCGCGGACATCGCCCCGACCGCACGCCCGGAAACCCTGACCCTGGCCCAGTTCAAGTCCCTGGCCAAAACCCTGCCCCCCGAGCCCTGAAACCGCGATCCTTTCCCGGAAACCGGAAACCGGATCCTTAAACCTTAAACGTTAACCCTTAAACCTGTCCTTCCCTACCACTCCAGGATCTTCCAATGCGGCGGATGAACCCGGTGAAACTGATCAACCGAAAGTTGTTCGTCGAAGTTACCGTCACCGGTGGTGTCAATCAGGTAGTAGGGCGGTCCGACATCCGGCACGATCCGGATCATGTAGACCTGACCGCCGGACATGTATTCTTCGACCCGGTGACCCTCTTCGCGGCGAATGACGACTTCGGGCTCGAGTTCATCGTCGGGATCGGTGACCTTGGGCGGCAACGGTTCGGGCTCACGGATCGGCGGGGGCGAGTGAACCTCGGGTTGCTCATCTTGGGTTTGCTGAGCGTGAAGCCAGGGCGCGATCAACAGTAATGCGATGACGGTGGGCAGCCTTTTGATCATGGTCACGCTCCTTATGATTGCACCAAGCCTCTACCTTATCAGACCGTGGTAGCGTCGAATGGTTTGGCAGCATGCCCATTCTTGGCGATCAAATCCGTGGCGACCGCACCCGTGGCGGCCCCGGGGTTGGTCTATCATTCCACCAGACCTGAAGATTGATTGAAGATGACCGATTCTCCGCAACTATGCCTGGTCGACGGCTCGTCGTACCTCTACAGGGCCTTTCATGCCCTGCCCAGTCTGACCGATTCGAAGGGACGGCCGACCGGCGCGGTGTTTGGTGTGGCCAACATGCTGCGCAGACTGATCCAGACCCGCAAGCCCGAGCGCATGGTGGTGATTTTCGATGCGCCGGGCAAGAACTTCCGGCACGAGCTGTACGCTGAATACAAGGCCAACCGTCCCCCCATGCCCGATGAGCTACGTGCGCAAATCGAGCCGCTGATGGACCTGATCGATGCCATGGGTATTCAGCGGGTCTCCATCGAGGGCGTGGAGGCCGATGATGTCATCGCCACGCTCGCCCGACAGGCCGGCTCGCAGGACATGGATGTGCTGATTTCGTCCGGCGACAAGGATCTTGCCCAGTTGGTCGATGACCGCATCGTGCTTGAAGACAGCATGCAGGAACGTCGCTACGACGCCGAAGCGGTGACCGAGAAATTCGGGGTCGGCCCGGATCGGATCGCGGATTTTCTCGCCCTGACCGGCGACAGTTCGGACAACATTCCCGGTGTCGACAAGGTCGGACTCAAGACGGCGGCCAAGTGGCTCAATCAGTACGGTGATCTCGACGGTGTCATCGAGCATGCCGATGATGTCGGCGGCAAGATCGGCGAGAACCTGCGCCGGGCGCTCGATACCCTGTCGCTGAGCCGAAAGCTTGTCGCCCTGGATGACGCGGTCGACACCGGCCTGGCCCCTGACGACATTGGTGCGCCGAAACCGGATCGCGAACGCCTGGTCGAGCTACTCAAACAATACGGCTTCGCCACCTGGTTGAAGGATTACCAGGACGATGATTCGGCTGACGAAAAGGCCGATCTGGAAGTGACAACGGTGAGCAGTCACGATGACCTTGACGCGTTGATCGAGGCGCTGGAACAGGCCGAATTGATTGCATTCGACACCGAGACCACCAGCCTAGAGCCGCTCGACGCCGAGTTGGTCGGGATGGCCTTTGCCACCGAGCCCGGCAAGGCCTGGTACCTGCCGCTGGCCCATGCCGACCAGGATGTTGATTTCAGCAAGGATCAGGCGCTCGAGCGGCTGGGGCCGTTGCTGGCCGATGCCGACCGTCCAAAGGTCGGTCAGCACCTCAAATACGATCTCAACGTGCTCGCACGGGTCGACATGGCGCTCAACGGCATTGCCCATGACACCATGCTCGAGTCCTATGTCTACCACTCCACGGCCAGCCGCCATGACCTGGACTCGCTGGCCGGCCGTTACCTGGGGCGCCAGACCACCAGCTTCGAGCAGGTCGCTGGCAAGGGCAAGGACCAGGTGACCTTTGACCAGGTGCCGGTGGCCAGGGCGGCTGCATATGCCGGTGAAGACGCCGAGATCACGCTGGCCCTGCACCGGCGCCTGTGGCCGAAACTCAGCGCGATGGAGGGACCGCGCAAGGTCTATCAGTCGCTGGAGATCCCGTTGATTCCGGTCCTGGCCAGGATGGAGCGGACCGGCGTGGCCCTGGATGCCGACCGCCTGGCCCGCCAAAGCGGCGAGATCGAGAAGCGCCTCGAGGACATCGAAACCCAGGCGCATGAGCTGGCCGGCCGCGAGTTCAATCTCGGCTCGCCGCAGCAACTGCGCGAGATCCTGTTCGGTGATCTTGAAATCCCGGTGGTTCGCAAGACACCCAAGGGTCAGCCATCGACCGCCGAGGATGTGCTCCAGGAACTGGCCATCAAGCATGAGTTGCCGAAGCGGATTCTTGAACATCGATCCCTGGCCAAGCTCAAGAGCACCTATACCGACCGCTTGCCGGAAAAGATTCATCCGCGCACCGGCCGAGTGCATACCCATTATCACCAGGCGGTGACCGCCACCGGTCGGCTGTCATCGACCGACCCCAACCTGCAGAACATTCCCATACGCACCGCCGAGGGCCGGCGCATCCGTGAGGCGTTCATCGCCCCGGAGGGCAGCGTGCTGCTGGCGGCCGACTATTCTCAGGTCGAGTTGCGCATCATGGCGCACCTGTCCGGTGATGAACGGCTCATCGAGGCGTTCAGGGTCGGGGAGGACATTCACCGCGCCACCGCCGCCGAGGTCTTCGGTCAGGCCTCCGGCGAGGTCACCGCGCAACAGCGTCGCGCGGCCAAGGCGATCAATTTTGGCCTGATCTACGGCATGAGCGGCTGGGGATTGGCCCGTCAGCTCGAGATCGCGCGCTCCGAGGCCGACGAGTACATCGAACGTTATTTCGAACGCTATCCCGGCGTGCGTCGTTACATGGACCAAACGCGTGAACAGGCTCGAGACCAGGGCTATGTCGAAACCCTTTTCGGTCGTCGCCTGTGGCTGGACGAGATTCGCTCACGCAATGGCCAGCGCCGCCAGGCTGCCGAGCGGGCGGCCATCAATGCGCCCATGCAGGGCACCGCCGCCGATATCATCAAACGGGCCATGATCGATGTCGATCAGTGGATCGAGAGCGAGCACCTGGCCGCGCGCCTGATCATGCAGGTTCATGACGAGCTGGTGTTCGAGGTTCGCGAAAGCGCCGTGGAAAGCCTCAAGGCCGGTGTCATCGAGCGAATGCAGGCCGCGGCCAGCCTGAAAGTCCCGCTGGAAGTCGATGTCGGCACCGGTCGGAACTGGGATGATGCCCACTAAGCCCCTGATGAAAAAGCAGAAAAAATTTTTTTCAAATTTTTTCGTCATACAGGAACTTTCCCTGATCAGGCCCGGTCCTAGTAATCGCCATGTACATGGTTTGGTCTGCCTCCCTCCCTAGGCAGGCCATGTAGGATTCGGTTACAGTCCCCAAACCGGATCCGACTCTAGGCCCCGGGTCCTCCCTCGCCCGGGGCCTTTTTTATTGCCGCCGGAAAGATTCGTATACTAAAGGCCTGGCTTCCACGCGCCTGATCGGACGCAATTGACGAGCAATTCGATGCTGGACATCATCATTCTGGCTGCCGGTGACGGCAAACGCATGAAATCGAGTCGGCCCAAGGTTCTGCAGCCGGTTGGCGGACGACCGATGCTCGATCATTTGCTTGATGCCGTCGAAGGCCTTCAACCCGACCGAAGCCAGGTGGTCATTGGCGCGGGTGCTGAAATGGTTCGCCAAGCCCTGGCCGGCCGCGCCGTGGAGTTCGTGACCCAGGAACAGCGCCTCGGCACCGGACATGCCGCAATGCAGGCGTTGCCGAAGATCGATCCGCAATCTCGGGTGCTGATTCTTCCGGGTGATATGCCGCTGATTCGTACCGAAACCCTGCAACATCTGCTCGCCAGCGAAGCCGACCTGGCTGTGCTCAGTTTCATCGCGGACGACCCCGATGGTTACGGACGGGTGGTGCGTGCGGCCGACGGCGCCGTCAGCGCCATTGTCGAACACAAGGACGCCAGTCGCGAGCAGCGCGCCATCCACGAGGTCAACAGCGGCGTGATGTGCGCCCGGGCCGGCGCCTGGTCCGATTGGCTGAATCGGGTGGGGGCCGACAATGCCCAGGGTGAGTACTATCTGACCGACTGTATCGGCATCGCGACGGCCGCGGGCCAGCGGGTCGCGGCCGTGGTCGCGGATGATCCGGAACAATTGCGCGGCGCCAACGATCGCGAACAACTGGCCGAACTCGAGCAGGTCCACCAGGCAAGGTCCCGCCGGTCCATCATGGCCCAGGGCGCAACCCTGGCCGATCCGTCCTCGGTGCATATTTGCGGCTCCGTTCAGTGCGGGCGCGATGTGTGGATCGGTCCGGGGGTGATGCTGGCCGGAAACATCACCCTCGGGGATGATGTCAGTATCGGGCCGGGCTGCGTGCTGACCGATTGCGACCTGGCTGCCGGAACCCGGCTGGAACCCTATTGCGTGCTCGATGGAGTGCGAACCATTGGTGCTTGCACGATCGGCCCGTTTGCGCGCTTGCGGCCGGGCACCGAGCTTTCTTCAGGGGTCAAGATCGGCAACTTCGTCGAAATCAAGAACGCCCGTTTCGCCCCCGGCGCCAAGGCCAGCCACCTGACCTATGTCGGCGATGCCGAAATCGGTGAGCGCGCCAATCTGGGGGCGGGCACAATCACCTGCAATTATGACGGCGCCAACAAGCACCGCACCCGGATTGGCGCGGACGCGTTCGTCGGCTCCAACACGGCGCTGGTTGCGCCCGTGACCATCGGCGAGGGGGCCACGATCGGCGCCGGCAGCGTCGTCACTCACGCCGCGCCGAAGGGACAGTTGACCCTGTCGCGGGCGCGCCAGAAAACCGTTGAAGGGTGGCAGCGACCACGCAAGCGCGACAGCAACGTATAATCGGGTACCCGTACCCAGTGAAATTCAATCGAGAGGGACACGCTCATGGAACATCAGGACCAGAACACGCCGCCGCCCGAACCCGAATCCGATGCCGGGCCCGCACCGGACCAGGAAACCAAGACCTGGGGGATGATCCTGCATCTGTCACTGCTGTCCGGGCTGGTCATACCCATGGCCGGCCTGATCGTGCCGATCATCATTTACGTGATCAAGAAGGATTCCCTGCCCGGATTGGCGCCGCACGGAAACGTGGTGTTCAACTGGATGATCAGCGCGGTGATCTACGCCATCGTCAGTATCGTGCTGATGTTCATCCTGATCGGTTTCCTGACGCTGTTTGCGGTCGCGGTGCTGTCCATCGTCTTCCCGATCATCGGCGCGATCAAGGCGTCTGAAGGCGAAGTCTGGCCCTATCCGCTTTCGATCCCCATATTCAAGTAACATCGACCCCGACAATCCAGAGTACAGCGCAAGCCGATGAACCCGACCAAGCCCCCCATCGTCAAGTCCAACCTGACTTTTTTCATCGTGATCAATATTCTGGGCCTGATCGTGGCCCCGATCTATGGTCTGATATTCGGCTTCAGCGCCGCAGCCTGGATCCTGTTCGCCGTTTTGCTGGTGGGCAGTGGCATGGCCATTACCGCCGGCTATCATCGCCTGTGGTCGCATCGGACCTACCAGGCGGCCTGGCCGCTCAGGGCGGCGCTGGCCTTTTTCGGGTTCTTTTCCATCCAGAACTCGATCCTGATATGGGCGGCGCGCCACCGGGTCCATCATCGTCATGTCGACGATGAAGACAAGGATCCGCACTCCATCAAGACCGGCTTCTGGCATGCCCACATGGGCTGGATGGTGCGCGACTGGCCGACCAGTGAAGTGGATTTTGACCAGGTCAAGGATCTCAAGCGCGACCCGATCGTGATGTGGCAGCATCGCCACTACTGGACGATGACCTGGCTGCTCAACCTCGGCTTGCCCGTGGTTCTGGGGCTGGCCTTCGGCGACCTGCTCGGCATGCTGTTGCTGGCCGGTGCGTTTCGACTGGCGTTTTCCCAGCATTGCACGTTTTTCATCAATTCGCTGGCCCATACCTGGGGCAAGCGCAGCTACAGCGATGAAAACACCGCCCGTGACAATGGCGTCATTGCGCTTTTGACCTGGGGCGAGGGTTATCACAACTTCCACCACGCGTTCCAGGCCGACTACCGCAACGGATTGCGCTGGTGGCAGTTCGATCCGGGCAAGTGGCTGATCGCGGCGTGTTCATGGGTCGGTCTGGCCCGTGAGCTCAAGCGCACACCGAAATTCAAGATCCAGCGCGCTCGCCTGCAGATGCAGTTCAGGCAGTTGCGAGAGCGCCTCGAGCAAGCCGGCGACGCCGCCCCGACCTGGCGCGAGACATTTGATCGCGAATACCAGCAATTCAAGGACACCGTGGCCCTGTGGCAGGCTGTCCAGGCCGATCGTGTCCAGGCCGGCGCCGACGCCCTTCGGGACCGCTGGCGTCGCATCGAGTTGCGTACCCGTTACAAGGAACTCGAGTTCCGCCTCAAGATGCAGGCCCGCCGCCTGGCGACCCTGCAGCAGACCGTGACGGCCTGAGGCCGGAGGTCGGAAGTCGGTGGTCGGTGGTCGGTGGTCGGTGGTCAGTAGCCTGAAATCAGCACCGATCCCCAACCTTTGGACTGATCCCTGACCTCTGACCCCTGATCCCTACACGCTCAAGCAACCCGTTCCAGCCCGAAAAATGCCCGTGCGTTAGCGGTGGTCTGTTCGGCCAGTCGTTCCGGCGTGGTGTTTCGGCAGGCGGCCACGGTGCCGGCGATCCAGGGTAGCCATTGCGGTTCGTTGCGGTGGGTGCGGACCTTGGGACGCAGGTTGCGGGGCTTGAGGTAGGGGGCGTCGGTTTCAAGCATCAAGCGCTCGTTGGGAATCTCGGCGACACATTCCTTGAGATGCCGGCCGCGACGTTCATCGCAGATCCAGCCGGTGATGCCGACATGGCAGTCCAGTTCCAGGTAGTCGAGCATGGCCTGACGGGTGTCGGTGAAACAATGCACCACCGCGTGGGACAAGTGTGGCCGGAATTCGCGCAGGATGGCGACAAAGTCCTCGTGCGCGTCGCGCTGGTGCAAAAAGACCGGCTTGGCGCAATCGACGGTCAGTTCGAGTTGTCGTTCGAAGGCCTTGCGCTGATCCGGGCGCGGCGAGAAATCCCGAAAGTAATCCAGCCCGCATTCCCCGACCGCCACGACGTGCTCGAGACGATGGAGCTCGGCCAGCACGCTCAAGGTATCGCGGCTGCATTCCGAGGCCAGGTGCGGATGAACCCCGGCCGTGGAAGACAATACCCCGGGCCGGGCGAGCGCCAGCTCGGAGGCCTTGAGACTGCCGGCCTCCGAGGCGCCGGTGACCACCATCTGCACCACACCGACGGCGCGCGCATTGGCGATGACCTCGTCACGGTCGCGGTCGAACGAGTCGTGGGTGAGGTTGCAGCCGATGTCGATGAGGTTCATGAATGAAGGTGAAAGGTGAAAGGTGAAAGGTGAACCCTGAATCCTGACCCCCGATCCCTGATCCCTGATCCCT
>SLKT01000197.1 GCA_007134485.1 Wenzhouxiangella sp. | reverse complement strand
GTTTGTTCGTTGATTGGTTTGTTCGTTGGTTCGTTTGTTCGTTGGTTGGTTTGAGGTGGGCTCCGTCAACCAACAAACAAACGAAATAACGAACAAACGAAATAACGAACCAAACCGCCTTCTAGACCGCTTGCGCAGGCTGCACGTAGGAAATCGGGGCTTGTGCGCCGTCTTCGAAGGTGACTTCTTCCCAGGCGGTTTCATCAGCCAGCATGGTGCGCAACAGACGATTGTTGAGCTCGTGGCCGGATTTGAAGCCGAAGAAGGCGCCGATCGGGCTGCGGCCGAGCAGGTAGAGATCGCCAATGGCGTCGAGCACCTTGTGCTTGACGAACTCGTCTTCGTAGCGCAGTCCATTCTCGTTAAGAATGCGGTAATCATCCAGGACCACGGCATTGTCGAGGCTGCCGCCCAGTACCAGGTTGCGCTGGCGCAGGTACTCGATATCGCGCATGAAACCGAACGTCCGGGCACGGGCGACTTCCTTGAGATACGAGGTCGCGGAGAAATCCAGATCGGCGGTGCATGAATGACTGCGAATCACCGGGTGATCAAAGTCGATGGTGAAATTGACCCGAAAGCCCTCGAACGGCTCGAAACGCACCCACTTGTCTTCGTCACGGACCTCCACGGTCTTGCGCACGCGCAGGAACCGTTTGGGCGCGTTCTGTTCGGCAATACCAGCTGACTGGATCAGGAAGGCGAAAGGACCGGAGCTGCCGTCCATGATCGGTACCTCGGAGGCGCTCAGGTCGACATACAGGTTGTCGATCCCCAGCCCGGCAAGCGCGGACATCAGGTGCTCGATGGTCGCGACACGCACCCCATCCTTGACCAGCGTGGTTGACAGGGCCGTATCGCCGACCTGGTGAGGCATGGCCTTGATTTCAAAGGCCGGGTCAAGATCGATGCGACGGAAAATGATTCCGGAGTTGGCCGGTGCCGGGCGCAAGGTCATGACGACCTTTTCGCCGGTGTGCATTCCCACACCCGTGGCACGGATGACATTCTTTAGCGTACGTTGCTTGATCAAGGACTTGAATCCCTTTTGCTGGTGATGGCGCGCGCGCATGTTAGCACAGAAACTGTAACAAAAAGGCAAAATTTCGTTGTTTTGACAACACCTGTTGCAGCAAAGCAACAGGTATTGTCGTTGTGTCGCGGCACACCACGCCAAGCATACATGGCGACCGGCTCAGGCCAATGGCGAGAGTGACCGAGCCGGCCGCTGCCTCCGGATCCCCGAAAAGCCAACGCTGTTAGGCAAGTCGAAACCGACGATTCAGTCGGCCTGGTTGCGCAGGAACGCCGGAATATCAAGGTAGTCCAGCTCCTTCTGCTCACCGAACAGCTTGCCGTTGTCGCTCTGCTCATCACTTGCGCGTGTTTCCTCCGCTGGCTCGGTGGCGCGGAATGCCGGGCGATTGTCCGTGCCGGTGCGAACCACCTTCATGGGTCGCTCCTTTGGCTTGGGCTGCTGCTCGCCCAGTCCGGTCGCCACCACGGTCACCCGGATCTCGTCGGACATGTCGGGATCAATGACCGTTCCGATCACCACGGTGGCATCTTCGCTGGCCAGATCGGCAATGGTCGTGCCGACTTCCTCGAACTCCTTCATGGTCATGGTCATGCCGGCCGTGACATTGACCAGAATTCCGCAAGCGCCGCTCAGATTGACGTCCTCGAGCAACGGCGAGCCGATGGCCGCCTGGGCCGCCATCAGTGCCCGATCCTCGCCGGAGGCCGTTCCGGACCCCATCATGGCCATACCCATTTCGCTCATGACCGTGCGCACATCGGCAAAGTCGACGTTGATCAGGCCGGGTCGGGTAATCAGTTCGGCAATGCCCTGGACCGCACCGGACAGCACCTGGTTGGCCGCCTTGAAAGCGTTGAGCAGCGAAATCTCGGCGCCGAGCACGCTCAACAGCTTGGCATTGGGAATGGTGATCAGCGAGTCGACATGATGACCGAGCTCGTCGATGCCCTGTTGCGCGACAGCACCCCGGCGCTGCCCCTCGAACGGGAACGGCTTGGTGACCACGGCCACGGTCAGTATGCCCATCTCCTTGGCGGTTTGCGCCACGACCGGGGCAGCCCCCGTGCCGGTGCCACCGCCCATACCGGCGGTAATGAAGACCATGTCCGAGCCCGAAAGCATTTCACTGATGCGATCACGATCCTCGAGCGCCGCCTGGCGGCCGACTTCAGGGTTGGCCCCGGCGCCCAAGCCCTTGGTCACGCTCGACCCGATCTGCAGTGTCGACTTGCCACTGAAGTTTCGCAAGGCCTGGGCATCGGTGTTGACGCAGATGAACTCCACGCCCTCGATCGACGATTCGACCATCTGGTTGACGGCATTGCCACCACCGCCACCAATTCCGACGACCTTGATGGTCGCACCCGGTGTGTAATTTTCGACTATTTCAAAAGGCATAATGTTTCTCTCCTGGTTCTCGCCATAAACAATCAACTTTTATTTCCGGTCCAAAGGGCGGCGACACGTGCCTTCTTGATGGACACTTTGTGTCGCTCCCTGGTCAGCACGAGGTGCCTTGCCCGGAACGCTTGAAACTCATTTCCTTACTCATCACGTGTTCAAAACTCCCCCTGGAACCAGTTCTTGATCCGGTCCCAGAGACCTTCGCCGCCACGACCCAGGCGAACCCGGGCGCTGCCATCGGACTGGCTGCCGTACAGCAGCAGACCAACGCCGGTGGCATGAATCTGATTGCTGACCACTTCGGAAAGCCCTGTGACCCCCTGGGGAGCACCCAGGCGGACCGGCATGTGCAGGATTTCCTCGGCCAGCTCGACCACCCCTTCCATCTTCGACCCCCCGCCGGTGAGTACCAGTCCAGCCGGAATCATCGACTCGAAACCGGACTGGCGCAGTTGTTTCTGGACATGCGAGAAAAGCTCCCGGTAGCGCGCCTCGACCACTTGCGCCAGGGTTTGTCGCTCCAGCCGGCGTGGGTCACGATTTCCAACGCTGGGCACCTGGATGGTTTCATCGCTTGACACCATCTGCTCGAGCGCGCAGGCGTACTTGATCTTGATTTCCTCGGCATGCACGGTCGGTGTGCGCAGGGCCACCGCGATGTCATTGGTGACCAGGTCGCCGGCAATCGGAATACAGGTGGTGTGGCGGATTGCGCCCTCGGTGAATACGGCCACATCGGTGGTGCCCGCGCCAATGTCAATCAGCCCGATACCGAGATCGCGTTCGTCGTCGCTGAGCACGGCCTGGCTCGATGCCAGTTGTTGCAGGATCAGATCATCGACCTGCAAGCCGCAACGCGCCACGCACTTGGTCACGTTCTGGACCGCGCTGACCGCGGCGGTGACCAGGTGAACACGGGCCTCCAGGCGCACGCCGGACATGCCGATCGGCTGGCGAATGCCATCGGTGGTGTCGATGACATATTCCTGGGGCAGCACATGGAGAATTCGCTGGTCGGCCGGAACCGCGACCGCCCGGGCCGACTCGAGTACGCGCTCGACATCGCTGTCGACCACTTCCTTGTCGCGAATGGCCACAGCGCCATGCGAGTTGAGTGAGCGGACATGACTGCCGGCGATGCCGGCAAAGACCGAGTGAATCTCGCAGTCAGCCATCAGTTCGGCTTCTTCCACGGCGCGCTGAATGGACTGCTCGGTCGACTCGATGTCGACCACCACGCCACGCTTGAGACCCCGCGAGGCATGGCTGCCCAGGCCGATCACCTCGACCTGGCCGTCCGGCTGGATCTCGCCGACGATGGCGACGATTTTGCTGGTGCCGATATCCAGCCCCACTACCAATGATTTTTCCGGCCGCTTAGCCATGTTCGCCGGACTCCTCCTCGCGCTCGCTGCCGGCCCAGCGCACGGCCAGGCCATTGGTGTATCGCATGTCGACCCGGCGTGCTCGCCGCTCGCCATTGGCCAGTTCATCGTGGATACCGATAAAGCGGGCCAGTCGCTGGTCAATCAGGTCCCGACCCAGCACCACCTCGGTGCCGTTGGTCAATTCCAGCGTCCAGGCGCCACGCTCATCGAGTCGCAGCTTGTCGATGTCCAGGCCGATATCAGCCAGTTCGGCGCGCATGCGCTGCCAGGCTTTCAGCACCTCGGTACGTCGCGTCTCGGGACCGACGAGGCGTGCAAGACCCTGCATGCCTTCACTGCCGCTGACATCGAAGACCTCGCCACGGTCGCTGAACAGACTGCTGTCGTTCCAGCGCGCCACCGGGCGATGCTCGACCACACGGACATGAACCGCATCCGGCCACTGGCGACGCACTTCGGCGCGCGCCACCCATGGCAACGCCTCGACATCGGCGCGAATGCGCCCCAGATCGACGGCAAAGAATCCATTGCTGGCCGGACCGGTCGCCGCCGCCCGAACCTGGCTGGCCGAGGTGCGTTGCAGATCGCCCTCCACGTCCAGCCAGCGAATCGGCCATTGATCGGCCCCGATCAGCCCCGAACGCAACCACAATGCGCCCAGCGCCAACACGCCGAGCAGCACCAGGCTGGCCAGGGTTGCCGGCCCGATCAGTCGATCCGGCTGGTGTTCAGTATTCGCCATACCAGTTCCTTGAAATCGATTCCGGCCGCTGCCGCCGCCTTGGGCACCAGCGATTGTTCGGTCATGCCGGGGGTCGTATTGACCTCCAGCAGGTAGGGTTGACCCAGGCTGTCGACCATCAAGTCGACCCGCCCCCAGCCGGTCGCTCCCACCACCCTGAATGCCTCCAGGCACAGTCGAGCGAGTTTCGCCTCGACATCGGCCGGGAGTCCGCACGGGCACAAGTACTGGGTATCACCCGATTCGTACTTGGCCGCATAGTCATAGAATTCTCGCGCCGGCTTCAGCCCGATCAGGGGCAATACCTGATCGTCGACCACCGATGCGGTGTATTCCGGCCCGTCCACCAGTTGCTCAACCAGCACCCGGTCATCATGTTCGAGCGACAGCGCAATGGCCGCACCCAGCTCGGAAGGTGCATCAACCCGGCTCATGCCGATACTCGAACCTTCACGCGAGGGCTTGACGAACAACGGTGTGCCCAGGCGCTCGGCAATCTCCGCGCCCTGGTCGGGATGATCGGCGGTCGCCCATCGTGGTGTCGGCAGATCACAGGCCATCCAGATGCGCTTGGTCTGAACCTTGTCCATGGTCAGGGCCGAGGCCAGCACGCCCGAACCGGTCACCGGCACGCCGTACAAGCGCAACGCGCCCTGCAAGGCGCCATCCTCGCCACCACGACCGTGCAGCAAGTTGAAGACCCGATCGTAGTGGCCGGCCGCAACCTGCTCGAGCAAGCGCCGCGGCCCGTCGACCACGCTGAACTGAATGCCCAGCGACTCCAGCGCACTGGCCACGGCGCGTCCACCACGCAGCGAGACTTCCCGCTCGCTGGTGTCGCCGCCAATCACCAGGGCCACATGTCCGAGCCTGAGGGCCTCCTGACGGGTCATGAATGCACCTCCGAGAATCGCTCACCCAGCATGGCGCCCAGGCGCCCGACATCACCGGCTCCCATGACCAGCAGCAGATCACCATCGGCGACAACATCGGCCAGCGCGTCGGGCACCTCGTCGACCGCGCCCACCCGATGCACATGCTCGAGTCCACGCTCGGTCACGGCACGCGCCAAGGCATTTGAATCAATGCCGGCAATCGCCGGCTCACCGGCCGGATACAGATCAGCCAGCACCAGCACCCCGACTTCCGAAAGCACCCGGGCAAAGGCATCGAACTGGTCGCGGGTGCGTGTATAGCGATGGGGCTGGAACACCAGCACGATGCGCCGCTCCGGCCAGCCGTCCCGGGCCGAACGCAGCACTGCATCGAGTTCGGTCGGATGATGACCGTAATCCTCGAACGCCAGCACGTGCGAACCGCCCACATTCAACTCACCAATCGGTGCGAAGCGCCGATCAACCCCGCCGAAAGCGGCCAGGCCGCGAACAATGGCATCACTGTCCAGCCCCAGCTCCCAGGCCACGGCGGCCGCGCCCAGGGCGTTGAGTACATTGTGCCGGCCGGGCTGATTGAGCCGGGCTTCGATCGCCGAGTCGGCCTCGGGCAACCACAGATCAAAGCGCATGCACGAGCCAGACTGGGCAAGGCCATCGGCGCGCACGTCGGCCTGCTCACCAAAACCATAGGTCACCACGCTGCGTCCGAGCTCGGGAATCAGTTCGGCAACATGCGGGTCGTCCAGACACAGCACCGCCACGCCGTAGAACGGCAGGTGATGCAAAAACTCGCGAAAGGCTTGCTGCAGTTGGTCGAAACTGCCCTGGTAGGCATCGAGATGGTCGCGATCGATATTGGTGACCAGTGAAATCACCGGCTGCAGCTTGAGAAACGATCCATCGCTTTCATCGGCCTCGGCCACCAGGTAGCGCCCCTCGCCGAGACGGGCCGAAGCATCGAAGGCGTGAACCAGACCGCCGACGATGAAGGTGGGGTCAAGCCCGGCCTCGGCCAGAATGCCGGCCACCAGCGAGGTGGTCGTGGTCTTGCCATGGGTGCCGGCAATGGCGATGCCCTGGCGGAAACGCATCAGTTCACCGAGCATTTCGGCACGCGGCACCACCGGCACCCGCCGATCCCGGGCGGCCTGCACCTCGGGGTTGGATTCCGGCACGGCGCCCGAAACCACCACCACGTCGGCCTCGCCGAGGTGTTGTTCGGCATGACCAATCGCGATCCGTGCGCCCAGCCCACGTAGTCGTCGCACGCTGTTCGATTCGACCAGGTCGCTGCCACTGACCTCGAAGCCCAGATTGATCAGCACTTCGGCAATGCCGCTCATGCCGGCCCCGCCAATGCCGACGAAATGAATGCAGCGAACCCGGTGCATCAGGCTGGGTGCCGGTCGCGCGCTCATGTGGCGACCTCCATGCAGACATCGGCAACCCGCTCGGCCGCGCCGGGCCGCGCCAGGGCGCGCGCTCGTCCGGCCATCGCCTGGAGTTGTTCGCGATTGAGCCCGCGCAGACGCTCAGCCAGCCATTCCGGGGTGAACTTGCGCTGCGATACCTGCCAGGCAGCATGGGCAGTGGTCAGGTAGCGGGCATTGGCGCTTTGATGATCGTCGACCGCAAACGGGAACGGCACCAGAACGGCCGGCACTCCGGCTGCGGCCAGCTCAGCAACGGTCAGCGCCCCTGCCCGGCAAATGGCGATATCCGCGCGTCCCCAGGCTGAGGCCATGTCATCAATGAATTCGACCACCTCGCCTTCGACACCGGCCTGATCGTAGGCACTGCGGGTGGGCTCAAGTTGACGACCGGCCTGGTGAACAACACGCGGGCGCCGCTGATCGGGCAACAGCGCCAGAGCCCGGGGCACGCTGGTCGAAAAAGCGGCCGCGCCCTGGCTGCCGCCGATGATCAGCATCTGCAGCGGGCCACTGCGCCCGCTATAGCGCTCGACCGGGTCATCCAGTTCGGCAATGTCGCGGCGGACCGGGTTGCCGCAGTGCTCGGCGTTCCTGAGCGCTTCGGGAAATCCCGTCAGCGCCTTGTGCGCCAGGGGACGAAGCCAGCGATTGGTCAAGCCGGCAATGGCGTTCTGCTCGTGAATGATCAGCGGGATTCCCATCAGGCGAGCCATCAGCCCGCCGGGTCCGGCCACGTATCCGCCCATGCTGAGGACGCACCCGGGGCGCCGGGCACGCAGAATCCGGCGCGCCTGAAGCATGGCCTTGACTACCCGCCACGGCGCGGCCAGCCAGCCAGTGGCGCCCTTGCCGCGCAAGCCGCCAATCTGGATGGTGTCCAGTTCGATGCCGGCCTCGGGCACCACCCGGTTTTCCAGACCGTGCGGGGTGCCAAGCCAACTGACCCGGACACCTCGCCCGATCAACACTCGCGCGACCGCCAGGCCGGGAAAAATATGCCCACCGGTGCCGCCGGCCATGATCATGACGTGTCCGTCACTCATACCGACCAGTCCCTGCGCCGTCGCGGACGCTCGAGTTGTTCGCGCTTGAGCTCCCAGTCGATTCTCAACACCACGCCAATGGCGATGATGGTCATGATCAGGCTGGAACCACCCGACGAGATCAGCGGCAGGGTCAAGCCCTTGGTCGGCAGCATGCCAAGATTGACCGCGATGCTGACCAATGCCTGAATCCCGATCCACAAACCAATGCCCCAGGCCAGGTAGGCGGGAAACGGCTTGTCCTGATTCAGCGCGCGCAGGCCGATGCCCAGGATGCGCCCGACCAGCAGGGCGAACAGGGCGATGACCAGGACGATACCCAGCAAACCGAATTCCTCGGCCAGCACCGCGAAGATGAAATCGGTATGCGCCTCGGGCAGGTAATAGAGCTTCTGGACACTGGCGCCCAGTCCAACGCCACTGATCTGACCGCGACCGACGGCGATCAATGCCTGGGTCAACTGAAAACCGGCATTGAACGGGTCGGCCCAGGGATCGACGAAGGTCATGACCCGCTGCAGGCGGTAAGGCTCGAGCGCGGCGAAACCGATCAGCGGCAGCCCGGATGCCCCGAGCACGAACAGGTGCTTGAGGGCGGCACCGGCCAGCCAGATCATGCCGGCCACGATGGCGACCAGGATCACGGCCGATCCCATGTCCGGTTGCAGCAATAGCAGACCGGCCAGCAAACCCACCGCAATCAGCGGTTTCAGCGTCACGCCGAACCGGGCCCGGAACAGTTCCGGGTGGCGCGACAGGTAGCCGGCCACGAAGATGACCATCAGCAACTTGACCGCCTCGACCACCTGAAAGCGAACGATCCCCAGGTCGATCCAGCGCGTCGAACCATTGACCTCGTGCCCCAGGCCCGGAACAAAGGGCAGCAGCAGCATGATGACCGACAGCGGCAGACACAGCATGGCGGCGGCCTGCAAGTGACGAATGGCGATCAGGCGCAAGCTGCATGCCGCGGCCACCCCGATGATCAGGTAAATCAGATGACGGCTGATGTAATGCCAGCCCGAGACCGCGAAGCTTTCGGCGACAGCCATCGAGGTCGAGGACACCATCACGATCCCGATCGCGATCAGGGCCACCGTGGTCACCACCACCGTGGTATCCAGACCGACCGTGCGCGAGGCATCGGACCAGCGATAGGCCTGTTTGCGTCGTTGGCGAGTCGCGTTGGCCATGGTCTAGCGCACCTTCAATGTCGCCAGGCTGGCCAGTACCAGCATCACGGCGATGATCCAGAAACGCACGATCACCTTCGGCTCGGGCCAGCCCTTGAGCTCGAAGTGATGGTGAATCGGGGCCATGCGGAAAATCCGCTTGCCCGTGAGCTTGAACGAGACCACCTGCAGGATCACCGACAGGGTCTCGATCACGAAAATACCGGCCATCAGCACGAACACCAGTTCCTGGCGAACGGCCACGGCGATCAGCCCGAGCGCGGCGCCCACGCTGAGCGCGCCGACATCACCCATGAACACTTGGGCCGGGTAAGTGTTGAACCACAGAAAACCCAACCCGGCCCCGGCCAGGGCGGCGCAGAAGATGGCCAGCTCCCCGACTCCGGGGACGTAGGCGATCTGCAGGTAATTGGCAAAGATGGTATTGCCGGTGGCGTAGGCGAAAATGCCCAGCCCGACAGCCACGAATACCGCCGGCATGATGGCCAGACCGTCCAGCCCGTCGGTCAGATTGACCGCGTTCGAAGAGCCCACGATAACGAAATATGTCAGCACGATGAAGCCCAATCCCAGCGGGATGGCGACATCCTTGAAAAACGGCACAAACAACTGGGTATTGGCCGGCACATCGGCGCTGTAGTAGAGAAACACGCCGACCGCCAGTGCGGTCAGCGACTGCAGCAGATACTTCCAGCCGGCGGCCAGACCGCGACTGTCGCGGTAGCGCAGCTTGCGGTAGTCATCGAGAAAGCCGATGCCCCCGAAGGCGACGGTGACGAACAACACCGTCCAGACGTAGCGATTGGTCAGATCGCTCCACAGCAGGGTGCTGATGACCAAGGCGATCAGGATCATGGCGCCACCCATGGTCGGTGTGCCGGCCTTGGCCTGGTGGCTGTCCGGTCCGAGCGCCCGGATCGGCTGGCCGTACTGGCGCTCGGTCATGTGACGAATGAAATACGGGCCGATCAGCAGCGAGACCAGCATGGCCGTCATCGCCGCCATGATGGTTCTGAAGGTAATGAACCCGAACAGCGCGACATCCCGGGCCAGCCATTGTTCGAACAACCAGACAAGCATCAGACCTTCTCCCCGATGAGCGCCTGAACGATCCGCTCCATGGCCATGGAACGCGATCCCTTGATCAGGCAATTGACCCCGGGATGAAGCGCCTGCCCCAACGCTTCCTGCAGGGCCTGGTGATTGTCGAAGTGAGCCGCGCCCTCGCCAAACGCCTCGGCGGCGGCCCGGCTGATGGTCCCCACGGCAAACAGGCGTCGAACGCCCATTTCACTGGCTGCATGACCCATGTCGGCATGCAGCTTTTCGCTGTCCGGACCCAGTTCGGCCATGTCGCCGAGCACCAGCCAGGCTTCGCCATCCAGCCCGGCCAGCACCTCCAGCCCGGCCTGTAGCGAGCCCGGATTGGCGTTGTAGCTGTCGTCCACCAGCCGCCAGCCGCTGTCGAGTTCGTGAACCTGCAAGCGTCCCGGCAGACTGTTCAATCCGGCCAGGGCGCGCACCGCTTCATCCAGTGGCACTTCGAGCTGGCCGGCCAGGGTCAGCGCGGCAAGCGCATTGATCACGTTATGGCGCCCCGGCAGCTTCAACTGAAGCCGCGAATGCCCCCACGGTGTTTCAATGCGTGCACTGCCATTGACCAGCCGGGCACGGACATCCGCCGTCTCACCCAGACCGAACCCCAGGCAGCGGCAATGGGCACTCATGTCGCGCCACAGCGGAGCGAAGCGATCATCGGCATTGATTGCGGCCAGACCGTTTTCGGGCAGCGAAGCATAAAGCTCACCCTTGGTCCGGGCCACGCCTTCGAGACTGCCGAACCCTTCCAGGTGGGCCGGAGCGGCATTGGTCACCACGCCGGCATCGGGCCGGGCCAGATCGGCCAGGTAGCGAATATCTCCTGGACGACTGGCGCCCATCTCCAGCACGGCGAAGCGATGACGTCGGTCGAGTCTGGCCAGTGTCAGGGGCAGACCGATCTCGTTGTTGTAGTTGCCGCCGGTGACCAGGGTGGGTGCGACGGTTGACAGAATTGCGGCCAGCATTTCCTTGACCGTGGTCTTGCCGTTCGAACCGGTCACGCCAATCACGGTGATGTCCAGACGCGAGCGCCAGGCCGAGCCGATCTCGCCCATCGCTCGCAGCACATTGGCTACCCGAACATGGGGGAAATCCGTCTCGACCGCTTCGCTGACCAGCGCCGCCTTCGCTCCGGATTTCTGCGCGGCCGGGATGAATCGATGACCATCGCTGTTTTCACCGGGCAAGGCCACGAACAGATTACCGCTCTGGCAGGCGCGGCTGTCGTGACTCATGCCCTGGATCTCGACATCGCGGCCAACCAACTGGCCACCGGTCAGGGCGGCGATTTCGGACAGGGACAAGCGCATCATGCCGCTGCCTCCAGGACCTGTCGAACCACGGCCTCGTCGGAAAACACCAGTTTTCGATCACCCACGATCTGCTCGGTCTCGTGCCCCTTGCCGGCAACCAGGATCAGGTCGTCATCGCCGGCCAGGTCGATTGTCTTGCGAATCGCCTCGGCCCGATCAGGAATCACGTAGCAACGCTGCGGCCGGCGCATGCCGGCCTGGATGGCGCGGATGATGGCCAGCGAATCCTCGTGTCGTGGGTTATCGTCGGTCAGCACGATCTGATCGGCCAGCGACTCGGCCACTCGTCCCATGCGGGGTCGCTTGGCGCGATCACGATCACCGCCACAACCGAATACACACCACAATTGCGCCACGGTCAATTCGCGCAGGCTGCCCAGCGTGGATTCCAGGGCATCGGGCGTATGTGCATAGTCAATGACCACGGTGCGCCCGCGCGCGCCGGAGACTGGCTGCATGCGCCCGGGCACCGGCTCAAGCTTCGCCAGAGTCGTGCTGATCTGCTCGGCACTCACGCCGCGAGCATTCAGCTCGCCGGCCACGATCAGCAGGTTGTACAGATTGACCCGGCCGAGCAACGACGCCGAAACCTTGAATGTCTGACCAGCGACGGTCAATTCGGCCTGGATACCTGTGCGGTCAGCGGCCAGCAGACGGCCACGCACATCAACCGGTTGCTCGGTCTGGACCCCACAGGTCAGCAATCCGGCAGCGTCGCCGAGTTCATCGGCCAGCATCCTGCCGAAGGGGTCATCGACATTGATGATCTGGCGGGTGCTGACGAAGTCGCGAAACAGTCGGGCCTTGGCTTCACCATAGGCATGCAGATCGCCATGATAGTCGAGGTGATCATGCCCCAGCGTCGTGAACACCACGCTGGTGAACTCGAGACCGGCCAGACGCTGCTGATCGAGTGCATGCGAGGAGGCTTCAAGCACCACGCAATGAACACCGTGATCACGCAGCCGCGCCAGGGCGCGGTAGATGGCCAGAACATCCGGCGTGGTCAATGATCCCGGATCATGGTGTCCCGGACGTCCCACCCCGAGCGTTCCGATCATGGCGCCATCCAGGGCCTGGGCCAGCAACCAGGCAACCGATGTCTTGCCATTGGTTCCGGTCACGGCCAGCAGGTCCATTTCTGACATATCGCCCCACAGGCGTCGGGCCAGCTCGGGCAATCGTTCGGACAACCCGGCAACGGCCGGCGCCGGAACGGGACAATCGGCGGGAGCTTCTCGCCGGCCATCGTGGATGATGGCCACGGCGCCGGACTCGATGGCTGCATTCAGATAATCCATGCCATGCGACTGTCCACCGGCCAGGGCGACAAACGCATCGCCGGGCTCGAGCCGACGGTGGTCCAGGGCCAGACCGCCGATCCGGGTGGCCGGAACCGGCCCGGAATCGACCCAGCCATCGAGCAATTCAGCCAGACTGATCTCGAAGACAGGCTCAGTCATGGCTCACCTCGGCACGGGTCAGCAAGGTCACATAATCATCGGGCGGTACATTGAACAAGCGCAGCGCCGAGTCCATGATCCGGCCAAACACCGGGGCGGCCACCTGACCGCCATAATATTGTTCGCCACTGGGGTCATGCAGCACAACGACCGCGGCCAGGCGCGGCCGCGATACCGGCGCGAACCCGGCAAAACTGGCCACGTAACGGTCGTGATAGCCGCCAGCGCCGACCTTGCGCGAAGTTCCGGTCTTGCCAGCCACCCGGTAGCCGGCCACGTCGGCACGCCAGCCGGTTCCCTCCGGTCCGGTGGCCTCTTCAAGCATCCGGGCAATGCGCTGGGCCAGGGCCGGGTCCAGAACCGAGTGCGGGGGATTGTCCGAATCGACGATGAACGTCGGCTGACGCAAACGACCCCCATCGGCAATCGCGGCCATGGCGCGTACAAGTTGCACCGGCGTGACCGACAGGCCATATCCATATGAGAGAGTCGCTTGTTCGAGCTGCCGCCAGCGCTCGTAATCGCGCAGTACACCGGCCGATTCCCCCGGGAACCCGGTCCCGCTGACCGAGCCGAAACCAAAGCGTGAATACAGTCCCCAGAGATGGCGCGCATCCATGTCCATGACCAGATCGACCACACCGACATTGGACGATTTGACCAGCAATCCGCTCACGCTCAATTCGCCGAAATTGCGCACATCGCGGATGGTGTGACCGGCCACCCGGCGATGACCGGGCGAGGTGTCAATGACCATGTCCGGCTGGGCGACCCCGGCCTCGAGCACCGCGGCCAGTGCAAATGGTTTGATGACCGACCCCGGCTCCATGACATCGGTCAATGCCCGGTTGCGCAAGCCATCGGCCGCGATCCTGCTGGGCGCATTGGGGTTGTAGGACGGCACATTGACCATGGCCAGCAACTCGCCGCTGGTCACATCCATGACCACGACCGAACCGGACCGGGCGCCGAACTCGCTGACTGCAGACTTGAGTTCGCGAAAGGCAAGATACTGCAGACGCCGGTCCAGGGTCACGGTCAGGTCTCGACCGGCGCGCGCCTCGCGCACCATCTCGACATTCTGAACGACCCGGCCCAGGCGGTCCTTGATCACGCGCTTGGCGCCGGGCTCACCTTCCAGCCAGCTGTTGTAGGCCAGCTCCAGCCCCTCCTGACCGACATCATCGATATTGGTGAACCCGAGTATCTGGGCGCTGACCTCGCCGGTGGGATAGAAACGACGGAACTCGCGCTGGAGAAACACGCCGGGAATGGCCAGCTCACGAATCTGATCGGCCAACTCCGGATGGATTCGCCGCTTGAGCCAGACGAACTCACGCCCGGCCCGCTGGGTCAGACGCCGCTCCAGGTCCTCGGCCGGCGTATCCAGCAGCCCGGCCAGCATGGGAATTCGATCAGCCGCCTGAAGCAACTCCCCGGGGTGAGCCCAGACCGATTCCACCGGAGTCGAGACCGCCAGCGGTTCACCATTGCGGTCGAGAATGTTGCCGCGCACTGTCGGGATCTCGACCTGGCGCAGAAATCTGGCCTCACCCTGACTTTGAAGGAACTCGGTTTCCATCACCTGCAGGTTGATGGCCCGGCCAATCAGCACCACGGCAAACACGACCATCAACCCGGCCGTCAACCACAGGCGAACCGCGCCTCGGACTTGAGGACGGGCGGCCTTCATCGCTGATCCACCAGGATGCCGATCTGTTCGGGACGGCGCATGTCGAGCTGCTCATGGGCCTCGCGCTCGACCCGGCCCGCCTCGGCCAGCCAGGCTTGCTCGAGCTGCAGTCGGCTCCATTCGACACTGATCTGGTCGCGCTCGAACTCGGCATCCTGCAAGGCTGAAAACAGCAGGCGCGATTCATGCCGCAGCACGACCACGCCAACCGATGAAGCCAGCAGGGCCGCCATCAGCACCGCAAACAGTATCCAGCGGATCATGATGCACCCCCGGCCAGTTTTTCGGCGATGCGCAGGGTGGCGCTTCGAGCACGCGGGTTGCCTTGCTGTTCATGCTCATCGGGGCGAATCTTTCCACCGACCAGGCGCAGGGCCGGAGTGAAATCGGGTGCGACCGGCATCCGGCGACTGGCCGGTGGCGGAGTGGCCAGGCGACGAAACGCCTGCTTGACCCGGCGGTCCTCGAGGGAATGAAAGCTGATCACCGCCATTCTTCCGCCCGGCGCGAGAATGGCGATCCCGCTTTCGAGCGCTCGGTCGAGCGCGGCGAGCTCATCGTTGACCTGGATGCGAATGGCCTGGAAGGTGCGTGTTGCAGGATGGCGACCCGCGGGCGAAGGCCCCGCGGCCCGTGCAACGATGGTGGCAAGTTGGGCGGTGCGCTTAATGGGCTCATCCGCTCTGGCCATGACGATGCTCCTGGCAATCCGGCGCGCAAATCTCTCCTCCCCGTATTCCTTGATCACGCGGGCGATATCGGCTTCTTCTGCACGCGCCAGCCAGTCAGCCGCCGATTCACCCACCCCCGGGTTCATACGCATGTCCAATGGACCATCCTCGCGAAAGCTGAAGCCCCGTTCGGGTGAATCCAGCTGTGGCGAGGACACCCCCAGATCCAGCAACAGGCCGTTGACCCGGCCTTCCACCCCGGTCTCCCGGGCCATCAGGTCCAGATCGGCGAAACTGCCGTGCCAGATCGAGACCCGTTGATCACTGCCCAACTGCTCACGGGCATGGGCGATGGCTTCAGGATCCTGATCCACCACCACCAGGCGCCCCTGCTCACCCAGTCGCTGCAGAATCGCGCGGCTGTGGCCGCCACGACCATAGGTCGCGTCCACGACAATGTCGGCTCCGGAAATATCCAGACCGTCCAGCGCCGGGTGCAGTAGCACCGGCACATGTTCTGATCCCGTGGCCATCTCGGCTACAGGACCAGTTGTGCCATTTCGCTCGAAGCCTGCTCCTGCATCGCCTTTTCTTCCTCGATGCGGCGCTGGCTGAGCACAGTCTCATTCCAGATCTCGAAACGCTGGCCCATGCCCATCATGACCACGCGCTTTTCCAGACCCGCCACCTGCCTGAGCGTCAGTGGCAGCAAGATTCTTCCATTGCCATCAGCCTCGAGCTGAGTGGCCGAACCGACCAGGCGACGCTGCAGGCTGCGATGACTGGGATTGAAAGTGGACAGTCCCATGACCTGTTCACGCACCCGTTCCCACTCGGGCTCGGGGTACAACCACAGGCAACCGGAATCAAATGCGGAATAGGTCAACACCAGCTTTCCGGCACAGGCCGCATCCAGATCCTCCCGGTAACGGGTGGGCACGGCCATGCGGCCCTTCGCATCCAGATTGATCGCTGTCTCGCCGAAAAACACCGCTGACTACTCCACTCCACCCACAATCCACTTTTTCCCACAATTTACCACTAGGCGCCACGATAGTCGCCACGGGCGGTGGTGTCAAGGGTTGTGGGGGTGGGGCGAGGCGGGAGACGGGAGACGGGAGACGGGAGACGGGAGACGGGAGACGGGAGACGGAGGTCGGAGGTCGGAGGTCGGTAGTCAGTGGTCAGTAGTCTGAGGTCTGAGGTCTG
>SLKT01000098.1 GCA_007134485.1 Wenzhouxiangella sp. | reverse complement strand
GACGGAAGACGGAAGACGGAAGACGGAAGACGGAAGACGGAAGACGGAAGACGGAAGACGGAAGACGGAAGACGGAAGACGGAAGACGGAAGACGGAAAAACAAGGTTGCGAGATGAAACGATTTGATGTGAGTTCAGTTGACTCGGGAAGGAATGGGCGTGCAGACGTGGCTGGTTGCCGTGCCTGTTTCCGTCTCCCGTCTCCCGTCTCCCGTCTCCCCGCCTCCGAAGGAGGCACCCCCCATGGCTGATCACAACGTCTGTTTCACCCACCTCGACGAAGACCAGTGCTGGTCCCTGGATGCCTACAAGCGTCACGGCGGATACGAGGCCTGGGAGAAGATCCTGCGTGAGAAGACTTCGCAAGTAGAGATCATCGAAGCGGTCAAGAAGTCGAATCTGCGCGGGCGTGGCGGGGCAGGTTTTCCGACCGGCCTGAAATGGTCGTTCATGCCGCGTTCGGCGCCGGTGCAGAAATACCTGCTGTGCAACTCAGACGAGTCCGAGCCGGGTACCTGTCACGACCGCGATATCCTCAGGTACAACCCGCATGCCGTGATCGAGGGCATGGCCATTGGCGCCTACGCCATGGGTGCGACGGTCGGCTACAACTACCTGCGCGGCGAGTTTCACCATGAGCCGTTCGAGCGGATCGAGGCTGCGGTCCGGGAAGCCTATGACGCCGGTTACCTGGGCAAGAACATCATGGATTCGGGCGTCGATTTCGATATGTACAACGTGCTTGGCGCCGGCGCCTACATCTGTGGCGAGGAAACCGCGCTGATGGAATCGCTGGAAGGCAAGAAGGGTCAGCCGCGCTTCAAGCCGCCATTCCCGGCCAACTTCGGTGTGTATGGCAAACCGACCACCATCAACAACACCGAAACCCTGGCCTCGGTGCCGGCCATCATGCGCAATGGCGCCAACTGGTTTCTGGATGTCGGGATGCCCAACAACGGCGGGCCGAAGATTTTTTCGGTGTCGGGCCATATCAACAAGCCGGGCAACTTCGAAGTGCCGCTGGGCACGCCGTTTTCCGAGCTGCTGGAGATGGCCGGTGGCATGAAGAACGGCAACAAGCTCAAGGGCGTGATTCCAGGTGGTTCGTCCATGCCGGTATTGCCGGCCGATGTGATGATGGATATCACCATGGACTTCGATGCCTTGCAGAAGGCCGGCTCCGGTTTGGGTTCGGGCGCGGTGATCGTCATGGACGAGACCACTTGCATGGTCGCCGCCTGCACCCGCATCGCGCGCTTTTACTATGCCGAGTCCTGTGGCCAGTGCACGCCGTGCCGCGAGGGCACCGGCTGGATGTACCGGGTACTGAAACGCATCATGGACGGCAAGGGCCGCATGGAAGACATCGACTTGCTGGCTTCGGCCGCCGGCCAGATCGAGGGCCACACCATCTGCGCCTTCGGCGAAGCCGCCGCCTGGCCGGTCCAGGGTTTCCTGCGTCATTTCCGTCACGAGTTCGAGTACTACGTGGAGCACAAGCGCTCCATCGTGGCTGAGAAAATGGGAGAAGCCGCATGAGCCCGATGCAACCCGAGTCCCGAGTCCCGAGTCCCGAGTCCCGATCCTAGACCATGGCTACCGTCCAAGACCAACAAACCGATACCGTCACCCTGGAAATCGATGGCCAGGAGGTGCAGGCGCCCAAGGGCTCGATGATCATCGAGGCGGCCGATCGCATCGGGATCGACATTCCCCGTTTCTGCTACCACACCAAGCTTTCGATCGCAGCCAATTGCCGGATGTGCCTGGTGGACGTTGAAAAGGCACCAAAGCCGTTGCCGGCTTGCGCCACTCCGGTAGCCGACGGCATGAAGGTATTCACGGAGTCCAAGCGCGCGGTCGATGCCCAACGTGGCGTAATGGAGTTTCTGCTGATCAACCACCCGCTGGATTGCCCGATCTGTGACCAGGGTGGAGAGTGCGAGCTGCAGGATCTGGCCATGGGTTACGGCCGTTCAGTGTCGCGCTTTACCGAGCGCAAGCGCGTGGTCAAGGACAAGAATCTCGGCCCGCTGGTCTCGACCGACATGACCCGCTGCATTCACTGCACCCGCTGCGTGCGTTTCCTGGAAGAAATTGCCGGCACTGCCGAACTGGGTGGAATCGGCAGAGGTGAACACACCGAGATTTCAACCTTCATCGAGCGCAATATCAATTCCGAACTGTCGGGCAACATCATCGATCTGTGCCCGGTCGGCGCCCTGACCAACAAGCCGTTTCGCTTCTCGGCCCGGCCCTGGGAGATGCGCGCCCGGTCATCTCTGGGCAGCCATGATTGCGTGGCCTCGAACCTGTTCTACCACGTGCGCGGCCGCGAGATCATGCGCGCCGTCCCGCGCGAAAACGAGGACATCAACGAATGCTGGTTGGCAGATCGCGACCGCTACTCGCATTTCGGCCTGGCCAGTGATGATCGTCTGACTCGACCACGTGTCAAGCTGCACGGCCACTGGCAAGAGACTGACTGGGACACCGCCATCGAAACCGCGGTCAAGGCTCTGCGCTCTACCGTGGACAAGCAAGGTGGCGAGTCGCTTGGTGTGTTGGCTTCACCACGCGCCACCAGCGAAGAACATCTGCTACTCAAGGCCTTGGCCGAAGGCCTGGGCAGCGCCAATATCGATCACCGCCTGCGCATGAGTGACTTCAGTCATCCGCAGGCCGGACGTGCCCACATGGACCGACCCAGCCGGGACCTGGCCGGGGCCGATGCAATCTTTCTGGTCGGCAGCAATATCCGCCATGACCAGCCCATTCTGGGTCACCGGGTACGAACCGCCTGGCGTCAATCGGGCGCGCGGGTCATGGATCTCAATCCGGTCGCTTACGATTTCCATTTCGACCTGGCCGAGCGCCTGATCGTCCCGCCGCAGACCCTGGTCGAGACCCTCGGCCGGGTGGCCCGCGCAGCTGCTGATCTGAGCGATGCGAGCCTGCCCGATGACGAACTCGGCCGCTTTATCGGGGAGCGACAGCCCGAGCCGGCGGCACGCAATGTCGCCGAAATGCTGCACAAGGCCGACCAGGCCGTGATCGTGCTGGGTGATGTGGCCCTCAACCATCCCTCGGCCGCCTGGCTGAGGCGTCTGGCCGAATGGATTGGCCAGACCCTGGAATGCGCCTTGTGCATACTGCCCGGTCCGGCCAATAGCCAGGGCGCCTGGCAAGCCGGCGCCGTGCCCGGCAACGGCGGCCTGGATGCCCGCGACATGCTGGAGAAGCCGCGGCATGGTTATCTGCTTTGGGACATCGAGCCGGAGTTTGACCTGGCCAATCCGGCCGGAGCGATGAAGGCCCTGGGCGCGGCCGATGCCGTGGTGGCCGTGACCAGCTTTGTCGGCAGCGATCTGGCCGAAGTGGCTGATGTGTTGCTGCCGCTGGCCCCAGTGCCGGAAACCGATGGCACGTTTATCAACCTGGACGGCCGGCAACTGGCCATGTCGGCTGTGGTCAAACCGCGCGGCGATGCCCGCCCCGGCTGGAAGATTCTGCGTCGTCTCGGCGAAAGCCTGGAAATCGACGGGTTTGATTTTGTCGGCCTGGACGAGGTGACTTCGCGTCTGGATCAGTCCGATGTCAGCGAGGCCCCGACCGCGGAATCTCATCCACCGGCCACCGGTGACTCCGAACTGCTCTGGCGGGTGGGCGATGTGCCGATTTACGCGGGTGATTCCCTGGTTCGTCGTGCACCGGCCCTGCAACAGACCGACCATTCCGGCCCGACCATAGTGCGCCTGAATCCGGCCACGGCCGAAAAACTGGGCCTGGATCCTGAAGCCAAGGCACGAGTCACCCAAGGCGATGAAAGCATCGAGCTGTCCTGGATGGCTGATCCACGCATCGCGCCGAATGCCGCCTGGTTGCCGGTGGCCACCTGTGGCGTCCATCGTCTGGGGGAATCGTATGGTCCGATCACCGTGGAGGCCGCGACATGATGGAGCAACTGCTAACCCTGGGCTGGACATGGATGAAGGTCATGGCCGTGGTGTTGCCGGTGACGATCGCGGTCGCCTACTTCACCTATTTCGAGCGCAAGGTGATCGGCTACATGCAGGTCCGGCGCGGTCCCAATCGGGTCGGGCCGCTGGGGCTGTTTCAGCCGTTTGCCGACTTGTTCAAGATGCTGTTCAAGGAAATCATCATTCCGGCCAACGCCAACCGGTTCCTGTTCATTCTGGCGCCGGTGCTGACCCTGGCCCCGGCGCTGACCGCCTGGGCGGTGGTGCCGTTCGATGACTGGCTGGTGCTTGCCGACATCGATGCCGGCCTGTTGTTCATTCTGGCGATGACCTCAATGGGGGTTTACGGGGTCCTGATCGGTGGCTGGGCGTCCAATTCCAAGTACGCCCTGCTCGGCGGCCTGCGCGCGGCGGCGCAGACGGTCAGTTACGAAATCGCCATGGGCTTTGCCCTGGTCGGTGTGATCGTGCTGGCCGGCACCCTGAACCTGTCCGGCATCGTGCATGCCCAGTCCGGCGGAATCCTGAGCTGGTTCTGGTTGCCTCTGCTGCCCTTGTTTGTCATCTATTTCATCTCGGGGGTGGCCGAGACCAACCGTGCGCCCTTCGATGTGGCCGAGGGTGAGTCCGAAATTGTCGCCGGATTCCATGTCGACTATTCCGGCTCGGCCTTTGCGGTGTTCTTTCTGGCCGAATATGCCAACATGATTCTGATTTCGGCCCTGGCCGCGACGTTGTTCTTGGGCGGCTGGTTGAGTCCCTTCCAGGGCGTGCCGGTGCTCGGCGACACCTTCCTCGCCGAGGGCGGCGTTCACTGGTTCCTGTTGAAGACCGTGGTGTTCTGTTTCTTCTATCTGTGGTTCCGGGCCACTTTCCCGCGCTATCGCTATGACCAGATCATGCGGCTGGGCTGGAAGGTATTCATCCCGATCACCATCGTCTGGATCATGGTGGCCGGCGTGTTCCGGGTGCTGGGCTGGTACGGAGGTTGATATGCAAGCTGTCACACGCTATCTGAAATCGCTGATGCTGCTCGAGCTCATGCAGGGTTTGAGGGTGACCTTCCGTTTTTGGCGCTCTCCCAAGGAAACGCTCAACTATCCGGAGGAAAAAACGCCGAAGTCACCACGCTTTCGCGGCCTGCATGCGCTGCGTCGCTATCCCAACGGCGAGGAACGCTGCATTGCCTGCAAGCTGTGCGAGGCGGTCTGTCCGGCTCTGGCGATCACCATCGACTCGCACCAGCGAGAAGACGGTACCCGGCGTACCACCCGTTACGACATCGATTTGTTCAAGTGCATCTACTGCGGTTTCTGCGAGGAATCCTGTCCGGTGGACTCCATCGTCGAGACCCACATCAGCGAGTACCACTTCGAGAATCGCGGCGAACACATCGTCACCAAGGAACAATTGCTGGCAATCGGAGATCGCTACGAGGAGCAGATTGCGGCAGCCCGCCAACAAGACGCGGCCTATCGTTAAGGATCTTCATTCATGGGAGCCATTGAAATCATCTTTTACCTGTTCAGCGCCATCCTGATTGGATCGGCGTTGAGCGTTGTGACTGTCGGCAACCCGATTTACGCGGTGTTGTTTCTGGTCCTGTCGTTCTTCTCCGCGGCCTGCATCTGGCTGCTGATGCATGCCGAGTTCCTGGCCATCGTGCTGGTACTGGTCTATGTCGGTGCGGTCATGGTGTTGTTCCTGTTCGTGGTCATGATGCTCGATGTCAATGTCAATCCACTCAAGGAGGGATTCGCCCGGTACTTGCCGGTTGGTCTGCTGGTGGCCTTTGCCATGGCCCTGCAGATGTTCCTGGTGATCTGGACGCGTGGCCTGGAATCCATGCCCATGCCCGAGCCCAAGCCGGATGACTACAGCCACACCACCGAGCTGGGCATGTTGCTCTATACCAAGTACCTGTATGCCTTCGAAGTGGCGGCGGTGATCCTGCTGGTTGCCATCATTGCTGCGATTGCCCTTACTCATCGTCAGCGGCCGGGGACACGCAAGCAGGATCCGGCCCGCCAGGTCCAGGTCAAGCGTTCAGACCGAGTGCGCATGGTCAAGATGCAATCGGAAGGGGAGGAGAACTGAGCATGCTGACATTGGCGCATTTTCTGAGCCTGGGTGCGGTGCTGTTCTGCATCAGCGTGGCCGGCATTTTTCTCAATCGCAAGAACGTGCTGATCCTGCTGATGTGCATCGAGTTGATGCTGCTGGCGGTCAACATGAACTTCGTGGCGTTTTCGTATTTCCTCGATCACATGGACGGCCAGGTTTTCGTGTTCTTCATCCTGACCGTGGCCGCAGCCGAGGCGGCCATCGGGCTGGCGATCCTGGTGGTGCTATTCCGCAACCGTCAGTCGATCAGTGTGGACGACATCGCCGACTTGAAGGGATAAGGCTGTGAATATAGAAACCATTCTGCTGCTGATTCCGCTGCTGCCGCTTCTCGGCTGCCTGGTTGCAGGTCTGTTCCGTCACCAGGTCGGCAGGGCCGGGGCACACTGGGTCACCATTCTGGCCGTGGCCGGTTCATTCGTGCTGTCCTCCTATGTCGCCTGGGAGGTATTCTTCAATGATCTGCCGGTGCTCAACTACTCGGTCTATGCCTGGGCGATCACCGATGGCATCCGCTTCGAGATCGGCTTCCTGGTCGACAGCCTGACTGCGCTGATGATGGTGGTGGTCACCTTCGTCTCTCTGATGGTGCACATCTACACCATCGGTTACATGCATGAAGATGACGGTTACCAGCGCTTTTTCGCCTACATCAACCTGTTCACCTTCGCCATGCTCATGCTGGTCATGGCCAACAACTTTCTTCAGCTGTTCTTCGGCTGGGAGGCGGTCGGCGTGGTGTCCTACCTGCTGATCGGCTTCTGGTTCAAGAAAGACTCTGCGGTCAAGGCCAACCTCAAGGCCTTCCTGGTCAACCGCATCGGTGATTTCGGTTTCCTGCTCGGCATTGGCGCCATCCTGCTTTACATGGGTTCGCTGGATTATGCCGAAGTGTTTGCCGCCACCCCGGCGGTGGAAGGCCAGACCATCAGCATCCTCGGCGGCATGGAATGGCAGGTGATGACCTTCATCTGCATCTGCCTGTTCATCGGCGCCATGGGCAAGTCGGCCCAGGTGCCGTTGCATGTCTGGCTGCCGGATTCCATGGAAGGCCCGACCCCGATTTCGGCCCTGATCCATGCCGCCACCATGGTCACCGCCGGCATCTTCATGGTCGCTCGTTTGTCACCGATGTTCGAGGCCTCGGTGACCGCCTTGAGCTTCATCCTGATCATCGGCGCCATTACCGCGTTGTTCATGGGCCTGGTCGGCATTGTCCAGAACGACATCAAGCGGGTGATCGCCTACTCCACGCTCTCGCAGCTCGGTTACATGACCGTGGCACTGGGCGTGTCGGCTTACTCGGTGGCAATCTTCCATCTGATGACCCATGCCTTCTTCAAGGCGCTGCTGTTCCTGGCCGCCGGTTCAGTGATCATCGCCCTGCATCACAAGCAGGACATGCGTCAGATGGGCGGGCTTTCCAAGTACATGCCGATCACAGCGGCAACCGCCTGGATCGGCTCGCTGGCGTTGATCGGATTCCCGTTCTTCTCGGGCTTTTATTCCAAGGACCTGATTATCGAGGCGGTCAAGCTGGCCGATCGGCCGGGTGTGGCTTTTGCCACCTTTGCCGTCTATGCCGGCGTACTGATCACCGCCCTGTACAGCTTCCGCATGCTTTACCTGGCCTTCCACGGTCCGACCCGCATGGACGAGGAGACCCGTTCGCATGCCCATGAATCGCCCTGGGTGGTGACGATACCCTTGATTCTGCTCGCCATCCCCTCGGTGCTGATTGGTTATTTCACCGTGGTGCCACTTTTATTCGGCGGGGCCATGGCCGATTCCATCATCGTGCGCGAGGCCCATGACGTGGTCGCGCAACTGGCCTACAAGTTCGAAAACGGTCCGTTCGCCTTTGGCCTGCATGGTTTTGTCACGCCGGTGTTCTGGTTGGCCATGACGGGGGTGGCGATCGCCACCTATATCTACCTGTTCAATCCCGGACTGGCCGAAACCATCAAGCAGCGCCTGCTGCTGGTCTGGAAAATTCTCGACAAGAAGTACGGCTTCGACGAGCTGTATCAGAACGTGCTGACCGCCGCCGGGCTGAAAGTGGCCTCGGGGCTTTCGCGCGGCGGGGATCGCTTCCTGATCGATGGATTGATCGTCAACGGCTCGGCCCGGGTGGTCGGCAAGCTGGCCGGCGTGATGCGCCACCTGCAGTCGGGTTTCCTGTTTCACTACGCGTTCGCCATGATCATCGGCCTGGTGGCCATCGTGGCGTCCTTCGTTCTGCTCCGGTAAGGGGATGATGATTCATGTTTGATTGGCCCCTGCTCAGTCTTCTGATCTGGATTCCCATCGTCGGCGCGGTGCTGCTGGCCGCTATCGGCAATCGCATGCCGCATCTGGTGCGTCCGCTGGCCCTGGCCACGGCCTTGCTGGCCTTCGTGCTGTCGCTGGTCGTCTATGCTGGCTTCGACGCCTCGACCTCGGCGATGCAGTTCCAGGAAAAAGCCGTCTGGATCGCGGCCTTCGATATTCACTATCACCTTGGCATCGACGGTCTGTCGCTGCCGCTGATTCTGCTGACCACGCTGATTGGCGTGCTGGTCATCATCGGCGGCTGGACGATTACCGATCGAGCGCACCTGTACATGGGCGCCTTCCTGGTTCTGCAGGGCCTGATGGTGGGCATGTTCGCCGCGCTCGATGCACTGCTGTTCTACGTGTTCTTCGAGGCCATGCTGGTGCCGATGTTCTTGATCATCGGTATCTGGGGCGGTCCGAATCGCATATACGCCACCATTAAGTTCTTCCTGTTCACCTTCTTCGGGTCGGTGTTCATGCTGATCGCGCTGATCTGGATGTACTTGCAAGGCGGCAGTTTCGCTATCCTGGACTTGCACCAGTTGCCGATCAGTCTGTCGGCCCAGATCTGGATCTTCCTGGCCTTTTTGATTGCGTTTGCGGTCAAGGTGCCGATGTGGCCGGTGCATACCTGGTTGCCGGATGCCCACGTCGAGGCCCCCACGGGCGGTTCGGTGGTGCTGGCCGCGGTCATGCTGAAGATCGGTGGCTACGGCCTGATCCGCTTCTCGCTACCCATCGTGCCCGATGCCGCCGCCGAACTGGACTGGCTGGTGATTGGCCTGTCACTGGTCGCGATTGCCTATATCGGTTTCGTGGCCCTGGCCCAGTCGGACATGAAAAAGCTGATCGCCTACAGCTCGATCTCGCACATGGGCTTTGTCACTCTTGGCTTGTTCCTGACCTTTGCCATCCTGCGCAACACCGGTGAATTGACCGGGGCGGGACTGGGTATCAGCGGCGCCATGGTGCAGATGATTTCCCATGGCTTTATCTCAGGCGCCATGTTCCTGGCCGTCGGCGTGCTCTATGACCGGGTCCATAGCCGTGAGATTTCATCTTATGGCGGGGTTGCCAACACCATGCCGTGGTTCGCCATGTTTGCCGTGCTGTTTTTCATGGCCAACTCCGGCCTGCCGGGCACCAGCGGCTTCGTCGGCGAGTTCATGGTCATCCTGGCCGCCTTCCATGCCAATTTCTGGTTTGCCTTCGTCGCCGCCCTGACCCTGTTGCTGGGCGCGGCCTACAGCCTGTGGCTGGTCAAGCGAGTCTTTTACGGTGAGGTGGCCAATGACAACGTCGCCGGCCTGAAGGACCTGGGCAAGCGCGAGTGGATCATGCTCACCGTCCTGGCCGTACTGGTGCTGGGCGTGGGTGTCTGGCCGTATCCGTTGCTGGAGATGATGGAGGCTTCGGTGCAGAATCTTGTGGAACATATTGTGGTGTCGAAACTGAATTAGGAAAAGACGGTTTCCGGTTTCCGGAAAGACTTGAACGAAGCCAACCCGGAAACCGGAAACCGTATACCGAAACGAGAGATACAGCACGAACCGACCAAATTGATAGAAGATCAAGACAATGACCGTAGCTGAACTACAACTAGCCCTCCCCGAGATCTTCGTGCTGACCATGGCCTGTGTGGTGCTGTTGGCGGATCTGTTTATTTCGCAGGATCGGCGGGGATTGACGCATTTGCTGGCGGTGTTGACGCTGGTGTTTGCGGCCATTCTGACGCTTCGGGTGATGTTGCCGCCGGGTGAGGTGTTGTACGCGTTTTCCGATACCTTTGTGCGTGATCGCTTTGGTGATGTGCTGAAGGTGTTTGCCTACATTATCCTGGCCGGGGTGTTTGTCTATGCCAAGCATTACCTGCGCCAGTTCAACCTGTTCAAGGGCGAGTTCTATACCTTGAGCCTGTTTGCGCTTCTGGGCGTGATGGTGATGATCTCGGCCTCCAACATGATCACCGTCTACCTGGGGCTTGAGTTGCTGGCCCTGTCGACCTATGCGCTGGTCGCGCTGGATCGGGATTCGCGCTTTGGTTCCGAGGCCGCGATGAAGTATTTCATCCTGGGTTCATTGGCCTCGGGCCTGTTGCTGTACGGCATGAGCCTGATCTATGGGGCGACCGGCTCGCTCAACCTGGCCGATGTCAGCGCCGCACTGGGCGGTGGTGCCGGAGATTCCATGCTGCTGACCTTCGGGCTGGTGTTCGTGGTCATCGGCATTGCCTTCAAGCTCGGCGCGGTGCCGTTTCACATGTGGGTGCCGGATGTCTATCACGGTGCGCCACTGGCCATAGCTCTGTTCATTTCCTCGGTGCCCAAGCTGGCTGGCCTGGCGCTGGCCATCCGGCTGCTCGACAACGGCCTGATTGGCCTGCATGGTGACTGGCAGGGCATGCTGGTGGTGCTGGCCGCGCTGTCGCTGGTGCTGGGTAACGTGGTCGCCATCGCCCAGACCAATATCAAGCGCATGCTGGCCTATTCAACCATCTCGCACATGGGCTTCATGATGCTCGGCATTCTGGCCGGCACGCCCGAGGGCTATGCCGCCGCGATGTTCTACGCCATTGCCTACGCCATCATGTCGGCAGGCGCGTTTGCCGTGATCATCCTGATCTCCAATGGTGATCGCGAGGCCGATCAGCTTGAGGACTTCAAGGGCCTGGCCAAGCGCAACCCGTGGCATGCCTTCCTGATGATGATGATCCTGTTCTCGCTTGCGGGCGTTCCGGTCTTCCTGGGCTTTTTCGCCAAGTGGCAGGTGATTGCCGCGGCCATCGGCGCCGGTTTTACCGGGCTGGCCGTGCTGGCCGTGGTCATGGCCGTGATCGGCGCCTTCTACTACCTGCGCGTGGTCAAGCTGATGTACTTCGACGAGCCCGAACACGAGTCGGCCATCACGGCTCCTGTTGATTTCCGCGCCGTGCTGACCATCAATGGTGTCGCGGTGCTGGCGCTGGGCATCTTCTCCGGCGGCCTGATCACGCTTTGCGTCAGCGCATTTGTCTGATCCCGGTTCCGGCATCCTGCTGCTCGACAAGCCGGTCGGGCTGACCTCCAACGCCGCACTGGGCAGGGCCAAGCGTGTGCTCGGCATTCGCAAGGCCGGTCATGCCGGCACCCTGGATCCCATGGCCTCCGGCCTTCTGGTGCTGTGTTTCGGCGAGGCCACCAAGGTCAGCGGATTTTTGCTTGATGCCGCCAAGGCCTATTCGGCTGAGGCCACCCTGGGTGTCGTCACCGATAGTGAGGATGCCGAGGGTGAAGTGATCGCCGAGCATCCGGTACCCAGGCTGGATCGTGATGCGATCGAAATGGTACTGAAGCGGTTTCGCGGTGAAATCGAACAGGTCCCGCCGATGCATTCAGCGCTCAAGCAGGGTGGCAAGCGTTTGTATGAACTGGCCCGCAAGGGCGAGACCGTAGAGCGCCCACCGCGGGCGATTACCATCCACAAGCTGGAGCTAACCGGCATCAATCTGCCCCGCTTCACACTGGATGTAAAATGTTCCAAGGGGACTTATATCCGTTCACTGGTCAGGGACATTGGCCAGGCGCTGGGCTGTGGCGCTCACCTGAGTGCCCTGAGGCGAACACTCAGCGCGCCGTTCGAACTGAAGGACGCCGTTGGATTGAGCGATCTGGAGAGTCTGACTCCGGAAGAAGCGGCTGCCTTGCTGTTATCCCCTGATCAGGCCCTACAACATTTGCCCGCAGTTCATCTCGATATCATCCAGGCCTCCCGAATCCGCCAGGGCCAACGCCTGGCCGCAGTCGACCACTCCCCCGTCGGCCAGGCCCGCCTGTATGGCCCCGACGGCTTTATCGGCATCGGCGAAACCGACGGCCACGGCCACCTCAAACCCAAACGACTTTTTGCTGGCCGTTGAAAGAGGTGTTGTGACATAAAAAAAGCATCCTCTCGCAGAATCTTCAGTTCCGTTTCCGGTCCCGCTGTCGCGAAGCAAACACAAAAAAGCTTACTCGCGCAGAGACACGCGCGGACGTTCTCCATCAAGAGGCTTTTCGCCTTCGGCAATCCGCCTCTTGATGGAGAACTGCGCTGAGACGCGGGTTCAAAAGGTAAAAGACTCTGAAACTACAGAAGAGATTGATGGGGTTTTCCGGGTCTGTCCGGTTCAGGTTGGAGTTTATGGAGGCAGGGCGCCGAGTCGCCTTGCCCTGGGCCGGGATCGAGGTTAGCGGCGGGGGGCTATTCTTCGAGTCCACCGGCGCTCTGGTGCCACCGAATCGCGTTTGATCCAATGGAGAGCAGCACGCCATTTGTAGGGTTTTCGGGCGCTCGAAGAACGGAAAGGCCGTGCCCGATTCCGTCACCTCGACCCCGGCCCCGGTCAAGCCCACTCGTCGCTTGACCGGTGGGAGTTGCTTGATAGGGGAGCCAGAACTAAGCTACCGCCAGACTCTCAGCCAATTCCCACCTGTCGCCCCATGCCTGGCCGACCAATGAGAAGCCGGATTTCGGTGTCGTCGGTGTTTCGGAGTTCTTTACTTTTTTTGCTCTGCGCCTCTGCGTCTCTGCGCGAGACCCCTTTACAAGCATCAGATCTCGAGTCGGTTGAATTCGCGGATGTTGATGAGCATTTCGTGCAGGCTGTGCTCGATGCCTTGACGATCACGAGCCTCGGCCAGGTTGCGGATGCTGTCGACGATGGCGATCCACCAGTTCATGTGGGTGGCCGAGATCTGGGCGGCGACGGCCACCAGGTCGCGGGTCATGGAAAGTGACTCGTCGCCCTCGCGCTTGAGGGCGATCAGGCTGTCGAGATCGGGGTGCTTGCGCTCGAGCTGTTCGAGCATGTAATCGATCACGCGCGGGTCGGTTTCAAGCTCCTTCGACGAGGTTGGTTCGTCATTGGGATCGAGAAAGGCGATATCGAGCAGCGAGAGCAGGTCGCGAAATGATCCCCGAAGACTGAGCAGCATCTGGCGTTTGCGCCGATTCTCGAGGTAGCGTTGGATCAGGCCCAGCAAACCGACCAGGATGAACGCCTCGATGCAGAACACCACCAGTTCCGGCACCAGTTCCTCGACGAATGGCCCCTCGGCGCCGGAGTAGAGGAAATACAGCCACAGGCTGATGCCCGCGACGGCAAACACCACCATCAGCGAAATGATGAACAATCGGCTCATGGTTCTTCATATCCACTGGAGTCCTGTTGCCCATTGACAAAGGCCTGAACAATGCGCGCAATTCGATCGGCCTCTTCGGCGCTCAGATCGAACGGGAGGTTGGCCACATAGACAGTTTGCGAATCCCGCAGTGGAATGGGAATGATGTTGGAAGTGTCTCGTTCGGTCGCTTCCAGGGCGATGCCTTCGGCCACCCGGGTCTCGGGGCTGATGTGACCACGCGGGATGGCGCGCGCACGTTCGCCACCGACACTCTGAAAGCCGGCCGGGTCTTGCATCCAGGACAGAAAGTCGGTCAAGCCCTTGCAGAAACGCTCGCTATACAGTGCAAGCGCTTCGACTCGAATGCTTGATCCTTCCAGTTTGTGGAAGCGTGAGGCCAGGTCATCGGCATCGATCTTGCGCACATCCTTGCGTTCGTCTTCGGTCAGCTCGACCTTCAGCTGCTCGACGGCATTGCGCCGGGCACGCGCCACGGCCGGGTTGATCAGACCTTCCATACCGGCCTGCTTGAGGAACTTCAGTAGCGAATCGATCGTGTAGGAGCCGTCCGGCATCATTGGCTTGCTCTCCTTTACGTCTTGTTCACCTTGTTAGGATCGTTGCGCCCGTATTGGTCATGGCTGGAGACCCAATCCAGTGAACTGATGGCCGCGGCCAGGGAAATCTCACCGGCCAGTACCGTGCCGGCGACAATCTCGGCAAACTTGTGGACCTTGCCTACACCGGCGCAATCCATGATCTGCAACGCTTCATTCTGGGTCGGCAGCCCGGTTCCGCCGCCGACGGTTGCCACGATCAGCGAGGGCAGGGTGATCGAGATGTAGAGATCCTTGTCCTCGGTCAATTCGGTGTACAGGATCCCGGTCGAGGATTCGGCGACATTGGCGACATCCTGGCCCGTTGCGATGAACATGGCGGTGATGGCATTGGCGGCATGGCAGCCATTGTTGTTGGCGCCGGAGAGCATGCTGCCGACATTGGCGATCCCAGCATGCCGGTAGAGTTGCTCGGTATCGGCATCCATGATTTGCTGCAACACCTCTCGCTTGACCGTGCACTCCGCGGTCACCCGCTTGCCGCGAGTGCGCATGGTGTTGATCATGGAAGCCTTCTTGTCGGTCGCCAGGTTGGCTTCCAGGAAGAAGTCACGCACCTCGGCTTCGCGATAGTTGGCCAGAATCCAGTTGCAGGCGGCAAACGTCGCCTTGCCGACCATGTTCATGCCGGCCGCATCGCCGGTGGTGAAATTGAAGCGTGTATAGACAAAGCGACTGGCCAGGTAGTAGTCGATGTACTTCAGGTTGACGAAAGGATCGGACTCCCTGCAAACCTCCTTCAGATGATCCATGTTCGCCACCAGCCAATCGGCGAATGCGCGAGCCTGGCCGGCGGACTCGAAACCGAATACGGGTGCGCGCTGCATGTTGTCACCCACCACGGCGCAGGTCACGCCACCGCTCTGGGCGATCACCTTCATGCCGCGGTTGTACGAGCCGACCAGCGTGCCTTCGGTCGTGGCCAGGGGTACGTAGAATTCGCCGTTGGCGTGCTCGCCATGAATCTTCAAAGGCCCGGCAATGCCCAGAGGGATCTGGGCCACACCAGTGAAGTTCTCGATATTGCCCCGGGTCACATGCGGATCGAAGGATGGGCGGGTGATATGATCGAGCTTGCAGGCTGACTTCTGTTCCACGAAATCACGCCGGGCGGTCACGATTTCCTCGGAATAGTCATCTTGATGATTGCGCGGAATCGCATCAGGGTCGCGCTGACCGGTATTGAGTTGATCCTTCAGTTTTAGCTCGAGCCGGCCGAACGGTTCGACGGTAAACTCAAGATCGATTTCATGTTCTCCCGGTGGCAGTGAGTCGGTGGCGATCTCGATATTCATCAGTGTGCCCATTGAAAACTCGACGGCCTTGTCTTTACCCAGTTCATCGGCGTTTCGGCGCAGACCGGATTCGAACTGCAAACTGACCTGGGTCAGTGGAATCTGTCGTCCATTGAGGGCAATACGATCCAGCGATTTCAGTATCGCCGGCGCCAGCCGGTTCTTGATCGACAAGCGAACTCCGTCGGAGGTGTTGCGCAGGCTGGAGCGGTTGTAGAGATTCCTGAGCAGTGATTTCGGGATGAATTGCATCGTGATTCTCCGCGTGGCGGATGTGGAAGTGACAGCCAACCTGCAAAAATGCTACACCATACTGTCTGGATTGTCCTGTTGATTGGTTGTGTTGGTTTTATTGGTTCTTTTGTTTATCTCCGTGGCTCCGCGTCTCTGCGAGAAAATTCCTTTTTTCTTCAACCAGTGACCTGATCGCGCAGGTAGGTCGGTTCGATGCGGTAGGCGGGTACCGGTTCGATATGCCGCGATAATTCGAGCAGGGCCCGGGCATCGGGCCAGGTCGGATCGTTGTCGGGTAATTCGAAGCCGGTCTGAGTCAGCAGGTCGGCATGAGCGCGAGCACCGGGGCCGGCAGCCAGCCAGTCGGTGCCGTGAGCGGCGGCCAGGGCATCCGGGGCCAGCAGGCGTTCCTCGCCGATTCGTTGCGGCCCGGACGGGGTGGGCTGGTACCAGGCAGCGTAGACCTCGCCCATGCGCGCATCCAGAAGGGCCAGGATACTGCGGTCGGGATAGTCTTGTGCAATGTTGAAGGCCAGGGCGTCAAGGCTGGAAACCGGATGTACCGGCAGGTCGTGGGCCAGGGCCAGTCCCTGGACGATGCCCAGGCCGATGCGAAGGCTGGTGAAACCGCCGGGACCGCGACCCACTGCCAGGCTGTCGAGGTCGCCAAATCCGATACCGGCTTCGCTCAAGAGCTCTCGCGACCACGGCAGGATCAGTTTTGCGTGGGCGCGCGGTTCGACTGCATCGCGGCTCAGCACGGACTCGCCGTTTTGCAGGGCGACGGAGCAGTGTTCGGTGGAGGATTCGATGGCGAGGCGGGGCATGGACGTATTTTACAGGGGCGAGAGGGCGAAAGGGCTAATGGGCGAAGGGGCAAAGAGGTTAAGAGGTT
>SLKT01000079.1 GCA_007134485.1 Wenzhouxiangella sp. | reverse complement strand
CCCGTAACCCGTAACCCGTAACCCGTAAACCGATCTTTTCACCTTTCCCCTTTAACCTTTAACCTCATTACTATTCCCCACCACCCTCCGAACCCGCCGAAGCACCCGGTGCGCATTCAGCAACAGCACCGTATACCCCACCATGATGCTCGCCGCCAAGGCGAACAACAGCCACTGCGGCCAGCCCAACTGCCATCCGATAATGCCGAACAGTCCGGCCGCCAGCACCATCAGGTGAATCACACCGACCGTGGCGGTAACGGACAAATGGCATCGTTGCAGGATGTGGTGAAGATGAGTGCGGTCAGGTGCCATTGGGCTGCGTCCGCAGCGGATGCGCCGTATGGAAATGGCCAGCGTGTCCATGCACGGGATCAGCAGAATCCAGGCAATGGTCACCGGGTAGACCGTCGAACCATCGGTCGTGGCCATGGCGATGGCCAGCCAGGCAATGGCGAAGCCCAGCATCATGCTGCCGGCATCTCCCATGAAGGCCGAAGCGCTTTCGCGGAAGGGAAAACGCATGTTCCACATCAAGAATCCGGCCACGGACAGCGCCAGCACCACCGAAATGGTCGTCAATGACGCCGGTGCGCCGTTCAGCCAGCCCACAAGGGCGAGCATCGACAAGGTGATGAAACAGATTCCACCGGCCAGCCCGTCAACCCCATCGGCCATGTTGATGACATTCATCATGAAAACAATGCAGATCACGGTCAACGGAATGGACAACGGCCCCAGGCCCACCTTTCCCATGGACTCACCAAACACCGGGCCGATCTGATTGATTTCCAGTCCGCTCACGACCACAACCAGCGTGGCGACGATGATCTGCGCGATCAGCTTGGTCAGCGCGCGCAGATCGAGAATGTCATCGAGCACGCCGATCAGCAACATGATGCCCATGCCGGCAAACAAGCCAGCATATTCACTGATGTCACCGGCATGGATCAACAAGGTGGCCGTGAAGGCCAGAAACATGGCCAGGCCACCCGTCAGGGGGATCGCTCCGACATGGCGCTTGCGATGGCAGGGATCGTCCACCAGGCCCAGTCTCAGGGCCGGATGCTTGAGTACGGGAACAAGCACCGCTGCCAAGGTAAATGCGGTTCCAAAGACAAGACCACTCTGGAATACGGAAGTCATGCTGAAAGTGTCCCCTTTCAGATCCCCGTCCTGATCATCAGGACTTTTTCATTAAGGGGGACTCTATCACGAACTGTCATGATTTTGTAACCGTTCATCTTTCAAACGGCGCCGCTTGTGCTCATCTTTATTGTTTCCATTCATGGGGTTACGCGAACGGTCCGGACGAGCCAGAACCCCGATGTAGATGGCCAGCACAACCTGGGTGCCGGGTATGTGCCAGCTGAAGTCGCCCAGAGAGATCACCACCAACGCGACCAGGCCGGCATACAGCGGAATTCGCTCCAGGCGAGTGGTCGCATTCTTCCAGATGGCGGCGATGACCATTCCCAGCAGGATCGCTCCCACCAGACCCATTTCCAGAATCCATTGCAATAGATCATTATGGGCATAATCCCACCAACCGCTCATTTCTTCGGGCTGTATCAGCTTGAATACCGCCTCGAACCCACCCAGCCCTACACCGGTCAGCCACCAGCGTGCGGGAAAGTCGCTGAACATCAGGGCAAACACCTGAAAACGCCGTTCTTCCATCGTCGTGACCGACAATCGATCGGTCAGGGGCGCCAGTCCATACCAGGTGGCCAGTAAAAACGCGGCAAATGCCGCCAGCCACACCGGCCAGATCGCGATGCCCTTCAGGTGCCCCCGGTAACGGGTCCAGAGCAACAAGAGAGTCAGCATGCCGATCACGCCGCCGACCGAGCCCAGCCGTGAACCACTGCCCATCAGTGCCGCCCCGATGATTGCACCGCAGATCACACTCCCGGTCACTTTCAGCTCGGATGGCAGGCGTGAAATCAGCGGCATGTCTCGAAGCCACCAGACAGTCACGACCAGCGGCCAGGCCAGAGACAGGTAGCCGGCATACAGGTTGCGGTTGCTGAAACTGCCATGGACGAAGCGGTCATTATTGCGCTCCCAGATGCCGAATATTGATTCAGCACCGCTGGCATGGCTGATCAGTCCATAGATTCCCTGAAAAATGGCCATGGCAACAATCGCAAGCCAGATCCAGTTTCTTTGCCGGGTTCGAAGACTCCCAGCCAACCAGGCCAAGGCAAACAGCGCGGCAAACACTGCCCATGATCGAATCGCCCAGGCCGGATTCGGCGACCAGGAGCTCGGTTCAAACGCGGGATGATTCCACAGTGCCTCAGGGTAGGGACCCAGCCAGGCGGCCAGCGGCCTGATCGGCAATACCTGAAGCAGCACCGTGAAAGTCAGCAAACCAAAGAACACCCACCATCCGGTGGTCGGCATGGATAGCGTCCGCTCCGCACTCCCTTTCCAGCTCGAAACCAGCACCGCCAGAAACGCCCCGCAAACCAGCACCAGCCCGGTCAACGTCAAGGTCTCAGGTGTGCGATGCCCCATCATCAACGGCAACGAAAGAATCATCGCCATCAAAACCAGCACCACCACCCCCGTCCCCGAAACACTCACCGTAGGCAACGAAACCTTCCCCTCCGGCAACCAGGACGCCCCCTCCGAACGTCCCCACCGAGACGACCGCCGCCGCCGACGCCTCCGAACCTTCTTCACCCCACCCACATCATCCATAAAACCACATCACCCGTAATTCCTTATCTGACCACCGACCACCGACCACCGACCACCGACCACCGACCACCGACCACCGATCACCGACCTCCGTCAATACTCCACCGCCACAATCCGCAACTGAAACGGATCCGGCGCAATCGAGTACCGCACCTCCCGTTCCATCTGCTCGAACTCCACCGAATCGACCGGTTCGATTTCCAATTCATACTTCACCTCGACCAGCCAATCACTGCCACTGCGTCGAGCATTACGCACTTGCATGGTCAAGGAGCGCTGGCGGCTGGAGTCAAACAACTCCTGGTATTGCCGTTCGAACCATACGCGCCCCTCGTTATCGTTTTCCCTGGGGTGTCGGCCCAGGACGTTCAGTACGCCGTGAATGTCCCCGGTTTCTACGCTTTCGCGATAGTCGCTAAGCAAATTGCCAACACGATGATTGCCCAGCAGTCCCATGGACAAGGTGCCGGGCTTCAGCTCGACGCCGTGATCGACCTCGGAAGCAGCATCTTCAGTCGCCTCACGAGCCTCGGTATCCACCGGATCCGGTACCATGGCAACTGATGCCACTTCAGTCGCGGCGGGTTCGGGGTCAGGTTCTGGCTCGGGCATTGCCTCCGCCTCATCGGCAGCAACAGAGACTGTTTGCTCAACCTCCTGCACGGGTTGTGCTTCCGCCTCCTCGGCACGATCGGCCAGTCTCGGCAAAGCGTCCTGCGTCTTCAGAGGTTCATCATCCCGTGCAGGCGATGGTTCAGGAGGACTGGTGTCTCTCACTTCATCCTCCCGGCTGTCCTGCTCGGCGATGACAATAGAAAGTGGAGTAACAGCAGGCCTCATGACCTGGGCCAGTGCCAGCCATCGCGGTAGGTCAGGCGCATCCAGATCCACGTCCTGATCCATGGCGGTCTCATCCGAAATTTCCTCGGAACGAACCGGCTCTGATACCACCAACCACTCGGGTTCCCTCGACTCCGGAGGCCACTGTTCCAGGGCAAGATCCAGGTCCTGTCCGATCCAGACCTCTCTTGTCTGCTCTGGATCCTCGACGGGGGAAACATCGCCACGTTCAGGCGTAGAATCGAGCAGAATGCTGACCACCGGCAAGGCAATGAGCAGCAAAAGGACGCCAACAATCTTGTGGCCCAGATAGGGGTCTCGCCCGAGTCGTGAAAGCAACCGCTCTCCCACCGTCCAGTTCGGCGAAATCCCTCTCCAGACCGGTGGCGGATCGGATTTGCGTGTGCCGGGAGCAGGCCGAACGACAGGCGACTCGTCAGCCCGGCTGTCCTGCTTGAGCCGACCAGCCTTGAAATCCGAATACACCCGGTTGACGATCTGCAGTCGTGAAGTCAGCCACTCGGAACGGGCTGGGTAGCGATCCGGATGAAAAACGCTCAGCAGCAGCCGAAACCGACGGCGACGTTCGCGTTCATCACGCCCGTCATCGACACCGGCCGAGCGAATCAGCAACCGCTCACCATCAAACAGCGCAAAGTCCAGTTGTTCAAACGCGGCGGCCCGAACCGCCTCATCCTCGCCGGGCGCACCGAGATGAGCGCGCAGGACATTCGCACCCGAATCGCGCGTCGACCCCCCAAGCCAGGACAGCAGCGCGGTGGTCTGATCATCATCAAGGTCGAGATACTGGCCGGTACGCAATCCGTCGACCAGCGCTTGTAGCCTGGTCTCAGTCATCGGGATCGACGTCCGTGTCGAAATCGGGCAGTTGCAGGGGCAGTTCGGTCAGCTCGATCCCGTCCAGCCAGAGCAAGCCGGCAATATACCGATCAAAGGCGTGGGTGGTGTCTCGCCGCAGTCGCAACCGCATCATGCGAGTTTCTTCCGGCGCCTCGAACGTGATCGACCAGCGGGTCCATTCAAAATCATTTCCGGGGACCTCGACGCGCTCGCCAAAGCGCGCTCCTTCAGCCCCGAGATGCCAGAAGGGCAGGGAACGCGTGGTCAGTCCGTCTCCCTTCCAGT
>SLKT01000018.1 GCA_007134485.1 Wenzhouxiangella sp. | reverse complement strand
TAAAATCATTCATGACCTGCCCTCCTCAATGTGGCTCTGAGTTGAATTTTCGGGTTTTACCCAACCCCAACAACTTAACCCACGAGCGTTGAGGTTGGGCAGGTCAAAACATGATGTCTATGTAGATCGCATTCAGCCGAAAGCCACACTGCGGCTGAATGCGATCTACATACCTGCCGGGTTAATAGAACACGATCTACCGGTAATTCGAAATCTTCCCCGTCTATAATGCTCGGGTTTTTCAGATCACGTGACCGTAGGCGCCAGCCAGGCAGGAGAACACTCGAGCATGCACACCCAATCTCATTCGAATTTGAAAACCTACAATGACCTGCTGGAGCAGGCAGCGCAATGGATGCAGCGCCTGCAGCCGGTAAAAGAAGCGCCGCCAGCCCCCGACAGAACCTGGTATGCCTATGACATCATGGCGAGTCTCTGGCACATGGAGCGCATGTTCGAGGAACTTCCGCCAGACATTCTGAACGTGTTTCGAGAAGGTCGCATTGCCGATATCGGCGGGGCCGATGGTGATCTGGCCTTCTTCCTTGAATCTCTGGGTCCAGCCGTTGATCTTATTGACTGGCCTCAAACAAACTGGAATGGCCTGGCCGGTGCCCGCGCTCTCAAGAAGCGGCTCAACGCACAGGGCGTGTCCATTCATGAAGTCGACCTGGACAGCCAGTTCAGACTGCCGAAAGAACAATATGACATGGTGTTTCTGCTGGGCATTCTCTACCATCTCAAGAATCCGTACTATGTGCTCGAGACGCTGGCCCGCCACTGCCGGTACTGTTGTCTCAGCACCCGCATCGCCCGTCAGACAGCCGACAGGAAAGTTCCGCTGGAGAAAGCCCCTGTTGCCTACCTGCTCGATCCGGATGAGTGCAACAACGATCCAACCAATTTCTGGATCTTCTCGGCACCCGGTCTGCTGCGGTTGCTCGACAGGACCGGCTGGAACGTTCTGGCCAGCAACCGGGTGGGTGATACCAAACGCTCAGATCCCAGTTCCGACGATCATGATGAACGCATGTTTGTCGTGATGGAAAGTCGCCAGTACGGGTAGCCGGCAGTGAAACCGACTTCAAAAATGAACCGGAATCCGGCCGACATTTACACCATTGATACCCATTACCTCGGTCTGGCGGAGGTCGCGGCCGCCTATCTGATCGTCGATGGCGATCGGGCGGCTTTTGTCGACAACAACACCAACGAGGCCGTGCCCCGTTTGCTGGCCGCACTGGCCGATCGGGGGCTGACGCCAGAGCAGGTCGACTACCTGATCATCACGCATGTGCATCTCGATCATGCCGGTGGTACCTCGGCACTGGCGCGGGCCTGTCCGAATGCACAAGTGGTGGCCCATCCGCGCGCTGCGCCGCACGTGATCGACCCGACCAAGCTGGTCGCCAGTGCATCGGCGGTCTACGGCCAGGCCGAGTTCGAGCGCCTCTACGGCACCATTGATCCGGTGGCCGAGGACCGCGTAATGGTCATGGAGGATGAACAGACTCTTCGACTTGGCGGGCGCGAATTGCGCTTTCTGCACACGCGCGGCCATGCCAATCATCATTTCTGCATTGTCGACACGGCCACGAACGCAATCTTTTCAGGAGATGCCTTCGGGTTGGTCTATCCGGCGCTGCAAGGCGAAGGCACGTTCGCCATTCCATCGACCAGTCCGACGGATTTCGAGCCCGAGCTGGCGCGCGAATCAATTCGCCGGCTGGTGTCCGAACGGCCAAGTTGCATCTATCCCACGCACTTCGGTGCGGTGACCGATATCGAGGTCGCGGCCGGCCAGTTGATACGTCATCTGGACTTTGCCGAGCGCCTGCGTGGTGACGCCGAGAACAGCGACCGGCCCGACGAGGCGCTGGAGGCCTACTGCCGGGCGCGCCTGTTCGACTATTTCGCCGGTCTGCTCGACAGCATGGGTAATCTCGGCCGTGACGCGAACACCTGGTCGCACCTCAAACTCGACATCGACCTCAACGCCCAGGGCATTGCCTTCGCCGCCAACAAGCGCAGACGCAAGGCACGGACTGCCGGCGGTTAAGGCATGATCACGACCGGTTCGCAACAGACCAGCATGGATCCTTACCCGTTCAATCCGTCACATCCTCGAACCGGTCAAGAAAGACGGGATCGCCCACGCTCACGGTGAGTGTGGTGTTGACCTGATCGGTTTGATCACTGTTGGCACTGACGGTGTTGGTGACTTGTCCGGCGTCTATATCGTTCTGGGTGAGTTCGTAGGTGCCGGTCAGTTCGCAGGTTTCACTCCGGGCCAAATCGTCGCAACTGTCCACCAATTCAAGCAGAAAGTCCGCGATGCTGACCCCGGTCAATTCAAAATCGCCGACATTGGTCACGGTCATGGTGTACTCGATCATGTCACCGGCCTCGGTGGCCGGAAGACCGCCGGTAACCGCTTTTTCCAGGGCCAGTTCACCCACGCATACGTCGCTGAATTCCTCCTCCCAGGGCCCGAATACATCTTCCTCGCCATCGTCGGACGAATTGATGCTGAACGAGACCCCGCAGGACTGAGTGTGTACCTCTGTGGCGCAGGTTTCGGCAGAGGCGTCGTCGATCTGTCCATCGCCCTCACCACTGTCACACAGAAACAGCGCGCCGCCCCGGCCTTCGTCGTCATTGCCACCGGAAGCACCCCGTTCGGCCCGATTGTTCTCCAAGCTTACTTCCTGCAGGGTCAGGTCGCCCGACTGGACAAACACCGCTCCTCCAAAGCCGCCGCCGCCGCCGCCGTTTCGGTCATCGTCGCCATCCCCGGCGCCGAAGCCGCCCGAACCGGGCTCGACTCCGCCGGCGCCGCCCCCGCCGCCGAAGCCGCCAACACCACCGAAGATGCCGCTACCACCACCGCCGCCGAAGCCACCGTTACCAGCCGACTGAAAAGAGCTGATCCCGGCCCCGCCCCCGCCTCCGCCAAACCCGCCCGCGCCACCTGGCGAACTTGGAAGGTACCCGGATCCACCCCCGCCGTTGAGAAAGCCGCCATCGGCGCCCCCGCCACCATCTTCTCCGGCCTGTCCATCGGCATCGCTGCCGCCACCGCCCCCGTTATCAGAAGAGCCAGCGCCACCCTGGCCGCCTTGGCCCCCATCACCACCATCACGGTCAGAGCCGCCGCCACCCCCAGCGCCGAAGCCCTCGCCGACTTGACCGTCTCCTTCAAAATCACCGCCGTCTCCACCATCGCCGAAAAAGCCGCCCCCACCGCCACCGCCGAAATCCCCATTGCCGCCGTCGCCGGCCAGGCCACCGCCGCCACCCCGGTTACCGTCCTGACTCGCTCCGCCGTGAGCGATATTGCCTGTGAGATTTACCCGGCGCAGCGTCACGTTGCCGGAATAGACAAACAGCGCCCCGCCCAGCCCGGCCCCGCCGCCGCCACCACTTCTGCCCACGCCACCCTCGGCGCGGCCGTTGGCGATGGCCAGATCGCGGAAGACCACAGTACCGCTTTGGACAAAGAACGGCCGCCGTTCGAAGTTTCCGTCGATAATTGTATCTTCACGGCCCTGGCCCTCGATGATGACGTCTTGCTCGATCAGCGGCAACCACTGGTCAACGTCCAGGGCTCCCCCGGGCAGGACGATCGTATCCTCGTCCCCGTCACCGGCCGGACAGTCGCCAACGGATTGCTGTGTATTCACCGCCTCGATGGCATCGGCCAGGGTGCACTCGTCGTCGACGATGATGGTCGCGGCCGTGACTGGCCCGGCGGCCAGCATTGCCGCTATTGCCACGGACAGGTGGCTGTGGGTAAGTGGCATTGAATTCATAGAATGGCTACGGCGGGCTGGAAAAGAGGCCATGCTCGGCTCCCTGCTGTGAGGGTTTTTTTCAGAACTGTTCGGGTGGATAACGCCTTGTGCACTCCTTCGCTGATCAGGCACCAGTCCCCGTGGGTGATCGTTCAACTCAATATACACCGACAGCCAATCACCGGCAAACGGCATGCTGGCGCCCCGGATCGAATGCCGGCGAAGCAAAATGATCACCAGCGCCCCCGGGAACGGGTGATGGTGGTCGGTTGCGGGGCGGGGCCCGGGCGCTGAAGGTGAAGTGTCGCCGACGATATCGAGTGCGGCGACATAAGGTTATAACAAGCGATTCGTTCAGTTCCAAATCAATGCTGGCTAGGCTGGTGCACAGTTTGAATTGGAATCATTGCCAGCATGCTGCCCCAGGTCAGTGACCAGATACAGTTGCAACAGCGCCTCGAGGGCCTGGCTGCAGAGCTCGAGGCCGACCAGTTGCAATGGGCCGCCGGTTTTCTGGCCGGGTTGGCCGCTGCCGGTCGCCCCGCCAATGCAGCAGCCGAGGTTCAGTCGGCTCAAACCCTGTCCATCTGGTACGGGTCGGAAACCGGCAACGGTCGCGGCGTGGCCCAGCGTCTGGCCGATGCCGCCCGCCAGGCCGGTCATTCGGTTGATCTGGCCAGCCTGGCCGAAATCCAGCCGCGCCGAATCGCCAAGGTCTCGCACCTGATCCTGGTGGTCAGTACCCATGGCGACGGTGATCCACCGGCCGATGCCAAGGCCTTGCACCAGTTGCTCCACTCCGAGCGCGCGCCCCGGCTCGAGGAACTGCAATACACGATCTTTGCCCTGGGCGATTCCTCCTATCCCGATTTCTGCCAGACCGGTCGAGATTTCGATCTGGTGCTGGACAACCTGGGCGCAACACGCCTGCTCGAGTGCCGGGAAGTGGATGTGGATTTCGAGCCGGCCGAGGATGCCTGGCGTGATGAGGCGCTCGGTGCGTTCAAGTCGTTACTGAGCGACCAGGATCAGGGCCCTCGTCTGCAGGTGGTTCGCCCCAGCCAGGTCGAAACTCATGACCGGCGCAATCCCTTCCAGGCCGAAGTGCTGGAAGTCGCGCCCCTGACTGTTGCCCCGTCGAACAAGACCGTGTCTCACCTGGCCCTGGATATCGAGGGCAGTGGACTTCAGCACCAGCCCGGCGACTCGCTGGGACTGTGGCCGCGGCATGATCGGCAACTGGTCGAGGAAATGCTCGAGGTCACCGGTCTGGATGGCGACACCGAGGTGGAACGCAATGGCAAGCGCCAGAGTCTTGAAAACTGGTTGACCACCGGGCTGGAGTTGACCCAGGTGGTGCGGCCGTTTGTCCAGGCGGTGGCCGAGCGCAGTGGTCATTCGGACTTGAGTGAAATCCTGGCCGATCGCAATGCCTTCCAGCGCTGGGCCGAGCAGCGACAGGTCATCGATGTGCTCAAGGAAGTGCCGATGGAGCTGGATGCCGAAGCGCTGGTGGGCATGCTGCGCGGCATTGCACCGCGACTGTATTCGATCGCCTCCAGCCCGCTGGTCAACGAGGATGAAATTCATCTGACCGTCAAGCTCGAGGGTGGCAGGGTCGAGCAGGATCACGAGCAGGATCAGCTGCGCGCCGGTGTCGCCTCCTGGCAACTGACGCATCTGGCCCAACCGGGCGAACGCGTGCCGGTTTATGTCGAGGCCAATCCGCGTTTTCGCCTGCCTGAAGATCCGGACCGAGCGATCATCATGATCGGGCCGGGCACCGGGGTCGCGCCATTCCGCGCCTTTGTCGAACATCGCCAGGCCCTGGGCCACGGCGGTCGAAACTGGCTGTTTTTCGGTGAGCAGCATCGGCGAACCGATTTTCTCTACCAGCTCGAATGGCAGCGGCATCTCAAGTCGGGCGCATTGCATCGGCTTTCGGTGGCCTTTTCCAGGGACCAGGCTGAAAAGTGCTATGTCCAGCATCGACTGCTGGAGCAGGCCGGTGATGTGCATGCCTGGCTGGAAGAAGGGGCGGGCGTATATGTCTGCGGCAGTGGCCAGGGCATGGCGGCCGATGTGCACGAGGCGCTGGTCCGGGTGCTGACCGGGCAGGGTGGGCTGAATCGTGAAGCGGCCGAGGGCCGGCTGGATGAAATGGCCGCGCAAGGTCGCTACCAGAAGGACGTCTACTGATGGCCGCGCACCTGGATGTGGAAAAGATCAAGGCCGACAGTCGCGCCCTGCGCGGCACGCTGGCCATCAGTCTGAAAGACCCGACTACGGCCGCCGTGGCCGAGGCCGATACCGTGATCACCAAGTTTCACGGCATCTACCAGCAGGATGACCGGGATCAGCGCGAAACCCGGCGCGAGGCGCGCCTGGAACCGGCCTACAGCTTCATGATCCGGGTCAGGGTGCCCGGCGGGGTGATCACGCCGGAACAATGGCTGGCGCTGGACCGACTGGCCGACGAGGTGGCCAACGGCACCATCCGCCTGACCACGCGCCAGGCCGTGCAGTTTCACGGTGTCGCCAAGGAAGATCTGCCCGGCCTGATCCGGACCATCGATGCGGTGCTGATGGACTCATTGGCCGCCTGTGGCGATGTCAACCGCAACGTCATGTGCCATGTCCAGCCCGAGGCCGGGCCGGTGCACGCCGCGGCACTGGACTGGGCAAAGCGGCTCAGCGAGCACCTGACGCCGCGCACCGGCGCCTACCGCGAGATCTGGATCGACGGTGAAAAGGTCGCCGGCGGCGAAGTCGAGGACGAGCCGATCTACGGCAAGACCTACCTGCCGCGCAAGTTCAAGTCCGGAATCGCCATTCCGCCGGTCAATGACATCGATGTCTTCAGCCAGGACCTGGGATTCATTGCCATCGCTGAAGGAGACCAGTTGCTTGGCTTCAATGTCACGGTTGGCGGCGGCATGGGTTGCAGTCATGGTGAACCGGAGACCTTTCCGCGCCTGGCCGATGTGATCGGTTTTATAGAACCCGAAGACTTGCTGGCCATCGCCGAGGCGGTGGTGACCATACAGCGCGACTTCGGAAACCGGGACAATCGCAAACGCGCACGCTTCAAGTACACCATCGAGGATCGTGGCCTGGAATGGTTCGTGTCCGAACTGGAGCATCGATCGCAGGTCAAGCTGACTCCGCCGCGCCCCTATCAGTTCGTCTCCAACGGCGACCGGTATGGCTGGCAGCGCATGCATGATGGTCGCTGGCAATTGACGGTGTTTGTCGAAAACGGCCGCCTGAACCCTGACGCACGCGCCGCACTCAAGACCATTGTCAATGACCATGCCGTCGATGTTCGCCTGACGCCCAACCAGAACCTGGTGATCACCGGTGTCGTCGAAAGCGAGCGTGAGCACGTGGATCGCCTGCTGGACGGCGCCATGAGTGAAGGCCGCGGTCCTTCGGCGATTCGCAGAAATTCCATGGCCTGCGTGGCCTTGCCTAGTTGCGGCCTGGCCATGGCCGAGGCCGAGCGGTACCTGCCCGACCTGGTCAGCCGGATCGAGGAACTGGCCGAGCGCCACTACATCGCCGAGGAGCCGATCACGGTGCGCATGAGTGGTTGCCCGAACGGATGCTCGCGTCCCTACCTGGCCGAGATCGGTCTGGTGGGCCGGGCCCCGGGTCGCTACAACCTGTATCTGGGCGCGGCCTTCGATGGCGCCCGTCTCAATCGTCTTGACCTGGACAACGTCGGTGAAGCCGACATCCTGTCGCGCATTGACGAACTGTTTGGCCTGTATGCGAAAGGACGCAACGCGGATGAACGATTCGGCGATTTCCTGGTGCGAGCCGATCTGATCCAGGCGGTCGAGCATGGTCGCGAGGTGAATGCAGGATGAGCTGCCAGGCGAGCAGCACCGACCTGCAAGTCGGCGATCTCGGCGCCATCAATGAGCGCCTCGATGGCCAGTCGGCCGAGCAACGCGTGGAGTGGGCGCTGGGCCATTTGCCCAGGGCACATGTGCTCTCATCCAGCTTCGGCATCCAGGCCGCGGTCATGCTCCACCTGGTCAACTCGGTCGAGCCTGGCATTCCGGTGATCTTCATCGACACCGGCTATCACTTTGCCGAAACCTACCGGTTTGCCGATGACCTGTGCGAACGCCTGGATCTCAATCTGAAGGTTTACCGGGCCGAGATCAGCCCGGCCTGGCAGGAAGCCCGCTATGGCAAGCGCTGGGAGCAGGGACTGGCCGGCATCAACAGCTACAACCGTGACACCAAGGTCGAACCCATGCGACGAGCATTCGAGGATCTGGATGTCGGTAGCTGGTTTTCCGGCATACGGCGCGGTCAGTCCGACACCCGCAAACGGGTGGGTCTGGTCGAATGCCAGTGGCAGCGTTACAAGGTCCACCCGATCGCCGACTGGAGCGAGCGTGACATCCACCGCTACCTGGTCCGTCACGGACTGCCTTACCATCCCTTGCGCGACCAGGGCTACGTGTCAGTCGGTGACTGGCATACCACCCGGGCACTCAAGGATGTCGATGATCCTGAGCAGGCGCGCTTTTTCGGCCTGACCCGCGAATGTGGCCTGCACAGTACCCGCGCCGAAGGCGTTCAGGGGCATGCCGACGCTGGATAGGGGGCTTGCCGGCGCGCGGACGGATCAAGGGGTGACCATGCACGCCTGTCGGGCGCGAAGAACTCGCCAGAGCATCCGGATCATGGCCTATACTGTTGGGCCATTCTGCATCCGGAAATCGGGAGCGAACAGGCCACCGTGGCTGAAGCACAACTGTCCACCCTGAGTAACGTCAAGGCGCCGCCACACTCCAACGAGGCGGAGCAGTCGCTTCTGGGCGCCTTGATGCTGTCAGCCAATGCCTGGGACAAGGTGGCCGACCAGGTCGACGAGAGTGACTTTTATCGCCAGACCCACCGCCTGATCTTCAGGGCGATCTCCGAGTTGTGCAATCAGGGTCAGCCGTGTGATGCGATCACCGTGGCCGATTGGTTTGTCCGCAACGGCAAGCTGGATCAGGTGGACGGGGGCGCCTATCTCACCATGCTGGCCAATGAAACCCCCGGCACGGCCAATGTGCTCGGTTATGCCGGAATCGTGCGCGAACGCTCTATTCTGCGCCAGCTCATCGAGGTCGGCACACAGATCGCCGACGAGGCACTCGGCGCGACCGGGCGCAAGTCCAAGGAATTGCTCGAGGAGGCCGAAAAAAGGATCTACGCGATTGCCGATCAGGGCATTCATCGCCAGTCGAGCTATGTGTCCGTCCAGCAGGTGATGGCCGAGGCCATGGATCTGCTCAACGAGCTGCAGGAAAACGACGGTGACCTGACCGGGGTGCCGACCGGTTTTGCGGAACTGGATCAACGCACGGCCGGCTTGCAGCCGACCGATCTGATTATCGTCGCCGCCCGGCCATCGATGGGCAAGACCACCCTTGCGATGAATATCGCCGAGCGGGCCTCGATCCGCTACAAGGTCCCGGTGGCCGTTTTTTCAATGGAAATGTCCGATACCCAGCTGGTCATGCGGCTGTTCTCCTCGCTCGGTCAGATTGGTCAGGAAAAGCTGCGCACCGGCAAGCTCGACAACCATGACTGGATCAACCTGCGCTCGGCCATGACCATGCTCAAGGGCGCGCATCTGTTCATTGATCAGACCCCGTCGCTCTCGCCGATCGAATTGCGCGCCAGGGCAAGACGCATGAAGCGCGAGCACGATATCGGTTTGATCGTGATCGACTATCTCCAGTTGATGAAAGTACCGGGTCATGGCGAAAACCGCACCCAGGAAATCAGTGAAATCTCTCGCAGTCTCAAGGCCCTGGCCAAGGAATTGAAGGTGCCGGTGGTGGCGCTGTCACAGCTCAATCGGGCACTCGAGCAGCGCCCCGACAAGCGGCCCAAGATGGCCGATCTGCGTGAATCCGGCGCCATCGAGCAGGACGCCGACCTGATCCTGTTCATTTATCGTGATGAGGTCTACAACGAAGACTCCCAGGACAAGGGCAAGGCCGAGATCATCATCGGCAAGCACCGCAATGGCGCCACCGACAAGTTCAACCTGAGTTTCCAGGGCGAGTACCTCCGTTTCCGGGACTTTACCCAGGACTATCACGGCCTGGACGGCTGAACCGGTCATCGCCGTTGCATGGCACGCAATACCCTCGCCCAGATCGATTCGGCGGCTCTCAAGCACAACCTCGAGCGTGTGCGCGCGCTCGCGCCGCGCTCCCGGGTCATGGCGGTCGTCAAGGCGGATGCCTATGGACATCGCCTGGATCTGTGTCTTCCCGCGCTTGAACATGCCGACATGCTGGCGGTGGCCACGCTCGAGGAAGCGCGCGCCATTCGTCGACTGGGTAACGGCTTGCCGGTATTGCTGCTGGAAGGCGTCATTCATTCCGATGACCTGGTGGTCGCTTCGGATCTCGATCTCGAGTTGACCATTCATCATCTGGATCAGATCCGCGCGCTCGAGCGCTTTGGCCGCGCGCCCACCTCCCGCCTGTGGCTGAAAGTGGATACCGGGATGCATCGGCTGGGCGTGGCCGGCGAAGATGCCGCGTTGGCCCACCAGCGCTTATTGGCCCTGCCCGGCGTCGAGCAGGTCAACCTGGTCAGCCACTTTGCCAGCGCCGATGAACCCGGGGGCGACTTGACCGGTCGCCAGGTCGAGCGCTTCGACCGGATCGTGAGGAATCTCGAAGGTGAACACTGCCTGGCCAACTCGGCAGCCATACTGGCCGACTCCGGATTGCATCGGGACTGGGTACGGGCGGGCATCATGCTTTATGGCATTTCGCCGTTTTCAGACCAGTGCGGGAAGGACCTCGGGCTGCAACCAGTGATGACACTGACCAGCGAACTGATAGCCATCAACCACGTGTCGGCCGGAGAGGTGATCGGTTACGGCGCGCGTTTTCGTGCCGAGCGTGACATGCATGTCGGCGTGGCGGCCATCGGCTACGGTGACGGTTATCCGCGCAGCGTGGCCGATGGCGCACCGGTGCTGGTCGATGGCCACCGCTGCAGCATGGCCGGCCGGGTGTCCATGGACATGATCACCATTGACCTTGAAAACTGTCCCGACGCTCGCGTCGGCGCCCCGGTCACGCTTTGGGGGCGTGGCCTGCCGGTAGAAACCATCGCCGCCCACGCCGATACCATCGCCTACGAACTGGTCTGCCGCATCACCCGCCGGGTACGTTACCGTTCAATCAATATCTGATCAGGCCCATCACGCGACCCACGGACGGACGGGGCGATTGCTGCCGATTGGCGCACAGTGCGATACAATAGCGGGCTGATTCGGAGAAACTGATTGAACATGCCCGGCAAGCTCTACATCAAGACCCACGGATGCCAGATGAACGAGTACGACTCCGACCGCATGGTCGACGTACTGGCGGCCTCCCATGGTCTGGAGTTGACCGATCAAGCCGAGGAGGCCGATGTCATCCTCATCAATACCTGTTCGATCCGGGAAAAGGCCCAGGAAAAGGTCTTTTCGCAGCTTGGGCAATGGCGTTCGCTGAAAGAAAACAATCCCGATGTCGTCATCGGTGTCGGAGGCTGCGTGGCCAGCCAGGAAGGCGAGGGGATCGTGCGACGCGCACCCTTCGTCGACATGGTCTTCGGTCCCCAGACCATTCATCGCCTGCCGCAACTCGTGGACTCGGCCCGTGATCGAAAAAAGCCGGCCATTGACATCAGTTTTCCCGAAATCGAGAAGTTTGATCACCTGCCGGCCCCGGGCAAGCGAGGCGCCTCGGCCTTTGTGTCGATCATGGAGGGTTGCAGCAAGTATTGCACCTTCTGCGTGGTGCCCTATACCCGCGGCGAAGAAGTCAGTCGCCCGCTTGACGATGTGATCGCAGAGGTCGCGGGACTGGCCGAGCAGGGCGTTTGCGAGATCAACCTTCTGGGCCAGAATGTCAACGCCTATCGGGGTCCGATGCACGGTGGGGGTACGGCTGACCTGGCCCTGCTGATCCACTATGTCGCCCACATCGACGGGATCGAGCGTATTCGTTTCACGACCTCTCATCCGGTTGAATTCTCCGACAGTCTCATCGAGGCGTTTGGCGAGGTGCCCAAGCTGGCCAATTACCTGCACTTGCCGGTCCAGTCAGGCTCCGACCGCGTCCTGGCCCTGATGAAGCGTGGTCATACCATTCTCGAATACAAGCAGAAGATCCGGCGGCTGCGCGAACATCGCCCGGATATCTCCCTGTCCTCGGATTTCATCGTCGGCTTTCCCGGCGAAACCGAGCGCGATTTTCAGCACACCATGGACCTGGTTCGCGAGCTGGAATTCGACCAGAGTTTCAGCTTCATCTACTCGGCACGCCCGGGCACGCCGGCGGCCTCGTATCCGGACAATGTCGCGCTGGACGAGAAAAAGGATCGCCTGCAGCGATTGCAGGCCCAGCTCAATAGTCAAGCGGCCGCCATTTCCGAGTCCATGGTCGGCACCACCCAGCCGGTGGTCATCGAGGGACGAAGCAAGAAGGATGTCAACGAGCTGGCCGGCCGAACCGAGAACAATCGAGTCGTCAATTTTCCCGGTCCTCCCGAACTGATCGGACGCATGGTCGATGTCCGGATCACCGCGGCCCTGTCGAACTCACTGCGCGGGCGGTTTGACTCGTCGCGCACCGAAGCGGCCTGAATGAGCAGCGATACCGCGACGGCCCTTACCCTCGAACTGGAACCGGCCGACAATGAAAGGCTGGCCAACCTGTGCGGGCAGATGGACGACCATTTGCGCCTGATCGAGCGGCGCCTGGGTGTCAGCATTGCCGGACGAGGCAATATCTTCAGCATCGAAGGCGAGCCCGATGCGGTGCGTGCCGGTCGTCGAGTCCTTCGCAAGCTGTACCGGCAGGCCGAACGTGAAGTGCTGACGCCGGCCCTGGTCAATCTGCAATTGCAGCAGGCCGGCCTGGACGAGGCCGAAGACGAGGCCAGTGTCGAGGTCAGCATTCGCACCCGGCGCGGATTGATCCGGGGTCGTGGGCCCAACCAGAAACGCTATCTCGAACGCATTGCCAGTGATGATGTCAATTTCGGGGTTGGCCCGGCCGGCACCGGCAAGACCTTTCTGGCCGTCGCGTGCGCCGTGGACGCCCTCGAGAATGATCGGGTTCAACGAATCGTTCTGGTGCGTCCGGCAGTCGAGGCGGGAGAACGGCTGGGATTCCTGCCGGGGGATCTGGCCCAGAAGGTCGATCCCTACCTGCGCCCCTTGCACGATGCGCTCTACGAAATGCTGGGGTTCGAGCGGGCCGGACGCCTGACCGAACGCAATGTCATCGAGGTGGCGCCGCTGGCCTATATGCGTGGACGCACCCTGAATGATGCCTTCGTGATTCTCGACGAGGCCCAGAACACCACCTCCGAGCAAATGAAGATGTTCCTGACCCGCATCGGTTTCGGCTCCAAGGCGGTGATCACCGGTGACCTGACCCAGATTGACCTGCCACCCAAGGTGCATTCCGGCTTGCGCCAGGCCATCCGGCTGCTCAATGGTGTCGAGGGTGTCAGTCAGACCTTTTTCGACTCCCGCGATGTCGTCCGTCATCCCATCGTCCGACGTATCGTCGAGGCCTATGAAAAAGCCGACAAGGCCGAAAAAGCCGACGCCGAAGATGGTGACCGGTAGGTCGGGGCGACGTCCCCGACGGACAACGTCGAATCATTATCCATCCCTCCGTTCATGTGTCCCAAGCAAGAAAACACCCCTCTGCAACTGGATATTCAGCGTCCCTACGATGGACCCGAGGTCCCGGGCGACGCACAGTTCCGGCAATGGGTGCAAACGGCACTGGCCGGACAGGACAATGCCATGGTCAATATCCGTATCGTGGACACGGACGAAGGTCGGGAGCTCAACCGGCGCTGGCGTGGTCGTGACAGCGCGACCAATGTGCTCAGCTTTCCAGCCAGTATCCCCTTGACCGGCATGCGAATTCTGGGTGATATCGTATTGTGCGCGCCGGTGGTGGCGCGCGAGGCGGCGGAGCAGGGCAAGCCGGTCGAGCACCACTGGGCTCACCTGACGATCCACGGTCTCTTGCATTTGCTCGGTTTTGACCATACAACTGCAGCACAGGCCGAGATCATGGAGTCCGGGGAAATCAGACTGCTTGACCAACTCGGCATCCCGAACCCGTATGAATTGAAATGATGATCACTCAATCTTTCCCATTCCTGAAACCGGCTCGCGGGTTTTTCGAGCCATGAGCGAAGACGGCTCCGGCAGTACGACCCCGGGTTCGCGCGGCTGGCTTGAAAAGCTTGGCCGTGCTTTTGGCGGAGAGCCCCGCAATCGGGATGACCTGGTCGAGTTGCTGCGCGATGTCACCGAGCAGGGCCTGATCGAATCCGACACGCTGGCCATGATGGAAGGCGCCCTGGAGGTCGATGCACTGCAGGTGCGTGATGTCATGGTGCCCCGTTCCCACATGGTGGTCATTGCCGAGCATGTCGGTCTGGATGAATATCTGCCGCTGATCATCGAGTCCGGTCACTCCCGCTTTCCGGTCGTCGGCGAGGACAAGGATGAGGTGCGCGGCATTCTGCTGGCCAAGGACCTGTTGCGCCTGGTCGCCGGTGAGAATGCCCCGGAACTCGGCGAGTTGATCCGTCCTGCAGTCATCATTCCCGAATCCAAGCGCCTGAACGTATTGCTGCGCGAGTTTCGGGTCAGCAAGAATCACATGGCCATCGTGGTCGATGAGTATGGCGGCGTGTCCGGACTGGTCACCATCGAGGACGTGCTCGAGGAGATCGTCGGAGACATTGACGATGAACACGATGCCGAAGTGGTGGCCGATGTTCAGCCACTGGAGTCCGGGCGCTACCTGGTACAGGCGCTGACGCCCATCGATGATTTCAACGAGGCCCTGGGCACCGATTACAGTGATGACGATTACGACACCATCGGTGGTCTTGTCGTGGCCGAATTCGGTCGTCTACCCGAAGCCGGCGAGTCCGTGGCCATTGGCGACTGCCTGTTCACCATCACCAGCGCCGATGACCGCCGCCTGCACGCCATGGAAGTCACTCAGACCTGAAGATAGCGGCATGACCAGGCCGCGATGACCCGGGCCGCGTAGCTTGCATCGTCGGTATTCGACAACAGATGGTCGGCGCGGTCCAGGCTGACAAAACTCTTCGGGTGTCTGGCGGCGGTGAAGATGCGTTCAGCATGATCGATGGACACGATCCGGTCGACCGGCGAGTGCATCACCAGCAAGGCGCGGTTGAGCTTCTGCAGACGTGTTTCGAGGTCATGGCTTCTGGCGTCCTCGATGAAATCTTCGCGAATCCGGAAGGGTCGGCCGGCCAGTTCCACGGTCGCGCATCCCTGCTGCCGTATGGTCTCCAGGTTGTCCTTGCCGAATTGTCGCAGGACATTGTCGGCAGACGAAGGCGCACCCAGGGTGACCACGGCGCGAGCGCTTTCCAGACGCTCGGCCACGGCCAGCATTGCGGCACCGCCCAGCGAGTGACCAACCAGCAGACTCGGCGCCTGCAAGCGTTCGCTCAACCAGCCGGCGGCATCCTCCAGGTCATCGAGGTTGCTGGAAAAGCTGGTATCGGCAAAATCGCCCTCGCTTTCACCCAGGCCGGTGAAATCGAAGCGCAAGACGGCAAAACCCTCGCCGGCAAGCGCCCGGGTGATTTCGCGCGCGCCACGAATGTCGCGGCCACAGGTAAAACAGTGAGCAAACAGCGCCGTGGCCCGGACGGCCCCGGAATCCGGTTTTTCCAGGTTGCCGGCCAGATTGATTCCGGCCCGATTCTTGAACGTGATCTTGCTCATGGGGCGGTTCCAGGTTGAATTCTGATCAGTGTCTCACAGCTTGACCGGACGGAGACCCGGCGCCTTTCAAATCCCCTGGCGGGTTACCATTCCCGGATGACTGATCGTCGATTGCAACCCAGCGCGGCCGTGATGGTCTTGTTGCTTGGCAGCCTGTTTGCCAGTGGTCTGAACGCACAGCAAGCCTCGCTGGTGACTTATGGTCCGGGCGCGGAAGTCTGGGAGCTGTTCGGCCACAATTCCTTGTGGATCGAGGATGAAGCCACTGGCCTGGATCATACCTTCAGCTTTGGTTATTTCGAACTCGACCGGCCCGGTTTCCACCGGGATTTCGCCGAGGGCATCATGCTGTATTTCGGAGCGGCTTCGGACTCGGAAACCGAGTTCGCCCGGTATCGGCATGTCGACCGAGCCATCCGTGTCCAGCGATTGAACCTGACGCCTGAGCAGGTACGTCATCTGTACCGACTGCTTGACGAGGCCATATTTCCGCAGCCGCAGTACTACCAGTACGACTATTACCGCGCCAATTGCTCGACCTGGTTGAGGGATCTGCTCGACGAGGTGCTCGACGGGGCGTTGGCCGAACAGTTGAAGTCCGAGCCTGCCCGCCATAATTTCCGTGATCACACCCGCCGCATGACTCGCGAGCGCTTCTGGATCCATACCGGCATCATGCTGACGCTGGGCCCGGCAATCGATCGGCCGCGCAACGCCTGGGAAGAAGCCTTTCTGCCGGATCGATTGGCCGACTGGCTGGTCGACATGGAAATCAACGGCGAGCCCGTGGTGACCAACGACGAAGTCATATTCGAAAGCCAAAGTCATGAGCTGGCCGAAAAGATCAGCGGCCCGCGACTTGGCTACGCCGTCCTGGGCCTGCTCAGCCTGATTCTGATCCTCTGGCCGGCGATCAAAGGGCAGGGGACAGTCAGCCGGATTCCCTGGTATTTCGGTTTGGTTGCTGCGGGTTTGGGCGGAAGCGTGCTTTTGTTCATGTGGCTGCGGACCGGGCACGAGGACACATGGAACAATGCCATGCTGCTACTGCTCAATCCGCTATGGCTGGTTTTCCTGCTGCCCGGGCTGGAGTATTTCAAAAGACTGTGCTGGTGGCTGCTGGCTGCCGGCGTCGCTTCGGGCAGCCTGTTGCTGTCCTGGCCGGATGGATTTCAGTTTCGATTCGACCAGTTACT
>SLKT01000148.1 GCA_007134485.1 Wenzhouxiangella sp. | reverse complement strand
GGTTGCGGCTTCTCTGGTTGCGGCTTCGGCTGGTCGGCACTGACCGGGGCTTCTCGAGCTGACGGTGATTGTTCAGGAACCTGGTGGTCGGATGAATCTTTACCAATCTCGTCATCCGGCCCAACGGTCGCATCCGGAGGCGAATCATCGGCGACCCCGGCAGGGGAGATACCCTCATCTTCGAGCATTCGCCTGAGACTTTCCGGGTTGGCCAGAACAGTGCCCATCTCATCGTCTTCGGAGTCCTGCGCGCCCGAGGCGATCACGCGAAACCGCGAGTCGCCGAATTGCAGGATGTCGCCATCCTCAAGCCGGGTGCGCTCGCTGATTCTTTCCTTGTTGACGTATGTCCCGTTGGTCGAATTCCTGTCTTCGACCCAAAGGGACCCATCGCTCAGCAGGACTTCAGCATGCAGGCGAGACCCCTTGTTGCAGGTCAGGACCAGGTGGCAGGCGGGATCCCGTCCGACCTTGATGTCGCCCTCGATCACGAGCTTCGTTTCATCGCCCTGGTTTTCGAGGACGAACTGACTCGCCTGATCGGAATGTTCGCTGCGCTGCTCGCTCATGCTATCCAGTGTAACGCACCGTTACTGGACATTCCGCCCGACCTGGTTTGCCACGCTTGCAAACCGCCCGGGACTGAATTGATGTTCATCGGCCAGGGTGTCGAACCAGGCATCCAGGGGGTCAGTGAGCTGATGATAGTCATCCAGCTCGATTGACAGGGTCTCGACGGCGAGAAAGGCCTGCTCGGCACTGGTAAAGTCATGGTATTCACCCCTTGATGCCCGCTCCAGAAGCGTGGCTCTGATGGCCTGCATGTCGGCATTGCTGAAGTCATGCCCGCCGACAGACCGGACCATGTCGTCAAGTGTTGACTCCAGGCTGGCCGCCCGGCTTCGAACCTGATCCGTGCTCCGGGTCGTTGCGGTGTGCAGGGCCCGGACCTGCCTCTGAAGCTGCTCGGCCCCGTTGCTGTCGACCACGGAGGTGATCGCAAGCAGCATCTGGAAGCTGCTGTCATCGAGGCGCACCATCCCGGGTGGCAAGTGACCGGTGATCGATGTCGGCTGCATGCGCTGATCATCCATCGGGTGATGACAGGCATGACAATCGAAGAATGCCAGTTCCGGAAAAATCCCGTGGCCCGTGAAACGCTCTGACTGAATCAGTTCAAGCTGCCGCTTGGCCTTCTTGACCATTCCCGTGGACCACATGTTCACGCTTCGGATATTGCCCTTGCGCTCGATGTAGCCTTCGTCCACCTCATAATGGGCCGGCTGATTGACGGTAAAGGTTTCCAGCTCGAAACTCATGCGCGGATGCCCGGCCGCCATGATGTCGTGATCGGCGAACCTGTCCTGCGTGCCGACATGGCAGGACAGGCACAATCGGGCCCTGGCTTCGGGCTGGTCGGTGGGATACATGCCGCGCGCCAGGTTGTCTTCCCGGGTCGCACCTTCTTCGGCATGTGATTCAATCCACTTTTCGGCGCCACCGTGACAGGCCTCGCAACCGACACCATCACTGATCTGGAATTTTTCTCCCCGCCGCTCGACAGGGACATTGTCGGTATGACAATCCAGGCAGACCTTCTCGGTGGTCGGATTGCCCAGGCCGAGCTTTTCGGCCATGGCCATGGACTCATCGCTGCGCAGCACGCTGAACGCCCTGGAGTGATAGTCGTCGCGCGACCAGATGCGGTACTCATTGAGCCAGACGTTCGCCGTTTCATCCGGGGTGACCTGACCGTGACAAACCGAGCTGGCGCAGGTGGCCGGACCCATGTGCTTGTAATCGTCATACAAGGGCAGGGTTTGCGCCTGCGCCGTGCCCAGGATCAGCATGGCCATGATGGTCAGCGCAACATTCAGTGTCCGGTCACCACTGTTCATTCCTCATCACTCACGAACCACGGGTTGCCCTCCGCATCGAGGTACAGCCCCTTCATTTCTTCCTGGTTCAGGGGTCTTGAGCCGAGGCGACCAAAGACCGCGACCTGGCCGCCGGTCTCGTCGACACCGCGGTCGCGCTCGAGTGGACGTGATAATGACAACGCCGGTCTGCGGGTGGCATGGGTCGCAATCAGTTCAGGCCTTGGCTCCGGGCTGAAGCCGTAGAATCTCGGTTGCGACTCCGGAGAGGTCAGCTGAATCACTTTCAGGCCGGCATCACCATCGGCGACATAGGCGAACAAGGAGGCATTGGTCGAGGCCACGATGACATCATGGGCATCATTGATGTTGCCGCCGGCATCGAATGTCTCCAGCAGCTCCATGGACTCGGGCCTGCTGACATTCACGATCGCCAGGCCATCACGACCGGCAGCCACATAGGCATAAGTGCGCGAGATGAACACGTTGTTTGCATCGGCAAGTTCAATGGTGTTGTCTTCCACCACTTGCGGATCATCCGGGCGGGTCACGTCGAGCACTTTCAGGCCATCGGCATCGACCACGAACAGGTAGCGAAACTGCAGGGCGGAAGCCCTGACATCGTTGAGCGGAATGATCGAGGCCACCCGCGGTGATAGTGGCTGGGACAGGTCAACGATCACCATGCCGCGGTCAGCCGCGATGTAGGCCAGGTGCCCACCCATGGTGACATGCCGGGCCCCATCGAGCACTCCACCTTCGTTCCATGTCAGGGAGCGTTCGAGAAAGTTGTTGCGGGGTTCGCTGTCGGCCATGGTGTTGATATCGACCAGGATCAATCCTTCCTCCGAGTCGGTGATGACCGCGAAGTTGTAGATCGGATCGAATGGCTGCTCCTGATTGTCAATTCGCATCAGGTCACCCTGGTTTCGTTCCGGATGAACAGGCTGGGTGGTGATCAGGTCGACACAGGTGGCATTGCGGGTCGCCACGTCGGTGTTGTGGCCCAGGGGGCTGAACGGCGCGGAAATGATCCGCTGCGAGAAACCCTTGTTGGCCACCGAGGCAATATCAAAGACCCGGAAGCCATCGGATCCGCCGGCAATGTAGAGATACTCGCCACGCTGTTGAATGCATCCGACCCGTCCGGCCGACCGGGAATAAGCGGTTTCCAGAACCCGATCCCGCTCGAGATGCTCCTGGAACCAGTCGGGATAGGCGTAGCGATGCAGGTAACTGCCGATGACCGCCTGGGGCTCTTCCCATTCGGTGACCTGGACGGCCGCAACCTGTCCATCGCCACCCACCCAGGCATGGAAGCCGACGAAATCGACAAAATTCGTGCCGTGCATGAGGGTCTGCGCCATGATGGCATTGTTGTCCTGGTCCTTGGACAGGTGACAGTCGCTGCATACCCGGGTTTCGGTCTTTCTGACCGTATGCGGAAAATGGGTGTTCATGGCCTGGGAACTGAATCCACTGGCCGAGATTGGAGGCTGCTGGATGTAGATCTTCTGCCGGTCCACATCGGTGGATGAAAGCACCAGGGCCGAAGATGAGCGCGCCGGAGCATACTTGCCGCCCTGTTGTTCACCCTGTCGCGCGATCATGAAGATCTGGTCCCGGGCAACCTGTGGGTTGTAGGTCGAATAGTTGCGCGCCACACCACCTTCATACTTCAGCCGATCGGTTTTCCAGTTGGACTCGATCGGCAAGTGACACCCGCCGCAGCTCGGCGTCCAGGATGTGTGGCATACGAAACATTCCATCTCCTCTTCGCGGTGGGCGCGCATGTGTCTGGATACATGGCTGCCCCAGTCCTGCTCGTAGACATCCGAGCTCATGAGCTTGGCGCGCGCCGCCTTGGGATTGTAGTGATCGCCTTCCTCGTGCACTGAGTCCTTGACCAGGGTCAGATTCCACTCGAGATCGGGATCCATGACCGAACGCTGAATCAGATCGTCACCGACCCATTCGAACCGGCGGGTCCCGAATGGCGTTCTCAAAAGCTCCATGTCCGTGCCACCCTCGAGAGCGGCCGGCCCCGAGGTGCGCAGGTTGGGATAGGCATCGACGCTGCCGTGACAGTCCACGCATTTGATTTCAATGGCCATGGCGACTTCGCCGTATATGTGTCCGCTGCCATGGTTGTCCTGCGAGAAATGGCAGTCCACGCAGTGCATGCCGGCATCGAGATGGCTGGATGACATGTGAACGGCCTTGTCGAACTTTTCGGGATCATCATCGGAGACGATCTGACCGTCGTCATCAAGCAGATTGCCTTCCCGATCCCTCTTGAAGACCGCGCGGAAATTCCAGCCGTGACCATGGTAATCGGCAAACTGGGTATCACTGAGCTCCGGATTCAACTCGGAGACCTGCTTGAGGAAGTCCACATCGGCCCATTTGCCGCGTGGCGCCGCGCCTTCCGGGTTCCGGTCCAGGACCTCTCGCTTGGTGGCATGGTCCGGATACTGCTGTTCTTCCGGCCACATGTGCGGTGCATCGGACTCGTAGTCCCACATGGTGTATCCCAGGTAGCTGTTCAGGAACATGTTGGGTTGATGCATGTGGCAGCTCATGCATTGGCTGGTCGGTATGGACCGGGTGAATTCATGACGGACGGGATGGCCGGGCTCGTTGGCGGGAATGGTCGGATCGACGGTCTGGGTTTCACCGCTGTGCCCGTATTCGGCATATTGCCCGGAATGTCTCGGGTCCCGGTCATTGGCATAGACCACATGGCATGCGGCGCAGCCGGAATTACGGTAATCGCCGGGCTGGTCATTGGTGCCGATGAACCACATGGTTGGATCGTTCAGGCGGGTCTTGGCGAGATTGAGCACCGGGACCGATATGCGCCCTCCGGTGCCGGGACCACGATTGGACTGGCGAATATCCGGCCGACCCGGCTCCTCGAGCAGGTCGATGCGACCGGTGACATTGGGATTGCCGGTTTCCGGGAACAGGTGGAGCTTGTTGCGACCGCCGCGCTCGAATACCCGGAAATGATCGCCGGGCTTCACGGTTTCCCAGGCGGGCAGGGGAATGAGCTCCGGCAGGATGCCGCGTGCTCGCATCTCCTCGGTGGGCTCGATGGGTGCGGTCAGCGTGGCCGGTTCGCCATCCTCGGTGTAGGCCTCGCCAATGAAATAGTTCTTCTGGTCAAAGACATTGTTGTTGTATGCCGCACCGCCCCAGAACATGGCGCTGGTCGCCATCAGGCTGCGCTTGGCCTTGTGGATGATCTCCATGTGACAGGCGCCGCAGGCCTCGCGCGCAACCCGGTAGTCGGAGGGATTCATGAAACGAATGAACTCGCGGCTTTCCCGGTTGAGCAGCGTGTAGCTGCGCACCGGATTGGCGCTGCTCGGCGTGTTCCATTCATCGGGATAGCGCGGCAGAATGTGTGCTTCTTCCATCGCTTGCTTGTAAGTTTCGTCGTGCCGGGTGGCGCCTTCCGGCACCACGACCGCCGGGTCGCCCCCGTGGCAGTCGGTACAACCCAGCTTGACCGCCGGACTCTGGTGCATGGTTCTGCGATCGGTATCGGTATGGCAGCTCATGCAGCCCTCGCTCTTGGCTTCCACCTCGGCATCGCTTTGCGATGACGGGGCCGGCGGGGCCATTTCGTAGTGGCGCTCGACTGCATTGGATGCGTGACCGACTCCCATGGCGCCAGCCAGACTGAACAAGAGCAGGGCAGTGCATGCGGCAAGATAGGTGAAGTTGAAGTTCATGGGCATGGTTCCGCCCTCCGTTTCAGTAAGTAAGAATCAGGTTCAGAAGCAGGCTGTGCGGCATGTCATCGTCCGGAAACAATGATTTGTAGCCATCACCCGGAATCAATGCGGCATAGGATGCGCGCACCACGACGTTCTGATGCATCCATGGCCGCCAGATTGCGGAGATGGAAACATCGAAGCCGATGTCGTTGTCGATGTCGGGCTGGTTTCTCGCCACCTCGAGAACACCGGTCTTGTCAAACCATAAATGATTGGCATTGACGGTGACGCGCAGCTCGGGAAGGATGTCGAAGTCGGCGCCCAGTCCGAGCAGTATCAGACCCGGATTGGTGAAATTCGACTGGCCGAGTTCCTTGCTGGAACGCAGTGAGTTGAGGATCCCGTTACGTCCCGACAGGGCGACTCGACCGCCGCCGACAAATGGTACCGACTGGCGAATCCAGTAGCTGGTATCGGCGCCGGCAAACTGCGGGTTCTCGAAAATACTGTCGAATCCCCTGGACTTGTTGTCGAACGGGTCATCGTCGCCCGAGGCGTACAGGAAGGACAGTCGCACCCGTCTCCAGTCGAAATCCATCGAGGCTTCAGTGGCCAGGAACCAGGCCCTGATATCGCTCTTTTCATTGGTGAAGACGCTGTTTTCTTCCCTGCCGTAGGCGTAGTAGGCCGAACCGGTCAGATTGAGCCGGTCGATATGACCATCCGCACTGTAGCCGAGGTAGAAAACATCGTACTTGCGCGGACGTTCGGTACCGATGGACGCCGGGCGGGCAATGAATCCATTGGAATCGAAAACGATTTCATTGTCTTCCCGGTTGCGGTTGTAGGCGAGCACAAAGTTCGAAAAGTAGCCAAGCTTGAGCTTGTCCTGCCAGTACAGGTTGGCAATGAATACATCGTCATTGCGCGGTGATGTACTGATATCGTTCAAGCCACTGTTAATGTCCTTTTCCAGCCGCCGGAACCATGCAAGGTTGTATTGAAAAATGTTGTTGTTGCGGGTACCGAATAGGCGCAAGCCAAGCTGATCATCCTGAAATAGGAATCCGCGGAAATCGGCATTGAACGGTTGAATGCCGATTCGGACGCTATCGAAGTCATATCGATCGGACACATTGCGGATGTGGTAATCGAAAAATGCCGCCTGAATTCCGATATGGTTGTCATGACGCGTGGTTCCCTCGCGCGGGTCGGCATTCAGGTTCAAGAGTTCATCGGCCTCGGTGTAGTTGTAATTGATGACCGGGGTGAAGCGAAATTCGTAATCCGGCGGGCGAAACACCGTGTCACCCTTGTAGTAGACAAACTCGGCGCCGACATTCTGAATGAAGCCGAACTGATCCTGACCCCCGAAGACATTCCCGGCGCCCGGATCATCGGAACTCTGGACACCCACCGGGGTGGCCACGTTGCGAAAATCCGCGATGGAATCGGAAAAAGCCGTGACGTTGAAAAACCAGTCATCGCCATGGATCGGACGGTCACCCTTGTACCGGTTTCGGTTGTACGGGTCCCACCAGCGCTCATCGTAGAAGGCCTCAACGATGCGCCAGCGATCGGGAACGGGCACGGCATCATCGAAGTCATCAATACCGGGTCGGGGAACCGGAGACTCCTCGATCGGCATGACTTCGCGTTCGACACGCTCGATGCGATCGCGACGCTCTTCGCGCTCCCGTTCACCCGGTCGGCGCCGGCGCGGCCTTTCGGCGGGCTCTTCGGGAGGTTCGCTGGCTTCCTCGGTCTCCCTTGCACCTGGCCGTCGGCGCCGGACCGGTTCACGTTCGCGTTCCTGTTCGCTTCGGGTTTGCGGTTCGTGCAGTTCGGCTGCAAGCGGATATGCCGGTTCGCTTGCGATTGCGATGGCCAGTACCAGAATGGCCCCGGTCAGCATGAGTCCCACTTTGATTGACATATTGTGCTCCCTCGAAGACATGACTCAAAGACCACTGCAGGCATTCTGGACATTCGAACCCAGAAACGGTGCAAAGGGACATTGCACGTACCTCAAGCGAACGCCCATGGGGGTCAGTTGGTCGGCCCGAATGGAATGAGGCGCATTGTCGAAGGACCGACCCATGCGCTCGCTGGCCCTTTCGACGCCAAGTATGGCGACCAGGTCGTCCTGGTCGATCCCATCGCCTGAAATGCCGATTCCCCCGACAAGAACATCACCGCGATAGATCGGAACACTGCCCGGAAAAATCTGGAGGCCGTTGGCAAGATTACGCCCCGGCGCATTCGAGGCACCACTGCCAAGTTCCACCCCGATGCAGTTATCGGGTGTATCGGCAGGGAACAGGCCGGCGGCGAATCCGACATGCTGAATGATCCCGTTCATCACCAGGTCAAGCTGGAGCCCGGTGGAAAACACGCTCCATTCACCGGATGGCTTGCTGAAGGGCCCGTGCGGGCTGCCGCCCAATCCGTCCGGATAGAAAGAGCGGGCCAGATTACCAACCGCACGGTTGGAAAATGCCGTGCCGTCGGACAGTGATCCTGGACCGATGAAATCCCTGGCGGCATTGACGTAATCGGGAATGTCGACCAGGCGACGCGGGTTCAGCGCTTCGTCGAGGTACACCGTCGGTTCGGTAACATCATTGAGGAACTGGCCCGCATCCGGCGAGGACATGAATGCCGCGGTGCGTGCTTTCTGGACCGAGACATCCGCGCCGAAGACCGGAGCATCCCGGCTGGCGGCCATGCCCAGCACCTCACCCCTGGAATCCACGATTGCCAAAGTGACGCGTGCCTGGCTGCCCAGCGGTCGACGAATCTGGGCTCGGGATTCGTTGGCCACGCCCAGCGCTTCATCGAGAATGACCTCGACTTCTTCGGCGCTTAGACCCGAAGCATCCGTTCCATCTCTGGGCATCCAGCGATTGACATTGACTTCATTGACATAGACAAAAGCATCCCGGGCCGAAAAGATCTCGTCTTCGGCTTGACGGATGCCCGATTGTGCCTGACCGAAAACCGTGCCTTCCCGAATGGTGCCATCCGTGTACTCGGGAACGGGAATGATCGCTCCGGTGCCGGGGGGCAGTGAGGAATATCGGGGCGCCGCCGCCGGATCGGCATCCAGTTGGTCAAGAGTGACATCGGCATAGCGCAAGGTCTTTCCCTCGACGGTGATCCGATCCGAGCGAATATCGATGTCGGGTTCGAATCCGAAGGTGGCGGCCAGTGCGATCATTTCGTCGACATCGCGATCGAAATCGAGAATATTGGCGTCTATTGTGTAACGGCCACTGGCCATTACCCCAACGCCTCCCACCAGTTCTCCATCCTTGTACAGTGGGAATCCACCAGGATCAGCCGATAGTCCCAGGGGGGATCGCTTCGGGCCGACGTCCGACGCACCACCGTTGAAGGGCAGGTTGAAGTCCGAGCAGGCCAGTTGACTGAACTGAACGCCATACAAGGGGCCGGATGGCTGATTGAATTCACCGGGGTTGAAATGCTCCTGGACAATCTGGTTGGCCGTTCGCGTGCTGAAGGCATTACCGTGACTGGTCGAAAGATATGCACCGGTAATGGCCTTGCTGATTGCCGCCAGAGCATCACCTCCAACGGCAACCGGCAACACAATGCCTTCCAGCCCGCCATCCACTGAAGGCTCGTCGGGGGCCGTGGTAGCGATTGTTACATCGAGGTTATCCCCGGCCATGCGATATACCGCCAGGACATTGCCAACCCGATCGACGACAGCGATGGTGGCAGCGGCATCGACCGCCTCGGCCTGGTGAACAGCCCTGGCGATGACTGTCATGACATCCGAAGTCAATAGCCGTGTCCCGCTGATGGCGCTGGCGTTGAGTGTCATGGGATTCGGGGGAGAGACGTCGCAATGCTGACACATGGATGTGTCCATGCCCAGGCCTCGAAGTCTGGGGAAAATCGGCTTTCCATCAACGCAGAGCTTGCAGGGCAGTTGCCTGAATGGTTCCGCGCTCTGATCATCAACGAAAGTGAATGAGCGATCGGCAAAGGCCGGGAAGGACAACAGGATGGCCAGGCTCATTATCAGGAAATGTCTTGGTCGAATATATTGTCTAATCATGATTGCTCCCTCGATAGCTCAGGGTGTCGGTCTTTCCGGGAGGATGGTCTGAATCCATTTCGACGCTTCTCATGGCATCCTTGAATGGCAGGTGAAAGTCATGGCAGCTATTGCAATTGAGCTTGACGCTTATACCGGATTCGGGCTTGTCGCTGTGACACTGCAAGCAATTGTCGATGCCCGGGATCAGGACATCCTCGGCCTTGCTGGATTGGTGCGCGGTGTGGCAGGCAAGACACTCGGACTCGTCCTGAAATTGTCCCCGGCTGCGCGTCAGGTGCACGACATGATTGAATCTCGAGAAGGGATACCAGTTGTCAGTGATACGAACTTCCAGCACTTGCCAGCGCTCCATCATTGGGCGGTCGGGATCCTCTGAAACTTCGTGGCAGGTCACACAGCCCGAGTGCGAGAATTGGCTGATGGCCTCTTGGAGCGCCTGTTCGCGACCACATTCAAGTGCCGTTCCCTCGCATTGGTCGACGGTGGCGACTCGTCCGGGCCTGCGCCGTCCGCGCTCGATACCATCGCCACGCAGATCAGGGTCGGCATTCCTGCGAATATAGTGTTCTTTCAGGGCGACAAGCGCGGCCTCGACGTCTCCATGGGGTAATTTCTTGCGTGGAAACTGCTCGTCGAATGTCAGGGAATGACAGTCCTGGCAGGAATCCTCCATGGTGATCGGTTTGAAATGTTCACCATCATCCTTGAGTACATGGCAGCTTGAGCATTCCAGGGCTTGACCGGTGACAAGTGATGTCACCCTGTCCGGGTTCATGTGCAGATCATGGGGAAAGCGCAGGTTGGATTGCTCGATCGCTGCCTCGCCCGGATGGATTTTTCTCTCGATGCTCCACTCGCCGTTGTTACTGCCCTGTTGCAGCAGCGCAAGCCGGAACTCCGGGTGCGTTGCATCCGAAAAGCCCTTGACCGGGGACGGCAATCCATTTTCGGAGTGCTTTTCGGCGTAACGCTCCGGGTCGCGGTGACAGTCGACACAAAGCCTTGAGTCGTTGCGCACCAGCGTGGCCGGTTTCTTGTGTTCTCTGTGACAGCTCGCGCATCGCGTTTCATCCAATTTCGGGACCGACACGCTTTGCTGGTCCACGTGGTCAGTGACTCCGGCATGGCAATCGAGACAACCACGATCAGGAGTTCGTTCGAACAACTCCAGATGACAGGCATTGCAGTTCTTGCCGATGTCCGGAGTGTGATGGACATTGGCCAGTGGGCCGGGTGACCAGACATGATCGGATGGCAGTGCGGGATTGTCTCTCAGGTTATCCTGCAGATCCGGTGAAAAGTATCCGGCCAATGGCAGCCCCAGAAACAGAATCAGGATGGCGAAAAACAGCAACCATGCCGGACCACGCATTCCCAGACCCGTCTGGTCCAGATCAATGCGATGGTTGGTGACCGGTCCGACTGCATGTTTCTGCTCGACTGAAACAACCTCGAGCACGGCGTCGAAGCCGCTCTTGGGTTCTGATACCGTGATGCTTTGCTCACCCAGCTCAAGTTGGTCTTCCTGCTTCAATACGCCCCGGCTTCGGGTCGATCCGTTGACGATGACTCTTGTTCCGCCAATCGCCTTGAAGCGGAATCGACCACCGGATAGGGGTTTGAGTTCGAGGTGGCGACGAGCGATGGCCGGGTCACGAAGCTGAATATCCTGATCGCTACCATGGCCTACACTGATGACTGAATCTTCGAGAGCTTCCTCGTAAAGCTCTTCGCGTCCCTTGCGGTCCTTGTGTATGAAGCGAATCAGTGTCTGCATGCAATGATTACCAGTAAAGGAATACCGAAATCACATGCACGACAAGGGCAGAAAGCATGGCGACCGTGAGCGGAACATGGGCATACAGCCAGGCCTTCATCCAGGCCTGCAATCGAATATCCTGTCGAAGACGGCTGAGGACCGTTCGTCGCCGTCCAAACACATTGAGCAACTCCTGCAGCACCTGGGCCTCGTCACTTTTCGTCGCCTTCGGAACTGCCGAGGCCAGGTGCTCGATCACGGTTTCCTGTTCGGGATTGCCGATCAACTTCGATTCACTCGTTTCCCGGTCCGGACGCAATACCAGTGACCGATCGACACCGCGCAGTTGAGCGATGGCTCCGCCACCGAGGTGGGTGCGGTCCAGTGCACTCTCGACGATCTTTCGTGTCCTGGCGTTGCAACGCTGAGCGAGCTTGTGGATGCGATCATCGATTTCGTTGAGCTCGGTCAGCCAGTCCGTCCGACGCCGGCCCGAGCGCACGCGCGCAAGACGTCGCGGATAACTGAGATAGAAAAACAGACCCAGGAATCCGCTGAGGATGACTGCAGTCATCAGCACATACAGCAGGGTATGAATGTTGAATCCGAACTGGAAGGCACAATGCAGGGAGGCGATGATCAGTAGTCCGCTTCCCAGGTAAACATGTGCGGATGTCCAGCCTTGCAAGGTTCCGAGCCTGGAACGGAAGCTTCTCTTTCTGTAACCCAGCAGCGCCAGCCATACAATCAATGCTGCGGCTATTCCCCCCAGTGTATAGCCTTGCCAGCTACCGCCGTTCGGAGGCAAGTCGGACGGCTGACTCAGGTAGATGATCAGGCTGAGTATCAGGAGTGCCAGTACGACCCACAAGTAACGTCTGCCACGGTATTGAAGGATATTCTGGTGCATGTGCTCAGCGTCTGGTAATCAGTTCGGGGAAGCGATCGGGGCCGATGCGAATCGCGGCGCCGGTCGGACAGGCACGCACGCAGGCAGGCCCGCCTTTGAGATCCATGCAACCATCACATTTCACCGCCTTGTGACTGGATTGTTGCGTATCGGCTGCAGTTGCCGACTTCTCCGAATCGGCTCCGGGTTCCGATCCGAACCCGAACAAAATCCAGGACAGGATTCCACCTTTCCTTTTCAGCTCCGGCGCCATGTGTATCGCGTCATAAGGGCAGTTTGTTTCGCAATTTCCACAGCCGATGCAGGAATCGTCGATGAATACTTCGCCACTGGGTGCGCGGTGGATGGCATCAACCGGGCAATCCTTCATGCAGTGAGGATGCTCACAGTGGCGACACGAGATCGGCACCTGGACTGATGCGTGGGATGCACCAGCCTTTCGATCCAGGCGGCTGATGCCGCCATGGGTATCGGCACAAGCCTTTTCGCAATTGTCACAACCGACACACAGATCCTCATCGATGATCATGGCGTTGGTGGCCTCTCCCAGCCCCTCATCCATCAGGAACGAGATGACGTTTCCGCCCTCGGGCATGGAGGCCAGCATGGTCTCCAGCTTGAGCTGATTACGGGTTTCGGCCTGGATGTCATCAATGCGCTGCGGATCCTTTTTCAACAGCGCCAGAAACTCCCGACTGCGCAGCATGATGGTTTCGGTCTTGACCGCTGCAGTTGCGGTTTCCCTGCGGACGGGGTCGCCCATCAGGGCCAACTGACCGAACATCCTGCCGCTTTGGAGATGATCAATAGCGATCTGTGCATCGCCCACTTTACGAGAGAGGGTTACGGTTCCGCTTCGAATCAGGTGCAAACAGTCACCGGAATCGCCTTCGTCGTAGATGCTGTCTCCCGAGGCGTACTGCTGGAGTTCCACCTTGCGGGCAATCTTGCGCAGCTCTTCTATCGGAAGGTCGGGGGCGAAATGCTTTTGCAGCACCCGAACGATGAACATCCAGTCAATTCCGTCCTTGACTTCCTCGTTGGAATTGAGAACCTTGACCATCATGCGGCGAGGCGTCTCCAGCAGGATCGTTTCAGGCCCGATGGTTGCGTTACCGCTGCGAGGCCGGCCCGAGATCAGACTCATTTCGCCAAAAAACTGGCCCGGCTTGAGGGTGTAGACCGGGCCGTCAGGCTCATACTGGATGTGAGCCTCGCCCTCGGCGATGGTGTAAAAGGTATTGGTGTACTCACCATCTTGGAAAATGCTTTCGCCTTCCTGCATGATGCGGGTCGCCGGCCGCGGTTTCGGAGGCGTTCTGTCGGCTTCGGTGATGGGCTCATTCGATGCCTCGAGTTCGGCAAGCCGGTCCTTGTGTCGCTCCAGCAAGGTTTGTTGATGCTTTTCTTCCGCCGCCCGGCTTCTGGCTTCCACTTCTTCACGTGACTGATCGTCGCTGACACTGGCAATGACGCGGCTTTCGAGGATGAACTCACGAAACTGGAGGGCGTTCATTCGCCGGAACATCGGCAGTCGCTGCTGATACAGTGCAAGAATTTCCTCCGGGTCGGCCATGTACGGAAGCCCCGAGAACTGCAGCATCAGCAGTTCATGATCGACCGGCTTGACGTCATTGCCATGAATGTACTCAATGACATCATGACCCTGATTCATGGCCTGCTTGATCAGTGGATAGCCTCCCAGTGCTCCGATGATGTACAGGCCGGGCACATTGCTTTCGTATTGGTTGCTCAGTTCGGGAAGCGAGGTTGGCCGGTCGTCCGGAAACTCGACACCGCAGCTTTCGACAAACTTGCGCGGTGGGACCGAGCCCAGCCGGGCAACGATTCGATGACATTCAATGGTGCGCTCGCCCTCGGGGGTATCCAGAACGATGGCTCCCGATTCTCCTTCATCAGTGGGTGGGCGGACCGCGCTTACATGGCTTTCATAGAAGCAGGAGAAGTCCACGCTCTGATCATTGATGGCTTTCAGGACGGCATTCAGGTTGCCTTCCTTGGCACGGGCAAATTCATCACGACGATTGACGATGTAGACCCGATTCTGTTCGGCAAGTCCGAGTGCATTCTCGATGGCTGCATCACCGGCGCCAACGACCACGATGGTTTCATCCTGATAAGCGTATGGATCATCAAGCTGATACTGCACCAACCGCTCATCTTCCCCGGGGACGCCAAGCTTGCGAGGATTGCCCTGGGTGCCGATCGCGAGGACAACATTTTCGGCCCGAATCGTATCGCCGTCATTCAGCGTGATGAGAAAGTCACCCTGTTTTCCCGAGATTGCCGTGACCTCGGATTCATAACGGATATTGATTCCCTTCTCATCAATGCCCTGTCGCCACCATTCGAGAATGGCCTCGCGCGTTCCGGCTCGAAACTTGATGGGGCTGCGCAGATCCAGAAAATGGGGCTCGGCCATGACATGCTTGCCCTTCTGATAGCGCTGAATCGTCTTGGCGGGCGCCTTGAATGACTCGAGGAGAATATGGGTGGGCTGGTGGCTGGTGTCCTGGCGGCCCAGGTCATGTTCGGCAGCGCGCCCGGCCGCGCTCAAACCACCCGGACCCGATCCGACAATTGCGATGTGAAAGCGCGATTCCATCGCCACGCTCTTGACCTCCCATCTCGTCAAGATGCTGACTCGCCGAATCATCAAGAACCGGCAATGAGGACAGGCGCGGAACACACATCAGCGCTGAATCCGTTTGCCCCCGAGCATCATCTCATCATGTGGAAACGGCAGGGACCCTCCCAGATACCTGAACTGCCATTCAACTCCAGCTTAGGTGATGGGTTCCTTTCAGGTCAAGCCGGATTCATGAATCCAAGTGGACTCAAGCTCACGGCACTGGTCTAATGAAGCAGTTGCTGAACCATGCGAAAGCCGGCAATCCAGGTGCCGGCGGCCGATCCAAGGTTGGACAGGAAAAACACCACGAAAACATGCGAGACACGGTTGCGGTACCAGCCGGACAGCCGGGTGACATCGTCACGCAGGGATTCGAAATCCGCAACCCTTGGCTTTTTCAGCCAGGCCTCGACTGCACCGGTGACCATGCCGGCGCCGATGGTCGGATTGAGTGAAGTCAACGGGGCGGCAAACAGGGCGGTGGCCACGGTCAGCGGATGGGCTCGGGCGAGCAGGGCGCCCAGTGCCGACAACGTGCCATTGATCAATACCCAGGTTGCGACCAAGGTCCAGCCCAGTTCCGGCGAGCGGTGGAAACCGATGGCAAAACCCGACAGCACGGCCACCAGGATGATCCAGGGAATGGCCTTGAATACCCTGGAGGCCGGTGGCATCTCGTTGAGTTCGGCGACCGTGGCTTCAGGATGGTCGTCGGATTTCAGGGCCTCGGCGGTGCCGGCCAGGTGCCCGGCGCCCAGAACCGCCAGCACCTTGCGCCCGGGATGAGCGGCATTTTCTTCACGCAGGCGCGCGGCCATGAAGCGGTCGCGCTCGGCGATCAGTGCCTCGTACAGTTCGGGAGAGGTTTCGGAAAATTCGCTGAAGGTCTCGGTGAGCAGATCACCTTCCTTGAGCCGTTCGATATCCTCCTCCGAGATTTCCTCTCGTGAGAACAGTGACAGGATCAGCCCGTTGATCATCACCCAGCGCTTCCACAGCGATAACCGTCGGCTCGCTCGACGCAAGGTGATGCCGATCTCGCGATCGACCAGTTGCAGCGGCAGGCCGGCCTGATCGGCGGCCTCGATGGCCACCTTCATTTCGGCACCCGGCTCGATGCCGAATTGTTCGGCGATCCGGCGCTGATAGGCCGACAACGCCAGCGAGGCCATCATCATGCCGGCCTTGCCTTCGCGCAGAATGGCAAACAGGTTGAGCTTGCGCCAGCTCTCGCGGTCGGTCAGGGCCTGGTAGCGGGACTGGCACAGTTCGATGGCTACGGCATCGTAATGACCGCTTTCGAGCAATCTGCGCACCGCTTCGGCGCTGGTGCGAGAGACATGGGCGGTACCCAGCAGCGCATAGTCGACGCTGCCGATGGTGACATGCTCGACGGGCTCGTCGGCAAACAGTTCCTTGTGTTCCGGGGTCATGAATCAGGATTGGAAAAGGTAATCGGCAATTCTACTCGATGGATTCCCCGAGCTGCCATCCAGTCCGGTCGGCATTGTTTCATGGTTTTCACGAATGTTCTGGAACCGCAGGCAGATCTGATGTTCCAATATTTGTCTCAAGCCGAGCTTTCGACCGTGACTGCTATCGCGCCATTGAAGGCTTTGCCAATCGAGGCTCAGCCGGATTTCACCACCTGCGGGCCGACTTGTCTGCATGCGGTCTATCGGCATTTCGGACTGGACCTGTCACTCGAGCAGATCATCGATGAAATCCATCGCCTGGATCACGGCGGAACACTGGACGTGTTCCTGGCCAATCACGCCATCGCCCTGGGCTTCGAAGCGACCATCTACACCTATAACCTGGAAGTGTTCGACCCGACCTGGTTTTC
>SLKT01000049.1 GCA_007134485.1 Wenzhouxiangella sp. | reverse complement strand
TCCGACCTCCGACCTCCGACCTCCGACCTCCGACCTCCGACCTCCGACCTCCGACCTCCGACCTCCGACCTCCGACCTCCGACCTCCGACCTCCGACCTCCGACCTCCGACCTCCGACCTCTGACCTCCGACCTCTGACCTCTGACCTCTGACCTCCGACCCCTGACCCCTCAAGGGTTAGGGGAGCAGGCGGTTGACCAGGGATCTCAGGGCCAGGGGGCGGATGGGTTTGTGGAGGAATTCGCAGCCGGCTTCTCGGGCGGCCTGGCGGACTTCGGCGGCGTGGTCTGCGCTGATGAGGATGGTGGGGTGGTGGTGGCCGTTTTGTCGGTAGACCTGGAATAACTCCAGGCCGGTATGGGACTGGTCGAGGTGGTAGTCGAGGACCAACAGGGTCGGTTGGCGGTCTTCGATGGCGGCGGTGGCCTGGTGAAATGTGGCGGCTTGTGACACCGAAAAGCCCCAGCCGGCAAAAAGGGCATTCAGGGATTCGAGCATGGATGGGTCGTTGTCGACGATCAGGACATGCCCTGCCCTGCGCTGTTTGCCGCGCACGACTTTGCGGCTGCGCGGTTCACCCGGTAGCGCGCGCGGCACGCTGACGCCGAAAAAGGCGCCATGGCCGAGCCGGCTGTCCAGGGTCAGCGGATGATCAAGCAGGCGGGCCATGCGATCGGCAATCGCCAACCCCAGGCCCAGACCGGGCGCATGACGGTCCTTGTCCAGGCGTCGGAATTCCTCGAATACGATCTGGCGCGATTCAGCGGGAATGCCGGGACCGGTGTCCCATACGCCGGCCAGGACCCGGCCACCACGCCGGCGGGCGCCGATCAGGATCCGCCCGCGCTCGGTATAGCGCACCGCGTTGGACAGAAAGTTCTGCAGGATACGTCTGAGCATCTGCGGATCACTTTCAACCCACAAGGACGTTGCCACGCAATCAAGTTCGAGTCCTTTTTCACGCGCCAGCAGGCGAAATTCTCCACTGAGTTGCTCGAACAGCTCGTTGAGCGGGAAACGGGTTTTGCGGGTCTCGAGGCCACCGGCGTCCAGTCGCGAAATGTCCAGCAGCCCTTCGAGCAGGTTCTCGGTGGCTGACAAGGCACCGGAAATCTGTTTGAGTTGACCGCTTTCGGGGCGACCATCGAGACGCCCGGACAGCGAGTGCGTCATGAGCTGGGCCGCGTTCAACGGCTGGACCAGGTCGTGGCTGACAGCGGCCAGAAACCGCGTCTTGGCCTCCGAGGCATGTTCGGCATGCAGTTTCGCGCGCTCCAGTTCGGCGGTGCGCTCGACCACTCGCTGTTCCAGGGTTTCGTTGATGATCTTGAGCTCCTCGGCGGTCTTGCGCGAGGCCGTGACATCGGTGAACGTGGCCACGAACCCGCCGCCGGGCATGGGATTGCCGCGAATTTCGATGATGCGCCCGTCCGGCCAGGGCCGTTCCACCAGGTGCGGGGTTCCGGCACGCTTGTGGGCCAGCCGGCGCTCGATCTTGGCGTCGATATCGCCTTCACCCATCAGGCCCTTTTGGGCATTGAAGCGCAACAGCTCGGCGACCGGGCGGCCCACTCGGATCAGGTCCGGCGGATACTCGAACAGCTCCAGGTAGGCCGAGTTCCAGGCCACCAGGCGCATGTCCTCATCGACCACGCACACGCCCTGACTCATGTTTTCCAGCGCACCGGACAGCACTTCCTGGGAAAAGCGCGCCTGGGCAGCGGCCTGACCGACCAGGTCGGCAACCGTATCCAGCGGCGCCGGGGTGCGTTTGCGGGCGGCATCAAGCAACAGGCGGGCGGAAGCGGAGCCGACCACCGCGGCCAGTTCGTGCTCCAGCCCGGATTCAAGCTGGGCCGGATCCGTTGGGCCGGAAAACAAGCGCTCGACCCGTTCGTCGGGGAGAAAACGCCGCGCCAGATCCTCGAGCACGGGCTGATCAAGTAGCCCGGACTGACGCGGAGCGCTTTGCGTGCCGGGCCATTGACGAACGACCAGAAAGGTCACGGCCAGGTTGACCAGCAATGAACCGGCCACCGCCCGGCTGAGCGCATCAAGACCGCCCATGCCCATCAACTGCTCGGGCGACAGCAGCGCCAATCCCAGGGGGCCATCCGAGATCCAGCCCGGGGCCGTGGCGCCACCGGCCACCATCAGGGGCACGAATAGCACGTAGGCCCAGACAGCCACGCCGCTGAATATGCCGGCCAGAATGGCGCGCGCCGGCAATCCCGGACGATAGACGGCCAGAATGACTGCCGGGCCCAACTGGGCCAGTCCGGAAAACGACAGGGCGCCGATATCGGCCAATGCCTCGGCGGTGCCGGCGCCGCGACTGTAGACATAGGCCAGCAGCAACACCAGGGCGATGCCGAAGCGGCGTTGCTGGCGAACCGGAATGCCGCGCTCGCCGCCACCGAGCCAGCCGCGATTGAGCAGCGCCGGGGTCAGCCAGTGGTTGCCGATCATGATCGACAGGGTCAGGCTGGCCAGGATGACCATGCCGGTGGCCGCGCTCAATCCACCCAGGAAGGCGAACAGGGCCAGGCCGCGCTGATCATCCGACAAGGGCAGCATCAGCACATAGAGATCCGAGGGTACGCCCTGTGCGGCCAGCAAGGCATTGCCGGCCCAGGCCAGCGGCAGAACGGGCAGGCTGATCAGGATCAGAAACAGCGGAAACAGCCAGCGCGCGGCCTTGAGATGCGCGCGATCCCGGCACTCGACCACGCCGATGTGGAACTGGTGCGGCAGGGTGAACATGGCCAGCGCGCCGAGCAGGGCCAGGGTCACGAAGGTATCGGTGTTGGTGAATGCCGGCACCGTGGTTTCTCGAACCATTTCGGCCGGGCCGGAATACAGGGCGAACACCACGAAAGCGCCAAGGGCCAGCATGGCGATCAGTTTCAACAGCGACTCGAACCCCATGGCCAGCACCAGGCCGCGGTTATGCTCGGTGGCCGAGGCGCGCCGGGTGCCGAACAGCATGGCGAAAATGGCCATGAACACGGCGACATAAAAGGCCAGATCCTGCCAGGCGGCCAACTCGGCCTCCTCGAAGCGGCCAAGGGTGAGCGCGCCGAAACTCATGGCCACGGCTTTGAGCTGCAGTGAAATGTAGGGCACGATGCCCAGCACCGCTACCCCGGTCACGGTGGCTGCCAGCAGCGAGGACTTGCCGAAGCGACTGGCAATGAAATCGGCAATGCTGGTGGAGTTGTGGGCCTTGCTCAGCTCGACCAGTCGGACCAGGAACGGGTAGCAGAACACGAACAGCACGATGGTACCGATGAAAGTCGGCGGAATCGGCCAGCCCGAGCGTGCCGCCTGGGTGGTGGTGCCATAGAACGTCCAGGCGGTGCAGTAGACGGCCAGTGACAGGGAATAGACCACCGGCCACAGGCTTTGCCAGCGTGTTCTCGAGCGCTCGCCGGCCACCGCCACGGCAAACAGCAGTCCCAGCCAGGCCAGACCGGCGACGATGACAGTGGGGGTCGACAGGTTCAGCATTCGCTTACTGCCCTAACCGCGGTGGTAGGGGTGGTTTTCCAGGATGGTCCAGGCGCGGTAGAGCTGCTCGGCGACCATCACCCGGATGAGCATGTGCGGGAAGACCGCCGGACCGAATGACCAGCGCGCCTGGCAGGTTTCAAGGACTGATGGATCCAGACCGTTGGCGCCGCCGATCAGGAACCAGACCGGGTCACCGTCGAGTTGCCAGTCGGCCAGTTTTTTTGCAAGTTTCTCGGTCGACCAGGGTCTGGCCGCACCATGCAGGGCGATGCGGCAAGCGTTGGCGGGAATACGCGCAAGCAGCTTTTCGGCCTCGATGGCCGATTCACGATTGGCGCCGGCCTTGCCGGCCACCGGCACTTCTTCAAGGCGCAGTTTCAGGTGGGGCGGCAGGCGGCGGACATATTCTTTCCAGCCGTCACTGACCCAGGCCGGCATGCGGGTCCCGACGCCGGCCACGACCAGATCCATGGCCGATCAGGCTTGAGCCGAACGACTTGCCGGCGGCGCCGACCAGAGTTTTTCGAGGTTATAAAACGCTCGTGTCTGCGGCAACATGACGTGAACGATCACGTCGGCAAGATCGACCAGCACCCACTCGGCTTCGCGGTCGCCCTCCACGCCCAATGGCGTGAGTCCACCGGCCTTGGCGCGCTGGACCAGACGGTCAGCCGCAGCCTTGACCTGGCGCGTGGAGCGTCCACTGGCAATGAGCATGAAGTCGGCGAAACTGCTGCGGTCGCGCAAGTCGATGACCTGGATGTCTTCAGCCTTGGCGTCCTCGAGGGCGGATCGGGCCAGATCCCGGAGATCCCGGGGATCGGAGAAGGAATTTTCGTTCAACGATTCGTGGTTTGAGATGGTTTGCCTGAGCGGTAGTTTACCCGGTTGGGGGTGAAAGGTAAAAGGGGGCGAACGGGGTGCGGTTTCCGGTTTCCGGTTTCCGGAAAGCAGGATCAAGGCGCAAGGTTCAAGAAGAAGACGGGTGAAAGGTGAAAGGATTCAGGGGGCAGGGGTCAGAGCTATCGGATGTCGATTCGGGTGGATGGTTGCTTTGGGTGGGGAGCATGAACGGTTCGGTGGGGGTGGGTTGGGCGTTGTCCGTCGGCCGTGTCAGGCCGACCTACATTGGGGTCGCGGGGTTTTGTAGGTCGGGGTGACATCCCCGACGGTCGAGGTGTCTGATGTCGACACGGGTTAGGTGGTTGATTTGAGGTTGGAAATACGAACGGGTTGGTTGGGGTGGATTTAACGTTGTTAATGGGTCAAGGGGTCAGGTAAAGCCAATCAAACCAATTAAACGAACCAACCAACAAAC
>SLKT01000113.1 GCA_007134485.1 Wenzhouxiangella sp. | reverse complement strand
TGGTCGGAGCGAGAGGATTCGAACCTCCGACCCCCACAACCCCATTGTGGTGCGCTACCAGGCTGCGCTACGCTCCGACCGAAAAAACTTGATATTGGGGTAAACCGTTATTTTACCGCGAAAGCCGGATCTTGTGGTAAATGGCCTATCTATCCCTGAAAACCAAAAAACCTGAACCGCGAAGACGCAAAGAACGCGAAGGTAGAAAAAGAAGACATTTTTACTTTGAGTTCTTTGCGCTCTTGGCGGTTAGACCAATATTGTTTTTTCCGCGATAGCGAACCAGATTTCGGACCTGAAGGCTTTGCCTCAAAAGGTTTTCAGGCTATCGCCTCAAAACTTGCAGGACGTCTTCGAGTTCGGTGCGGATCTGACGGACCAGTTGCTGGCTGCGGGAGACATCATCCTGGGCCTTGTCGCCTTCCAGGCGCTGGCGCGCGCCGAGGATGGTAAAGCCCTGTTCATGCAGAAGGCTGCGGATCTGGCGGATCATCAGGACATCATGACGTTGGTAATAGCGACGGTTGCCGCGCCGCTTGACCGGCTTGAGCTGCGGGAATTCCTGCTCCCAGTAACGCAGGACATGTGGTTTGACAGAGCATAACTCGCTGACTTCACCAATGGTGAAGTAGCGTTTGGCCGGGATGGGTGGCAGTTCCTGGTTACTCCCCGGATCCAGCATAAGCTTCTACCCTCGCTCTGAGCTTCTGACCGGGCTTGAAGGTCACCACGCGACGAGCGGAGATGGGAATTTCCTCGCCGGTCTTGGGGTTGCGCCCGGGTCGCTGATTCTTGTCACGCAGCTGAAAATTGCCGAACCCTGAAAGTTTGACGTGATCGCCGTCCTCCAGTGCCTGACGGATGGTTTCGAACCAGGCGTCGACAAACTCCTTGGCTTCGCGCTTGTTCAGGCCGACTTCTTCAAACAGGGTGTCTGCCAGGTCCGCTTTTGTCAGTGACATCCCCTTATCCTCTTAGTCTTGCGTTGAAACGCTGCTCCAGCCCGTCCACCACTTTGGCAGTCAAGGCCTCAACTTCCTGATCCTTAAGAGTGCGGGAAACTTCACGAATAATCAAGCCAATAGATAAACTTTTGAAGCCTTTTTCGACACCAGGACCCTGATATTGGTCAAAAATAATACAATTTCTGACGCTCGCCCCGCCCACCTTGCGGATCTCGTCGATCAGCGCGGCAGACGGAATCTGCTCCTCGACCACCAGTGACAGATCTCGGCGAACCGAGGGAAAACGCCACAGCGAAGAGAATTCCGGTAACTGCTTGCGGCGCATCTGATCGGTCGCCAATTCGGCCACGAACGCGCTTCGTGGCCAATCCAGTTCGGTGACCAAGGCCGGGTGCAACTGGCCCAGCCAACCGGCAGACACACCATCGATGGTCAGCTCGGCTGCCTGCCCCGGGTGCAACCACGGCCGGGTGGTCGGCTCGAAGCGAATCTCGCCCGGTACCTGATTGAGAGACAACAAGTGCTCGATCTCACCCTTGAGGTCGAAAAAATCAACCACACGCGGCTTGGCGCTGAAATGCTCCGCGCGACTGGCGCCGGTCATCAGAAGGCCCAGGCGGCTGGTCTCGACCAGTCCTGATTCGCCTTGAGAAAAACACTCGCCCAGCTCGAACAGCCGAAAACTGTCGTGCTGGCGGCGCATATTGGCGCCGGCGGTCTGCAGCAGCCCCGGCAACATGCTGGTGCGCAGAATCGCAAGGTCACGGCTGAGCGGATTGGCCAGTGGCTGGGCATGCTCAAGCAGGTCCAGGCGCTCAAGCTCCTTTTCGCTGACAAAACTCCAGGTCATGATCTCCTGGAAGCCACGCGCGCACAGCTGGTGACGCAGGGAGGTTTCAGACAACTCGCCCTCGCCGGGAATACGAATGGTCAGACCACCGCCCGGTCGCCGCGACGGCAGCCGATCGTAACCATAAACCCGCGCAACCTCCTCGATCAGGTCTTCCTCGATCTCGATATCGCGCCGCGCGCTGGGCGCAATGATCCCGAACACCCCGGCTCGGCCAGCATCTACCTGCATGCCCAGGCGTTCGAGAATTTCGTGCACGGTGTCCGAATCCAGATCCGAACCAAGAACGCGATTGAGTCGGTCCACGCGTAGCTCAACCTCGGGGTTGACCGGGATAAATTCCTCATCACTCGCCTCCAGTAACGGCCCCGGCCTGCCACCGGCAATCTCGATGATCAATGCTGTCGCACGCTCCGCGGCCAGACGCTGCAGTTGCGGATCCACCCCGCGCTCGAAACGGTGCGCCGATTCAGTCGCCAGCCCCAACCGACGCGAGCGTCCGATAATCGAGGCCGGATTGAACCAGGCTGATTCGAGCAGGATGTCGCGGGTCGAATCGCCCACGGCCGAGCCCTCCCCGCCCATGATGCCGCCCAGGGCCAGCGGTCCCTGGTGATCAGCAATCAACACCATGTCCTGGTCAAGCTCGACCTCGCGACCGTCCAGCAGCGTCATGCATTCGTTCTTTTCCGGTCGGCGGACGCGGATACCGCCGTTGATGCGCGCCAGGTCAAAGGCATGCATGGGCTGGCCCAGCTCCAGCAACACATAGTTGGTGACATCGACAATCGGGCCCAGGCTGCGCAGGCCGCTGCGGCGCAGCGCCTCGACCATCCACAGCGGGGTTTCGGCATGGACATCCACATCGCGGATGATCCGGCCGATATATCGCGGGCAGTCCTCGGGCGACTGCAATTCAATATCCAGGCCATCATCAATCACTGCCTCGACTGGCGGCATCTCCGGGGCCGACAGCGATGCGCCGGTCAGGGCGGCCAGCTCACGCGCCAGTCCGCGCACCGACAGGCAATCGGCCCGGTTGGGCGTCAAGTCGATTTCCAGCACATGGTCATCAAGGCCCAGATAGCCGGCCAATGGCTTGCCGGTCGGCGCATCCTCGGGCAATTCCATCAACCCGGCGGCATCCTCGCCCAGGCCCAGTTCGGGTTCCGAGCACAACATGCCTTCCGAACGCACGCCGCGCAGCTTGGCCGGCTTGATCTTCAAGCCACCCGGCAAGGTCGTGCCCAGGGTCGCCAGCGGCGCTTTCAGCCCGGTCCGGGCATTGGGCGCACCGCAGACAATGGTGCGCTCCTCGCTGTCGCCGGTCACCCGGCACACACGCAAGCGATCGGCATCGGGATGCGGTTCGACCGCGAGGATCTCGCCGACCACCACACCATCCAGTGGCGGCGCCACCGAGGCCAGGTCATCGACTTCCAGTCCGGCCAGGGTGAATCGTTCGGCCGCCTGCTCGGCGTTCAGATCGGTATCCGCCCATTCAGTGAGCCAGCGGTAGCTGATCTTCAAGATGCTCTCCCAGCAAAAAAGACTTACCTGAACTGGCGCAGAAAGTTCAGGTCATTTTCAAAAAACAGTCGCAAGTCATTGACTTTATAGCGAAGCATGGCAAAACGTTCCACCCCGAGACCGAAAGCGTAACCGGTGTATTCCTGCGGATCGATACCGCAATTGACCAGCACGTTGGGGTGGACCATGCCGCAGCCGAGCACTTCCAGCCAGTGTCCCGGTGTGCCGTCAGGGTCACGCCAGCGCACGTCGACCTCGGCCGAAGGCTCGGTGAACGGGAAATACGAGGGCCTCAGGCGCATTTCGAGGTCATCCTCGAAAAATGCATTGACGAAGTCGGCAAGCAAACCCTTCAGGTCGGCAAAGGTCACATCGCGATCGACCAGCAGCCCCTCGACCTGGTGAAACTGCGGGGTATGGGTCTGATCGGAGTCACTGCGAAACACCCGACCCGGCGCCACGATGCGCACCGGCGGCGGGGTCTCCTTCATCACGCGGATCTGTACCGGCGAGGTATGGGTACGCAGCAGGTCCCCGTTGGGCAGGTAAAAGGTATCGTGCATCGCCCGGGCCGGATGATGTTCGGGGAAATTCAGCGCCCCGAAGTTATGGTAGTCATCCTCGACTTCCGGGCCGGTGGCCACGGCAAACCCAAGCTGATTGAAGATCGCCAGGATCCGCTCCAGGGCGCGGCTGACCGGATGCGGCCCGCCAGGCTCGTGCATGCGACCCGGCAGGGTCACATCGATGCGCTCATCTTCCAGCCGGGCTTCGAGGGCTGAACGCTCGAGCACCTGCTCACGCTCGGCAACGGCCTGCTCGAGTGCCTGCTTGCAGCGATTGACGGCCTGGCCGGCTTCACGACGCTTTTCGGGGGGCAGGCTGCCGAGCTGCTTGAGCAGGCCGGTCAGACTGCCCTTCTTGCCCAGGTAACGAACCCGAACCTCGTCAAGCGAGCGGGCATCCGCGGCCTGGCCAACCCGCCCCAGGGCCTCGTCGAGGAGACCCTCAGGTGTTGGGGAACTCATGTCCGGCTTCAGGCCAGGCTGGACTGGGCTTTCTCGGCCAGCGCCTTGAAGGCAGCCTTGTCACGCACGGCCAGGTCGGCCAGGACCTTGCGGTCAATCTCGACTTCGGCGCGCTTCAGGCCATTGATGAAGCGACTGTAGGACATACCGTTCTCGCGCGCGGCGGCGTTGATGCGGGCAATCCACAGACGGCGGAAATCACGCTTTTTCTGGCGACGATCACGGTAGCTGTACTGACCGGCCTTGATGACCGCCTGCTTGGCAACGCGATAAACCTTGCGCCGGGCACCATAGTAACCCTTGGCGCGATTGAGTACCTTGCGGTGACGACGACGGGCAACCACGCCCCTTTTCACTCTAGCCATTGTTCAATCTCCTGAGATTCTCAATCAAAGCTTGGGCAGCATGCGGCGGACGGCTTTCTCGTCCGACTTGGCTACCAGGGTGGTTGACCGCAAGCGACGTTTGCGCTTGGTGTCCTTCTTGGTCAGGATATGGCTGTGAAAGGCGCGCTTTCGCTTGATGCGCCCGCTACCCGTGGCCCGGAAGCGCTTGGCCGCGCCCCGGTTGGATTTCATCTTCGGCATTTTCTTGCTCCTTGCGTTAACGTACTATTCAAATGCCTTTCTGCAGCGTTCGCCACGATGCCGTCCGTGACAAAACTTTTGATGGGCTGCAGTCCAGCGCTTTGCAGTATTTCGATATCAGGCTTTTTTCGGCGCGATCATCATGACCATCTGCCGACCTTCCATGCGGGGATACTGCTCCACCACAATCTCTTCACCCATGTCGGTTTCGACACGCTTGAGCAGTTCGCGACCCAGCTCTTGGTGGGCCATTTCACGACCACGAAAACGCAACGTGACCTTGACCTTGTTGCCGTCTTCAATGAAGCGCTTGACGTTGCGCAACTTGACATCGTAATCATGGTCGTCGGTGCCGGGCCGGAACTTGACTTCCTTGACCTGGATCTGCTTTTGCTTCTTGCGTGCGGCCTGGGCCTTTTTCGAGGCCTCGAAGCGATACTTGCCCCAGTCCATGATGCGGCACACCGGCGGTTCGGCCTGCGGCGCGATTTCCACCAGGTCCAGCCCTTCCTCCTCGGCCTGGGCCAGCGCCTCCCTGATTCCCATGACACCGATCTGGTCACCGCCCGAGCCCACTACACGAACTTTCGGGGCGGTGATGTCCTCATTGCGTCGGGTCTTCTTGTCGTTTGCGATGGGTGCTACTCCTTCAAAATACTCAAAAAACAGGTCAAGCAGTCAATTATCGCCGATTGTGCGCCGTTGTGCCACTTCAACACGCATGCGCTCGGCCAGGTCGGCCAGCGGCATGGCACCAAGATCAGTGCCATCACGCAGCCGAACCGCAACCTGCTCGTTTTCGACTTCGCGATCCCCCACGATCAGCAGGTAGGGCACCTTCTCAAGGGTGCGCGCGCGAATCTTATAGCCAACCTTCTCGTTTCTCAAGTCCGATTCGGCTCTGAAGCCCATTTGTTGCAGCTTTTCAGCCACCTGCTCGGCATAATCGGCCTGGGTGTCGGTGATGTTGAGTACCACTGCCTGTACCGGGGCCAGCCACAACGGCAGATTACCCTCGTAGTGCTCCAGCAATACGCCGATAAAACGCTCGATGGAGCCCAGAATGGCCCGGTGAAGCATCACTGGCACCTGGCGCTCGCCGTTCTCGTCCACGTAAGTCGCACCCAGGCGTCCGGGCATGGAGAAATCAACCTGCATGGTGCCGCACTGCCAAACCCGACCAATGCAGTCGGTCAGTGAGAATTCAATCTTGGGGCCGTAGAAGGCACCCTCGCCGGGCTGCAACTCGTATTCGATACCGGCCGATTCCAGTGCGTCGGCCAGGGCCTTTTCGGCCTTGTCCCAGACCTCGTCGGAACCGACCCGTTGCTCGGGCCGGGTCGAGAGCTTGACGAGTACGTCGGTAAAGCCGAAATCGCGGTAGACATCGAAGACCAGCGCATTGAAGGCCATGACCTCGTCTCGGATCTGGTCCTCGGTGCAGAAGATGTGGGCATCATCCTGGACGAAATTGCGCACCCGCATCAGACCATGCAAGGCGCCCGAGGGCTCATTGCGATGACAGGACCCGAATTCGGCCATGCGCAACGGCAAGTCCCGATAGCTCTTCAGGCCCTGGTTGTAGACCTGGACATGGCAAGGACAATTCATCGGCTTGATCGCGTAAACCCGGTCTTCCGACGAGGTGATGAACATGTCCTCGCCGAAATTATCCCAGTGGCCGGACTTTTCCCACAGGCTGCGATCAACCACCGAGGGCGTGTGAATCTCCTGGTAACCGGCCTCCTCCAGGCGACTGCGAATATAGTTCTGCACGGCCAGGTAGATGCGCCAGCCCTTGTCGTGCCAGAACACCATGCCCGGCGCCTCGGGCTGGGTATGAAACAGGTCCAGGCGTGATCCCAGCTTGCGATGATCGCGCTTTTCGGCCTCTTCCAGGCGTTTCAGGTGCTGCTTGAGCTGCTTCTTGTCCGGCCAGGCGGTGCCGTAGATGCGCTGCAACATCTCGTTGTCGGAATCACCACGCCAGTAGGCACCGGCCAGCTTGGTCAGCTTGAACGCGCCGAGCTTGCCGGTCGAGGGAATATGCGGGCCCCGACAAAGATCGATGAAATCGCCCTGCCGATACAGCGAGATTTCTTCGCCGGCGGGAATGTCCTCGATGATCTTCGCCTTGTATTCCTCGCCCTGGTCACGAAAGAACTCGACCGCCTCGTCACGATCCATGACTTCGCGCTCGACGGCGATGTCCTCGGCCACGATGCGGGCCATCTCCTGCTCGATCTTTTCCAGGTCTTCAGGGCCAAAGGTCTCGTCGCGGGCAAAGTCATAGTAAAACCCGTACTCCACGGTCGGACCGATGGTGACCTGGGTTTCGGGAAACAGCCGCTTGACCGCCTGGGCCATCAGGTGAGCGGTGGAGTGGCGAATGATTTCCACGCCCTCCTCGTCACGCCCGGTAATGATGCGCAGATCGGCATCGCGCTCGATGCGATAACTGGTATCCACCAGCCGCCCGTCGACCTCGCCGGCAAGTGCGGCCTTGGCCAACCCCGGACCGATGGATTCGGCCACCTCGTGCACCGTCACCGGCTGCTCGAAGGACTTGGTATTCCCGTCTGGAAGTGTAATCTGAACCATAACCGCCAATTTTACCGCTACTGGGCGAGTGGAGTGTAGTTGAATTGAGGAATGACAGGGGTCAGGATTCAGGGATCAGGGGTTGGATACCGGTTTACGGAAAAGGCTCAAGGTTCAAGGCTCAAGGTTCAAGGCGCAAGGAAATTACGACAGCCTCCGACCACGGTCTCCGTCTTCCGTCTCCCGCCAAGCCCTCGAATGCGTCCCAGCGCTTTCTGAGTGCGTCGATTTCGGCGACCCCAACCTCGGCTAAGGGCCTGTGGCTGTTCCAGTGCCGCTGAGGGCGCTGATTTCGGTGACGAACCCCGAATCAAATCCAGGGCAAGCTCCGTGCAAAAACCGGAAAATTCGGAGAAATAATCAGAGGATCGAATTCGTTCCAGCGTTTCTTGGGTGCGTCGATTTCGGTGACGCCCGTAGCGCAGGAACCGCAGCGCAGGCGAGAGCGATGGGGCGGTTTGCCCGCAAGGGCAAGAAGCCCCTGAGCGAAGCCGTCGCGCGTGTACCTTAATGGTACATGAGGATTTCGAGCAACGGACGGCGCCGAAAGCGGCGTGCACAAGAAAGGCTGGAACGAATTCGATGGTGGGCGATGCTGGATTTGAACCAGCGACCTCTGCCATGTCAAGACAGCGCTCTAACCAACTGAGCTAATCGCCCATCGCGACAAGCCGGCAAGAATAGCAAAAGCCACCGATTCCGACAAGACCATTTTTACCCCCTCGAAACCGAACTCGAGCCGTCTGACTCGGCATCACCCTTGGTAAAATAGCCGGTTTAAGCGCTCCAAGCTTTGATGACCCAGTCCTTTTCCATCCTCAACCCGCCCCGCACCGAGCATGAGCGTATCGACTGGCCGTTGCTGGACGGGTTTGCCCTGGCGCTGGCCCTGTCGACACTGGCTGCCCGAAAAGGCGGGCCATTACTGGTGGTCGCCGCCGACGGTTACAGCGCCCGGCGTCTGCGTGATGATCTCAACCAGCTCGACGGACCACCCGCCGAGTTGTTCCCGGACTGGGAAACCCTGCCCTATGATCTGTATTCACCCCACCCGGACCTGGTCTCGCGGCGCCTGAATTTGCTGGCGCGCCTGCCGGGCATGAGTTCGGGCATCGTCATTGCCCCGATCAACGCCCTGATGCAACGCCTGGCCCCGGTCGCCTGGGTACAGGGTCAGAGCCTGGATCTTTCGGTGGGTCAGTCGATCGAGCCGATGGCATTCCGCAATACCTTGCACGAGGCCGGATATGCGGTCTCCGACCAGGTCTGGCAGCCGGGGCAGTTCGCCGTTCGCGGTGCGGTGCTGGACCTGTGGCCCATGGGTCGGCCCGACCCCTACCGCATCGAATTGTTTGACGATGAGATCGAGTCGATCCGCACCTTCGACCCGGAAAGCCAGCGATCCGTTGAAAAGATTGAACGCATCGCCATGCTGCCGGCGCGCGAGTACCCCTTCGACGAGCAGGCCCGCCAGGATTTCCGGCGCCGTTTTCGCACGAGATTCGATGTCGACCTGCGCGGCGCCCTGCCCTACCAGGAAGTCGGCGAGAGTATCCACGGCCAGGGGCTGGAGCAATACCTGCCGTTGTTCTTTGAAAAAACCTGCTCGCTGATCGACTACCTGCCCTCGACCCACCGGCTGGTGCTGCTGCCCGGCATCGACGAGGCCGCCGAGGAACAGTCCGGGCAGATTCGCTTTCGGTTCGAACAACGCCAGGGCGATCGCGAAAGGCCGGTGCTTGAACCCGACGAGTTGTTCTTCCCGGCCCGCGAATTGCTGGCCACGCTGCAAGAGGACTGCGCCGTGCGGATTACCCGCAGAGCCCCGGCACGCAGCGTGGTCGAACCCCCGGAAGCCATTGACCTGGACCATGGCGCAGAAGCGGCGGTGGCGGCCTTGCGCGAACATCCCGATCGCATCCTGCTGGCCGCCGATACCCCCGGCCGACGCGAATTGATTGGCGACGGCCTGCGCGGGGCCGGTCTCAAGCCAACCCCGGTCGAATCCTGGGCAGCGTTCATGAGCGGCTCCGAGCAACTATGCCTGGCGGTCATGCCGGTCTCCGGCGGTTGCCGCCTGCCCGATCGCGGCCTGACCATCCTGAGTGAGTCCGAGCTGTTTCCCGGGCATACCCGCACCATCCGGCGCGACAAGCGCAGCGGCCAGGACCCGGAAAGCCTGGTCAAGAGCTTGGCCGATCTGCAATCCGGGGCGCTGGTGGTTCACATGGAACACGGCATCGGCCGATATCTGGGCCTGGAAGTGCTCGAGGTCGGTGATTCGACCGGTGAATACCTGACCCTGGAATACGACGGCGGCGACAAGCTGTACGTGCCGGTCACCGACCTGCACCTGGTCAGCCGCTACACCGGCGCCGACCCGGACCAGGTCAGTCTCCACAAGCTCGGATCGGAGCAGTGGAAAAAGACCCGTCGCAAGGCCGCCGAAAAAGTCCGCGACGTGGCCGCCGAACTGCTCAACCTGCAGGCCCGGCGCGCCTCGCGCCAGGGTCATGCCTTTGAACTCGAGCGCGGCATGTACGCTCGCTTCGCCGCCGGATTCGAATACGAGGAAACCGATGATCAGCAGGTCGCGATCGACGCCGTGCTGGCCGACCTGGCTTCCGACCAACCCATGGACCGGGTGGTGTGCGGCGATGTCGGCTTTGGCAAGACCGAGGTCGCCTTGCGCGCCGCCTTTTCCGTGGTCGTATCGGGCGGCCAGGTCGCGATGCTTGCGCCCACCACCTTGCTGGCCGAGCAGCACTACCGGACCTTTACCGATCGCTTTGCCGACTGGCCGGTCAATATCGCCCTGCTCTCACGGACAGGCAAGCAGACCACCAAGACCGTCGAAGGTCTCAATACCGGCAATGTCGATATCGTCATCGGCACCCACAAGCTGCTGCAAAAAGATATCGCCTTCAACAACCTCGGCCTGGTCATCATCGACGAGGAACAGCGCTTCGGCGTGCGCCAGAAGGAGCGATTGAAGGCACTGCGCGCCGAGGTCGATCTGCTGACCCTGACCGCCACCCCCATTCCACGCACGCTCAACATGGCCATGACCGGCCTTCGCGAGCTGTCCATCATCGCCACCCCGCCGGCCCGGCGCCTGGCGGTCAAGACCTTTGTCAGTGAATGGGACTCGGCCACCATCCGTGACGCCGTCAGTCGCGAATTCCAACGCGGCGGCCAGGTGTATTTCCTGCACAACGAAGTTCGGAACATGGCGCGCATGGTCTCGGAACTCGAAGAGATGTTTCCGCGTGCCCGTATCGGCATGGCCCACGGCCAGATGCCGCCCGGCGAGATGGAGCGCACCATGCGCGATTTCTATGCCCGGCGCATCAACCTGCTGGTCTGCTCGACCATCATCGAAAACGGCATCGATGTGCCGACCGCCAACACCATCATCATCAACCGCGCCGACAAGTTCGGCCTGGCCCAGCTTCACCAGCTCAGGGGCCGGGTCGGTCGTTCCCATCACCTGGCCTATGCCTACCTGATCACCCCGCACAAGAAGGCCATGACCCGCGACGCCATCAAGCGCCTGGAAGCCATCCAGTCGATGGAGGAACTGGGCGCGGGCTTCACCCTGGCCAGCCATGACCTGGAAATCCGCGGCGCCGGTGAACTGCTGGGCGAAGATCAATCCGGCCAGATCGAGGCGATCGGCTTTTCGCTCTATTCCGACATGCTCAATCGCGCCGTCGAGGCGCTCAAGGCCGGCATCGAGCCCGATCTGGACGAACCACTGTCCCTGACCAGCGAGGTCGACCTGCATTCGACCGCGATGATCCCGCCGGACTACCTGCCCGACGTCCACCAGCGCCTGGTGCTCTACAAGCGCATCAGCCAGGCCGAGAACGACAAATCCCTGCACAAGCTCCAGGTCGAAATGATCGACCGTTTCGGCCTGCTGCCGCCGGAAGTCAAGCAACTGTTTGTCACCGCCGAGCTTCGCCTGAAAGCCAGAAAGCTCGGCATGCGCCGCCTGGAAGTCGGCCCGGCCGGCGGCCGGGTGGAGTTCGTGACGAAGCCGGACATCAACATCGAAGAGTTACTCAAGATGATCCAGAAGGAAGCCCACACCTTCGAGCTACCGGCCAACGATAAGCTGCGCGTCAAGGGCGAGTTCGAATCGCCGGAAGCACGCCTGGCCATGGCCACTGAGCTGCTTGATCGGCTGACGCCGAAAAAGCGGGCCGCGGCCTGATTGACCGGTCCGAACTGGCCCTGCATTGTCACAATCTGGACTCGATTTGCGTAAGCTGGGGGTACACTCAAGAATCGGAAAAGCCAACCATCGTTATGTTTTCATTAAGGAATTCTTCCATCGCCGCCATTGCCACTTTCGGACTGACCTTCGGCCTGGCGCCCCAGGCCATGGCCGACGACTGCGCCTGCCTGGAGGCCCATGCCGACAATTCCGCACGGCTGGTCAGCCAGGAGGTGATGCAGGCCATGGCGGAACGATTCGGCCCGGACGATGCCACTTTCGAGCCGCAGTTCGATCCCGATCAGGACTTTGGCGGGCCTTATTCCTTCATCATATCCTTGGGCCGATTCGAGGAGTCGATGGATGGCGTGACCCTGACTTCCACCGCGCAGCTCGCCGTGGCTCTGAATCACCTGCGCTCTCGCGAGCAGATTGAATCCGAGGAACAGGTCATGCGTGACCTCGAGATGGAACCCGGCGACGATGTCATCGGGGCCATTGCACGTGCGCCCAGGGGGCCGTTCGGCGAGCCCTACGATTACCAAGAAATCGATGGCCCCGGCGATCTGGCGATCTTGCACCATTCACCCGAGGAGTTGCTGATGATCACCTGTGGTGATGCCCTCATAGAAGTGGCCGTCGGCCTTCATGGCCTGCCCGAGGAAGCTCCGGACGATGCTCCGAAGGCGATGACGGCCAGCGAGCAGGACATCATGGTTGCTTTCGCTGAAAAGCTGATCGAGCACTGCCCGGAAGCGGCGGAATAGGGACACACGCCTGACCCATTTCCAGCCTTGACCCGCCTCCGGCCTATTCCATCAGATCTCGCTAATATGTGATATAGTGACATTGGAGTTGCCGTTGTTACGGCCTTGTGTTCTTGTCACTGACTGGAGATCCTCCAATGCCAAATATCAAGTATCTGCCGATCGTCCTCTTTCTCGCAGTTGCCATGGCGCCAATGGCCTTGTCAGCCGCCTCTCATGGCGACCAGGAAAGTGCAGACCAGGTGCTGGTCACCGTCACTTCTGATCGCCCGCAAACCCAGGCCATGGCCATGATCCTGAGCCGCCAGATGGTGGAGCGAGGTTCAGAGGTCCGTATCCTGCTTTGTAGCGATGGCGGTGTCTTGGGCACCAAGGCATTCGAAGGACCGACCCTGGCCGGCCCTGATGCCAATGCTCAACAAATCATGAAGGGCCTGATCAAGGCAGGTGCCCAGGTCGATGTCTGCGCCATCTTTTTACCCAACACCGACTTCACCGAAGATGATTTGATCGACGGTGTCGGTGTGACCATGCCAGACGACGTCGGCGCGTTCATGGAGGGTGATACCCGCTTCTTTACCTTCTGAATCCCCAATCGTGGGATCAAGGCATTCGGCACGGCCCGCGAATCAATTTCGCGGGCCGTGCCCGCCAAGCTGATCAGTAATTTTCACCGCGCCGGCGCAGAACAAAGCCGGCGGCGAGCAGCAGAATCAACGCGAGTATCGTCCAGGACACCATTGATCCGGCCGGAACCGAGATGGGGGTGTCCGTTGTCGGGGGTGGCGGCGCGTCAAGCCCCAGCGGGGCGAGCCCGTACATCTGGATTCCGTTATTGCCGCTTTCCACGACCGATTCAGTATCCGGATTCCAGAGAAACCAGTCGCCGTTGGTACAACCAAGTGCAAGCAGACCGCCAGCGGCCGGGGCAATCCCCGTGCCGTTGAAATCGCAGGTTCCGGTGGTCGGCGAACTGACCGCATCGATCTGGTCACCGGTGGTGTCGTCGATCAGAAACAGACCTTGGTTACACAACAGCCACAATCCGCCAGCCCCATCGCTTGCCACGCCCTCGAGCCCGGAGCAACTGAAATCCAGGTCCAGGGTACGGGTCACGTCGCCGTCGGCCGGGTCGAGAAAGGCGATATCAACTGTATCTCCGTTGATTGCCAGTTCGTTGGTGCTTTCGATATAGGTCAGTGCCTGGAGGCTATCGACCTCGGGATTGCTCCACCTGAAGACCTCGGTGCCATCCTCCTCATAGGCGATCATTTCAGCGCTTCCGAAGTGTCCCGAGTAGATGTACTGGCCATCGAAGGCGATTCCGTTCGGGTTCGACGCCCCGGCAGCAAAATCGCTGATCGATTCAAAGTCCGCATCAAGCAGGTGGATCCGGTCATCGTCCCAGCTGGCAGCGACGTATTCCGCAGTCTGGGCGACTGCACTGACCGAAAACAGGCTTGCGAGCAGCATACTGCTCATGAATTTTAGAAAGCGTGGCATGAAAATCCCCATCGGTGACAAGTCGCTAAAGTATATCCTGTTCAAGGCTGAAAAAAAACCGGGACACCGATCTACAGCCTCAAGCGGCTTCCCATATCGTCCAGGCACCTGGTCGTCAGGCGCGCGCAGGACATACAATCCTCATGCCCCCAACTGCCCGAAGTATCTCGGACTGCGGCAACCGAAGCAGTTCGGGAATCAGCCGGGACTGGTTCGCTTCGACAGTCCCCGGTCCCAGGCCAGCATTCCCGCGACCATGGCCAACAGGTACGGTACGGCCTCGGCCGGGTTGACAGCCAGTGCCGCAAAGCCCGGTCCGGGGCAGTAGCCGGTCATGCCCCAGCCAATGCCGAACAGCGCCGCGCCGCCGAGTAACTTAAGGTCTGGCTTGCCAAGCGTCGGCCAGCCGAAAGCTTGCCCACTGAAACTGGTCTGCATGCGCCTGGAAACGGCGAAACCTACCGCGGTGACGGCAATGGCACCGACCATGACCAGGGCCAGCGACGGGTCCCAGGCGCCGGCCAGGTCGAGAAAGGCCAGCACCTTGTTCGGATCGGCCATCATGGCCACGTACAGGCCAGCGCCAAACAGCAGGCCGGCGCCCAGTGCAAAAAGATTTTTCATACTGCACCTCCAAAGGCAAATAGATGCCGGATCACGAAAACGGTGATGAAAGCGGTGGCCATGAAAGTCAGGGTGGCGAACAGGCCACGCATTGACAAGCGCGCCAGGCCGCAAACGCCGTGGCCGCTGGTGCAACCCGAGCCCATGCGCGTGCCGATGCCAACCAGCATGGCACCGCCGATCAGCAGCCAGATCGGGTAGCCGCTACGGACTTCGAACAGGCCGCCGGTGACCAGGTGAACGATCAAGGCGCCGCCGATCAAGCCAAGCAGAAACAGCAACCGCCAGCTGCGGTCACCGCTGGCCTCCTTCAGGTTGAACAGGCCGCCTGCAATGCCGCTGATCCCGGCGATCCGGCCCATGCCCAGCCAAAGCAAGGTGGCCGATAATCCAATCAGTGCGCCGCCGCTCAAGGCCAGCCATGGTGTGAACGATGCCCAGTCGATTGTCATGACGAACTCCTTGCCAGTCTTTCAGGGTCACCCCGGAAGATGTTCAGCGGCACCTTGATATAGGCCGTCCCGTTGTCTTCGGCCGGCATCGGCTTGCCGGTGTTGATGTTGACCTGCACCGAGGGGATGATCAGGTCCGGCATTGGCAGCGAATCGTCGCGTTCGTTGCGCATGGCGACGAAGTCTTCACGTCCGGTATCGGCACGGACGTGGACGTTTCCGCGCTTCTGTTCGCCGATGGTGGTCTCGCAAATCGGCTCCTTGCCTTCAGGCGGGTAGTCGTGACAGAGAAAGACCCGCGTGTCCTCGGGCAGCTGGTAGAGCTTCTGAATGGAGTCGAACAACACCCCGGCATCGCCGCCCGGAAAGTCGCAGCGGGCCGTGCCGAAGCGCGGTGCAAACAGCGAGTCGCCGACGAACAGCGCATCACCGATCAGGAAGCTGTTGGAATCGGAGGTGTGACCCGGGGTGGAGATCACCCGGCCTGCCAGATTTCCGATAGCGAAAGTATCGCCGTCGTCAAACAGGTGATCGAACTGACTGCCATCAGTTCTGAAGGCATCCGGGAGGTTGAAAAGCTTCTTGAAACGCTCCTGTACAGCGGTAATGCCTCGCCCGATCCCGACTGGCGCGCCCAGGTGTTCCTGCAGATAGGGCGCGGCAGACAGGTGGTCGGCATGGGCATGGGTCTCCAGTATCCATTTGACCTCGAGCTGTTCACGTCGAACGAAATCAAGCATCTCGTCGGCGTAGTCGGTATAGGTGCGGCCGGCCCGGAATTCGAAATCCATCACCGGGTCGATGATTGCGGCGGCCTTGCTGCTCGAGTCCTGAACGACATAGGACCAGGTGCCGGTGTCTGGATGATGGAATGGCGTGACCAACGCTTGTGGCTGATCAATGCTTTGGTTTGCAGTTTGCATGGTATTGCCTCCGAGAATTTCAGTTGCAAAATAGTTTAGCATCTTCTAATATATAGTCAACACTTGGTCGCGGATGCCGGACGATGCCTGTGCCGGCGCCGCTCGAATGGAGTTTTGAAATATGGCATGGATTGGCGCTGTACTGATCGGAATTGCCCTGGGTCTGTTTGGCTCTGGTGGCTCGATTGTCACTGTTCCGGTGCTGGTGTACCTGGTCGGCCAGCCGGAAAAGGTGGCGATTGCCGGCTCGCTGGCTATCGTCGGCGCAGTGGCCGGGCTGGGCGCCTTGTCCTACTTGCGTCGCGGGATGATCGACTGGCGCTCGGTGCTCTGGTTTGGTGTGCCTGGCATCCTTGGTACGGTGGGCGGCGCCTGGCTGGCCGAATTTGTCACTGGTGCTTTTCAGCTTGGGGTATTTGCCCTGGTGATGCTGGTTGCTGCCTACGGCATGCTGCGAAAACACGCGACCACGTTGGAAGTCAAGGTCCGGGCACGCTGGAAAATCATCGTCGACGGTATCGCCGTGGGGGCACTGACCGGATTTGTAGGGGTGGGCGGCGGCTTCCTGATCATCCCGGCACTGATTCTCCTGGGCGGCTTGAACCCAGTGATCGCGGTGGGCACCAGCCTGGTCATCATTGCCCTGAAGTCCCTGGCCGGTTTTGCCAAATATCTGTCGGTGCTGGATCGTCTGGACATGAGCGTCGACTGGACCATCATCGGTATCTTCATCTTGCTGGGCGGTCTCGGCAGCGTGTTGGGTGGCTGGCTGGGGCGCCGACTGCCGGCAGAAGTGTTTCGCAAGGCATTCGCTGCCTTGCTGTTGATCGTTGCCGCTGTCATTTTGATCGATGCCAGCGGAGTCATGTCATCATTTTCCTTGACTGGAGCAGAGCAATGAATTCGAGCTCACCCGCAAATGATTTTCCTGATCCAGCCAAGCTGGATCTTGATAACGCCTGCCTGCCCGAGCCCGGGATCCTTGCCGGCGGCTGCCCTTCCGATCGTGACCTGGCTCGACTCAAGCAAGCCGGGGTCAATACCGTGCTTGACCTGCGCGAGACCAGGGAGTGGAATGGTGATGATTTCGCCGGTCGTGTCAAACAGGCTGGCCTGAGGTTTCTGCAGCTTCCTGTCAGTGGCCTGGAAACGGTGGATGAGGGCAAGACGCGACAATTCTGGACCTACTGGAACGATGCACAGCTCAAGCCGATGCTGGTGCACTGCGCCAGTGGCAATCGGGTCGGCGCGATGCTGGCTCTGGCCGCGTATCGGCACGGCAAGGTAAATGCTCGGGATGCCCTGAAGCGTGGCTTGGCAGCAGGTCTGAAAGCCGCCGAGCCCACCATTCGGAAAGCTGTGGGCTTGTCGACCTGATCTACGCCCCGGCTGGAGTGAAGTCGTCGCTCGTATCACCGCATTTCGGCGATTCGCCGATCCTTGTCCTCCCAGAGTCGGGCAACCCACTGATGCATTTGTTGCCGAAACTCCGGATCGTTGGCGTAGTCACCCTGCCACAACTCAGGCGCCAGTGGTCGGGACTGAATATCAATGATCACCTTCGGCACTTGACCGCTGATCAACTCCCAGAAGCCAGGCGTGTGATCACCCGGATAGACAATCGTCACATCCAGCAAGGCATCGAGCTGCTCACCGAGCACCGCCAGCACGAAGGCAACCCCGCCCGCCTTGGGCTGCAGCAGGTGCTGATAAGGTGAGTTCTGCGCAGCGCGTTTCTCGGCACTGAATCGTGTTCCTTCCAGAAAATTGGTAATCGTGACCGGCAGATCGCGAAACTTCTCGCAGGCCCGGCGAGTGATGGCCAGATCTTCGCCTTTCTTTTCCGGGTGCCGAGCCAGATATTCCTTGCTGTAACGTTTCATGAACGGATAATCCAGCGCCCAGAAAGCCAGCCCCAGGAATGGCACCCAGATCAGTTCCTTTTTCAGAAAGAACTTGAAATACGGCACCTTGCAGTTCAGTGCTTCAACCAGCGCTGGAATATCCACCCAGCTTTGATGATTGCTGATCACCAGGTAGGACCGGTCACGCCGCAAGCCCTCGGTTCCGCGAATATCCCACTGCGTCGGCAGCAGCAAGGCAAAAATGCCCTTGTTGATCTCGGCCCAGTGCTCGGCGATCCACATCACCGCTTGCGAACACGATTGTTTCAGTCTTTTGCCGGGCAACAACAGTCTCAGCAAGGCAAACAGGAGCATCGGCCCGATCAACACGATGGTGTTGATCAACATCAAGGCAAGCAGCGCGGACGCCGTCAAGTATTTCCGAATCATGATCAGGGGTTATTTTGAACGGCCCGGATATCTTACGGCAGAAAGCATGCCAGGCTTGTCCACGCCGAAACGGCCTGAGCCCATGAACGTGGAACTGCGATGAAACCAGATTTCTTCAGGTATCGGTTTCCATTCCAAGCTTGTTGAGTTTGCGAGTCAGGGTGTTGCGGCCAATCCCCAGTGCGGCAGCCGCTTGCTGGCGATGATTCCGACAGTGATTCAGGGCGCGCTCGAGCAATATACGCTCGATCGTTTCGTTGGTGTTCTGCCAAAGGCTACGGTCACCTTCCTCCAGGCGCTGATCCAGCCAGTAAGCCAAAGCCTGCGACCAGTCGGGTTCGGCAACCGCTGGCCTGGAGCCAGTTAAGGGCTCTGGCAAATCGCCGGGGGTGATGTCCTGGCCCGGGGCCATGACGGTCAGCCAGCGGCAAGTGTTTTCCAGTTCCCGCACGTTGCCGGGCCAGTCATGATGAATCAATCGCTCCAGGGTTTCCGGCAGCAGCCGCTTGCGCACGGTATTGAGCTCAACCGCGGCGCCGGCGAGGAAGTGATTGACCAGGTCGGGGATGTCTTCGCGTCGTTCGCGCAGGGACGGGACCGGTAGATGGATCACGTTGAGGCGGTGATACAGGTCTTCGCGAAAACGACCGGCTGCCACCTCTTCTTTCAGATCGCGATGGGTGGCGGCCACAATGCGCACATTGACACGTCGAGTTTCACGGCCACCGACCCGGTAGAACTCGCCTTCGGCCAGCACGCGCAACAGCCGCGTTTGCAAAGCCAGTGGCATGTCTCCGACCTCGTCAAGGAACAAGGTGCCGCCATCGGCCTGTTCAAAGCGGCCCGGTCGCGACTGGTCCGCTCCGGTAAAGGCGCCTTTTTCATGGCCAAACAACTCGGCTTCAAGCAGATCGGTGGGAATGGCCGCGGTGTTGAGTGCGATCAGAGGCCGGTTGGCGCGCGGGCTGTGTCGGTGCAGAGCGCGGGCGATCAGTTCCTTGCCGGTGCCGGTCTCGCCGGTGATCAGTACCGACATGTCGGATCGTGACATTCGACCAATGGCCCGAAAGACATTCTGCATGGCCGGCGCTTCACCGAGTAGTTCCGGGGTTGCCACGGACTTTTGCTCATCGGCGTCGGCGCGCGCGGACTGACCGGCAGCCTTGTTGACCAGAACCACCAGTTCGTCAATATCAAAGGGCTTGGGCAGGTATTCGAAAGCCCCGGCGCCATAGGCGCTGATCGCGCTTTCCAGGTCGGATTGGGCGGTCATGACAATCACCGGCGGTGCTGGTTGGTCGGGCGTGGATCGTCCCAGCAGGCTCAGTCCACTTTCGCCGGGCAGGCGCACATCGGCAATGATGACTGCCGGGGTGGTATCGGCCAGGGCCAGCAGTGCGTCATCGGCGCTGCGGAACAGGCTGACATCGAAGCCCGCACCCAACAGGGTGCGCTCCAACACCCAGCCCAAGGCATGATCATCCTCGACGATCCAGACGGACTGGCTCATGGTGCGCTCCCCTGTGGCTGGCCAATGATTTCTGTATCCAATGGCAGATCGATCATGAACTCAGTGCGACCGGGCCGGCTATTGCAGTCGATCCGACCGCCATTGGCATCGATCAGGCTGCGAGCGATGGTCAGGCCGAGCCCGGTGCGTTTTGAATGCCCGGACACCATGGGGAAGAAAACACGCTCAATCAAGTCGGCCGGTATGCCCGGGCCATTGTCAATCACGCTGATGCGGGCACATTGGCGATGACTTCGGCCATGGATGACCTGGTTGTGGACGATACGGGTACGCAGAAGGATGAGTGCCTGCGAAGTCTCAGCCAGGGCTTCGCCGGCGTTGCGTAGCAGGTTGAGCAAGGACTGGATGAGCTGTTCGGGATCGACACTGACCGACGGCAGGCTTGGGTCGTAGTCGCGTTCAATGCGGACTTCGTTGTCCTGAGCGGCAGTGACCAGACGACGCACATGCTCCAATGGACGGTGCAGGTTGACCCGTTGAGATCGCGGCGGTTTTTGCGGGCCAAGCAGCCGGCTGACCAGGGCATCCAGTCGATCGGCCTCGCCGATGATGATGCGGGTGTAATCCTTCAGATCGGTCTCCGGCAACCTGCGTTCCAGAAGTTGCGCTGCACCGCGCAATCCAGCCAACGGGTTGCGGAGTTCATGGGCCAGGTTGACAACCATGCGATGCGCCAGGCGTTGCTGGGCATCGCGATCGGCATCACGCACCAGGGCATGGTCGCGATCACTGAGCTGCATTTCGATGGCCACTGCAGTGACTCCTGCGCGCGCCGGAAGCGCCGTGATAGTGCAGTCCACACGCATGGGCTGGCCCTGTGTTCGCGCCAACAGGTTCAGTTCCCGAAAGGCCATGGCCTGGTCACCACCGGCCACCTCGGCCATCGGCAGGATCAACTCCGAAGCATCCGGCCACAGTGATTCAGCACTGGCGCCCAGGAACTGGCGAACACTGACTCCGAGCAGGGCTTCGGCGGCAGCATTCATCCACAGCAATCGGTGGCCGCCCTCGAAGACCAGGATCGCGGTGGCCAAGTGGTCGACCAGGTCCTGACCCGGTTGCGGCACAGGGGATGGCGTTCTCATGCGCGAATCATGCACCAACCTGGTGCGATTGGCCAGTGTTTTGGTTCGGTTCTGGTGCACCCGCACCACACATCAGGTCAGGAAAGCCCTCCAACTCATTGAAAACATGAGCTCTGGGCGAAATGGCACGAATTCTGCTCTGGCTTTTGGTGAAGCCGGTTCAAGCCGGACTGATCCGCATCCAAGTCATACGAGGAGCTATTCATGAAAATGATCATCGCCATCATCAAGCCATTCAAGCTTGACGATCTGCGTGACGCCTTGTCCAGGGCGGGCGTGCATGGGCTGACGGTGACCGAAGTCAAGGGTTTCGGGCGCCAGAAGGGCCATACCGAGCTCTACCGCGGCGCCGAGTACCAGGTCGACTTTCTACCCAAGCTGAAACTCGAGATCGCCGTATCCGACGAGCAGGCCGACAACGTGGTCGAGACCATCGCCCAGGTTGCCAATACCGGAAAGATCGGTGACGGCAAGATCTTCGTGCTCGAACTGTCCGAAAGCATTCGCATTCGCACCGGCGAGCGCGGATCCGACGCCCTTTGATCCCAAGGAGGAACCCATGGAAACCACTGCTCAAATTCTCGAGCTCAGCTACGCGCTGGATACCTTCTACTTTCTTCTTTCCGGCGCCCTGGTCATGTGGATGGCCGCCGGTTTCACCATGCTCGAATCCGGCATGGTTCGCAAGAACAATACCGTCGAGATCCTGGTCAAGAACCTGGGTCTGTACTCGATCGCCTGCATCATGTATCTGCTGGTCGGCTACAACATCATGTACAGCGACTCGGCCAGCAGCTTCATCCCGACGTTGAGCTATCTCGTTTCCGGCGACAACTCGGTCGAAGCCGTGATTGCCGGGGGCGAGGATGCACCCTACTACTCCGACATCTCGGATTTCTTCTTCCAGGTCGTTTTCGTGGCCACGGCCATGTCGATCATTTCCGGGGCGGTGGCCGAGCGCATGAAGCTGTGGTCGTTCTTCCTGTTTGCCGTGGTGATGTGCGCGGTGATCTACCCGGTCCAGGGTTACTGGAGCTGGGGTGAAGGCTTTCTGGATGATATCGGCTACAGCGACTATGCCGGCTCCGGAATCGTGCACATGGCCGGCGCTGCCGCCGCCTTGGCCGGTGTGTTACTTCTGGGAGCACGCAAGGGCAAATACGGGCCCGACGGCAGCATCAACGCCATTCCTGGCGCCAACATGCCGCTGGCCACGTTGGGTGTATTCGTGCTGTGGCTGGGCTGGTTCGGCTTCAACGGCGGTTCGGAGCTGAAAGTCTCGGATGTCGAATCGGCCAATGCCGTGGCCCAGGTGTTTGCCAACACCAACATCGCCGCGGCCGGTGGCGTTGTGGCCGCATTGCTGCTCAATCGCCTGTGGCTGGGCAAGGCCGATCTGACCATGGCGCTGAACGGCGCGCTGGCGGGACTGGTTTCAATCACTGCCGGTCCGGATACCCCGACCCTGTTTCAGGCCCTGATCATTGGCTCGATGGGGGGTGTAATCGTGGTGCTGTCCATTCTTGCGCTTGACCGTTTGCGCATCGATGACCCGGTCGGCGCCATCTCGGTGCATGGCACGGCCGGCATCTTCGGCGTGCTGGCCGTGTTGTGGACCAACCCCGATGCCACCCTGAGCGCCCAGCTGATTGGCCTGGCGGTGATTTTTGCCTGGGTGTTCGGCATCAGTCTGCTGGTCTGGGGACTGATCAAGCTGACCATCGGCATTCGCATCAGTGATGAAGACGAGTACGGCGGCATGGACCAGGCCGAATGCGGCATGGAAGCCTACCCCGAGTTTTGACCACCCAAGGAGCAATGAAATGAAAACGACACTCTCACGACTCAGGGCGCCGGGAAGCGCGCTCACTACATCGATGCTGGTCGGCGCCCTCCTGCTGGGTTCAGTGCCGATCGTCAGCCAGGCCGAGGTCAGCTTCAATGTCGGTGTGGCATCGAACTACCTGTTCAGGGGCGTGACCCAGACCGATGACAAGGCAGCCATCCAGGGCGGCATCGATTTCGAGGCTGATAGCGGGTTTTACCTGGGCACCTGGGCCTCGAATGTCGACTTCGACGGCGCCGGCTACGAGCTCGACCTGTACCTGGGTTTTGCTTCCGAACTCGATAACGGCCTGGGCTTCGATGTCGGCTATGTTTACTATGCCTATCCCGATGCCAACCCGGACGATATCGACTTTGGTGAGGTTTACGCCACCATCAGCTACGGATCATTTTCAGGAGGGCTCGCCTACACCATCCACAGCGACAACGACGATGACCTGTTCGATACCGGTGATGTGTACTTCCATCTCGGCCTGGAATTCGATTTGCCCGCTGACCTGGGACTGGGCTTGATGGCCGGTTACTACGACTTCAAGAACGACGGCAAGCTCGGCGTGGGTGATGCCAATTACTGGCACCTGGGCGCCAGCTTGAGTCGGGCATTCGATGTGGTCGGAGAGATCAGCTTCAATGTAGAGTATGCCGATATCTCGAGCAGCGACGCCCTGGGCAGCCCCAACTCCAAGGACCCGAAAGTCTGGGTGGGCTGGACCCTGGACTTCTGAATATACTTCCCGCCAATCGACCGGCCCGAATCTCGGGCCGGTCAATTCTTCGGAATCAATCCCCCTCTTCGAGCTCCTCCAGCGCTTCTTCAGCTTCCTCGTCTAGATCCTCAACGGCATCACGCGCATCTTCAATGGCCTCATCAACCTCACGGCCAGCTTCCTCGGCAGGACCAGGATCATGGCAGGCAGTCAGCGCAATTCCAGCCACAAAGGCCAGCATCAATACCAACATCAGAACTCTGGTGGTTGTCTTCATTTGCTTCAATCCTCCATCAGCTCGTTGAGTTTTCTGGAAATGGTCTCCTTGCTGTCGCCGTACTTTTCTCGAATGCGGGCGATCAGTTCATCCATGTTGCCTTCGGCCTTCTTGAGTTCGTCATCAGTCAGATCACCCCACTGCTTCTTGACCTTGGCAGTGATTTGATCCCATTTGCCCTGAGCCTGGTCCTTGTTCATGATGCTTCCTCGGTTGATGTTGATTCCAGAAATTTACTGATCGGTCGAGCAGTGCTTGATCAGCTTTTCAGCCAGAGCGCTCATGATTTCGAGCTCACTGGCCGTGAAGGCTTCCGCTGCGTCCTCGGGTGGATTTTCCGGCAATTGATGGCGACCGACAGCCAATTCCATCAAGGCATTGCCGCACGCGATGAACAGCATCGGTTCGGGGTCGCGATGAAAAATGGCCAGATCACCCGGCCCATCGACTTCCTCGTAATCATACGGTTCGCCGAATTGCCCCATGGGCGCGCGAGCAACGGCCTCGATCAGATCATCGTCGGAATCGAGTTCGAGATCGCGCATGAGGTGCTGGTCGGATTCAATCTGCTCGCGCGAGACCAGACGTCGAAGTGCCACGGATAGCTGCGCGGTGGAGGTGATGGTTGCACCATTCATGTCTTCTTCGAAACGCCCCAGAGGGATCGAAAAGGCGTAAGGCCCCCCAAAATCCTGATCTGGATCGAAATGGGGCTCGAAAGTGGCATTCTCCGGCCCGAAGCGATCAGCCATGGCCTGCATCACCTCGCGGGTCATCAGATGGCTCGAGTCCTCGGAAAACGCTTCCAGACAGGCGCACTCCTCGGCTTGGGAATTGAGACTGACGGCAATTACGAAGAACGCTGCAACAATGATTCTGGACATCATGGAGCCGGGCGACTCCACCGTGATCAAGTTGGGGGTATTCATGTCGTTGACAGCTCGTCCATTGAAATGAATGTACTCATAGCCTACAGCGCCACGAAAAGGATTTCCGTCAAATGCCGGAATTCATGATTGCAATCAACGAAAAACAGTCGAATCAGGAATCCTCGGATTGAAAGTAGACCGGCAGATCGTGATTGCGGCTGTGTTGGAAGATGAGCTGGGTTTCGATGTGATCCACCTCGGGCCGCTCGGTAAAGGCCGACAGGGCCAGCTCGCGCAGATGAGCCGAATCGCGCACGGCCACGTGCACCAGGTAATCATTGGCGCCGGCAACATGAAAAATGGTCACGACCTCCTGCAGAGTTTCCAGGTGGCGCTGGAAAGATTCGACTTCGCTGCGGGCATGGCGGGTCAATCGAACAGCCACCATGGCCTGCAGGCCGATACCAATGGCGTGGGGATCGACCTCAGCATGGTAACCCGTCAAGACCCGGGCCAATCGTAAACGGCGAACGCGCTCCAGGCAGGATGAAGGCGCCAGCCCCACCTTTGCCGCCAGCTCCTTGTTGGACATCCGAGCATTCTTCCGTAGCCAGCGGATTATCTGAATATCGGTCGAGTCCAGCCTCATATTCACCCTTTTACCAAATAGTTTTCGGTTATGACCCAATCAGCATAATTATATTCTATTATCGGACCACATTCTGGAATCATTAAGGTCATGACCACCAACCACACTAATCTCGTTCATGGCGGCCGCGAGGACTTGCGCAGACTGGGTGTCCATGCCCTGCCGGTCGATTTATCCACCACCTACCCGCTGGCCGGCCTGGAGTCGGGGACCGCCTGTCTGGATGTCCTGGTCGAAGGTCAGGCCAGCGCCGACAACCCGGTGTACGCCCGGCTGCTCAACCCAACTGTCCAGCGATTCGAACAATCCCTGGCGAGTGTCGAAGCCGCGCAAGCAGCGGTAGCATTCAGTTCCGGCATGGCCGCTCTGACCGCCTGCATTCTGGCACTGCGCGAGCGCGGCAGTCACATCGTTGCGGTGCGCCCGGTTTACGGCACCAGTGACCACTTGCTGGACTCGGGCCTGTTGGGGAACGAAGTCAGGTGGGTCCGTGCTTCCGAGGTCGGTGATGCAATCCGACCCGATACCGCCATGGTGATGATCGAAACGCCCGCCAATCCCACACTCACGCTAATCGATATCGAAGCCGTGGTTCGCCAGGCCGGCGATGTGCCGGTACTGGTGGATTCAACCTTTGCCACACCGATTCTTCAACAGCCGCTTCGTCATGGTGCAGCCATGGTTCTTCACTCGGCCACCAAATTTCTTGGTGGCCATGGCGATGTCATTGGCGGAGTGGTTGCATGCTCGGATGAGATTGCACGATGCCTCCGCCGGGTGCGGGTCGCCACCGGCGCCCTGCTCCACCCGTGGGCGGCTTACCTGCTCCATCGTTCCATGCCGACTCTGAAGCTGCGCGTCGAACGAGCCCAATCCGTGGCTACAGTCCTGGCCCGACGACTGGCTGCAGATCCACGGGTGGACAAGGTCCACTGGCCAGGCTTCAACGATTTTCCAGGCGCCGAGCTGCTGGGGCACCAGATGCGTGGCCCCGGCAGTGTTCTGGCATTTGAAATGCCTGGGGGACATACCTGTGCCGCAAGGCTGATCGAATCGGTTCGACTGATGACCCCGGCAGTCAGTCTGGGTTCGGTCGATACCCTGATCCAGCATCCAGCGGCCCTGACTCACCGGGTCATGGATGAATCCGAACGGGCTGACTGTGGCATCAACCCCGGACTGATCCGCCTGTCGGTAGGGCTGGAAGAACCTGATGACCTGTGGGCCGATCTGGATCAGGCACTGACAGCAGCAACCTCGACCACGCGGGTTGCCTGAGCAGGATCTCAGCTTATCCCATGAGCGCCGGTCAATCGCTGATTGTCAGAATTGCACTGCATGGTAGCCCGCTTTTTCTTAAACTATGAAGTTCATTCGAACGTTCTTATTCAAAATGCTATTCAAACGAATCTTGCCTGGTGCGGCCGCTGCCGTACTGCTGTCCTTGGCACCAATGACCACAGTCGCCGACAAGCCCGAGGACTGGGGTGACCACCGACTGGTGCCTCGCATTGACGGCAGCGAAATCATCACCTACCGATACACCGAATTCGATCGTGTCAGTCTGACCTTCGGCCCTCGCGAGGACGATGAGTATCCTGATGAGCGCGAATTCGAGGGTGAGCACACCCAGTTGACCTATCGGTTGCCGAACACGGCGATCAGCACGCTGCAGGTCAAGCGGGCCTATCGCCAGGGACTTGAGCAGGCCGGTTTCGAGATCGAGTTCGCTGGAAGTGGCCGGGATGACCTGGGGCGTCGGTTCCACCGCTTCGACACCTTCGACCGCAGTCGACCCAGCGGACTGAGCGTGCATGACCTGGGCTGGCCGCGCAGCCGCAGCGAGCGCGACATGCGATTCCTGGCAGCCAGCCACGAAGACGAGAACGTGTACGTCAACGTGCTGATGTACAACAATCGACGTGATGACGGCCAACCGACCATGCGAGTTGACGTGGTCGAAATACCGGAAGAAGAAACGACGCTCGCAATGGCCGCACCGGAGCCAGCCGAAGAACAACCCACCGAGCGCGATGAGATCGTGGCTGCCCATGATCGCGAGGATCTGAGCGCCGAGGACATCGAAGCCAGCATAGTCTCCGAGGGACGGGTGGCCGTGCGCGACATTCTGTTCGAGTTCGACAGCGCTGAAATCATCGATGAGTCGGCCGATGCCCTGGCCACCATCGCCGATGTACTGGATGAAAATGCCGAGCTCGATCTGCTGATTGTCGGTCACACCGACAACGTCGGTGACTTCGAGTACAACCTCAACCTCTCGATGCAGCGCGCCCAGGCAGTCGCAGCCTGGCTGGAGGAACGTCATGACATTGACGGTGATCGACTGCAGCCGGCCGGCGCCGGCATGATGGCCCCGGTAGCCACCAATCGCAGCGAGGATGGACGCCAGCAGAACCGCCGTGTCGAGTTGGTCGAGCACTGACTCGAGTCCCGGGACTCCATCTACGTTCCTGAAACCGCCGTGCCGTCAGGGCCGGCGGTTTCTTCTTGGCCAGACCATCATTCCGCGCTCCGCCACCCCTCCCCTTGCAGTACACTTTCGATCCTGATGAACAGGTTCCTCTTCATGCTTGTGACGGCCATGCTGCTGGGCATGCCCCAGGCTGCAGTGGCCGATGATTCTCCACCGATCGTCCGGGTGGAGGTAATCGTGCTGTTGCATCTGGATGGGCAATCCGACCGCTACAGACTGGAGCAGGCGGCCGACCTGAGTGCGCTGACCGATCCATTGCTGAATGCACGCCAGTCCGCCTGGCCTGCCCCGGACATCGAGCCTGATCCCGATGAGTATCCGACTGAGCCGGACTGGGATCAGATCAGCGAGACCCTGCATCTGGATCTGCCCGAGGCGGTCTCCGATGTCATGGAGACCATTACCCACCCTCCCGACCCGGTCGAAGCCTTGCAGGTGCTCTACCCGCCCGCCTACGTCAATCTCGATCGACTGGGCACTGAAATGCGGTCGGCCTGGGACCGGCTGGAGCGCAGTTCCGGCCACCAGGCATTGGCCTGGCGTGCCTGGTATCAACCCTTGTCGCGTCAAGTCCCCTCCGAGACCATCCGGATGCATGATGACCATCTGATGAACATCCACTGGCTCGAACTTGAACGGCTTCTGGGCCAGCCGGTGGATGCCAATGATTCGGGTCCCGGGCTGGGGTTGATCGCAGCACTGACCCCACCGGTTCACTATCGTCTCGATGGCAGCCTGAGAATTCGCCAGCGCCAGTTCACCCACGCCGATATCGACCTGGTCTGGCACGAGCCCCTGCAAACCGGCCCGGGACCGCTTGCCCCGGAACACCTGGCGCCCGGTGGTTTCGATATTCATCGCATTCGCCAGTCTCGAACCATCCGGTCCGGACGAATGGAATACTTCGATTCGAACTGGCTGGGTGTATTGATCCGGATCGAACCCTGGGAACACCCGAACATCGATCAGCCTGAAGGGGACCAGGGGACGCAGGGAGATTAAGCGGTGGATACCCGCGAGAAGGTACTGGCCAGCGACCGCCTTGAGCGCGCCTACCAGTTGCTGGTCAACGAGGAAGATGCACGCGTCTGCAAGGATATCGACGAGCGCGCCTGCAGGGTCGTTCCCGGCAATTTCCTTCTCCAGGTCATCACCCAGTTCTTCACCAAGCTCGGTGATGCCATCGCCAATCCCAAGACGGTGCTGGCCTGGATGCTCAGCGCGCTGGGCGCCCCGGGCGTCTTCACCGCATTCCTGGTGCCGATTCGCGAATCCGGTTCACTGATCCCGCAACTTTTCATTGCCAGCGTCGTGCGCCTGCAGGCGGTGCGCAAGTGGACATTCGTCATCGGCTGTGTGCTGCAGGCGGTTGCCGTCCTGTTCATGGCGTTGGTTGCAGTCACGCTGACCGGCACAGCGGCTGGATTCGGCCTGCTCGGCGCGCTGATCATCTTCAGCCTTTCCAGGGGGTTGTGCTCGGTGGCCTCCAAGGATGTGCTCGGCAAGACCGTACCCAAGACCCGGCGTGGCCGGGTCAGTGGCTGGTCGGAGTTTCTGGCCGGACTGGTGACCATCGGGGTGGGTGTCCTGCTGCTGCTTGAACTGCGCGAGCCCGATGACATGGCCACCTACCTGATTCTGCTGGCCATCGCTGCCGGACTATGGTTGCTGGCAGCCGGAAGTTATGCCTTGATCCGCGAGTTTCCCGGGGCCACCGAAGGTGGGGGCAATGCGATTACCGAAGCGCTCAAACGCCTCAGATTGCTCAGCACCGACCCGCCCTTTCGCCAGTTCGTGATCGCTCGTTCCCTGTTGCTATGCTCGGCGTTGAGCGCACCGTTTTTTATCATGCTTGCCCATGAACAAACCGATGGCGCCTTGCTGGTGCTGGGGTTGTTCGTGATCGCCGACGGCCTGGCGAGCCTGGTCTCGGCACCCTTCTGGGGGCGTTTCGCGGACACCTCAAGCCGCCGGGTGATGATCGTGGCCGGCGGCGGCGCCGGAGGCGTGGGAATTGCGCTGGTCGCCATCGTCAATGGCTTGCCGGATCTGGCGGATAGTCAATGGCTGTATCCGCTGTTTTTCTTCCTGCTGGCCATCGCCCATGCCGGTGTGCGCCTGGGCCGCAAGACCTACATCGTGGATCTGGCCGGCGGCAACAAGCGCACCGACTACGTTTCGGTCAGCAACACGGTCATCGGAGTCGTGCTGTTACTGGCTGGAGGAATCGGGGCTTTGACCGCGTTCGTCCCGGTTTCGGTGGTCATCATCATTCTTGCCATCATGGGGGTAACCGGTGCGATACTAAGCGCCAGACTGCCGGAGGTGACCTGAAACCATGAAACGCATCGTTCTGGGGGTCGTGATCGTCCTTGCTCTGGTCGTGTTCAGCGGCTATTTCTGGCTGAATCGACAGTTCGAGCAACAATTACTCGCCTACGCCAGCCAGGTGGCGCCGCATGGACGTCTGAGCTGGGATCGAGTCGCCATCAATCCTGGCGGAAAGCTCAGGGTGAAACGCCTGCGCTTCGAACCGCATGACAGTCGCGACCGGGTCTTGCTGGATGAACTGATCATTGACACTGGTAGTTTGGGCGCGCTTGTGCATCTGGCCCGTCGCCTCAATAATGGGCTGCTGCCGTCCGGCCTGCGGATCAGTGCACGTTCGCTTGATGTGCCGGTCAATCGGCAACTCAGCGAGTGGATCGGCCCGTTCAACCCCGGATTGCCGTTCGCGTCAGCCGGCTGCGGTGATTTCGATCCCTTTGTCTTCTACCATCTCGGTGATATCGACCTGATCGGCACGACCCTGGATTCCCTGATTGACTATCGGATCGTCAACCAGGGCAATGATCTCGATCTGCGTCTGATCGTCAGCGCCAGTGAACTGACCGAGTTCAACATTCACTTGCGCCTGGGGCTGAACGAGCCATCGCGAAGTATCCGTGAGGTTCCGAACACCCTGGGCAGGACGACTCTGCTGAACGCCAGCATGACCTTCACCGACCTGGGCTTTTACGACCGCTTACTGGGCCTGTGCGCGGAGCATACGAATCAGAGCCTGGACGAGTACATCAACCATCACATCAACGCCTGGATTCAGCGATGGGCCGAACGCGGCCTGGAGCCCGGACGTATCCCGCTGGTCGCATACCGACACTTCCTGCTCCAGCCCGGCACCGTGACCTTGACCACTGAACCCGATCCCGCCCCGACACTGGAAGCGTTCGACAAGGCCGGTTTCACTCGCCTGGTCGGCGAGATCCCCATCCAATTTGCCGTCGAGGACGGCACCCCCGTGGACCTGGCGTTCGACCGAATCGAGCGTCCACCCGATCCGGCGATCACCCCGGTCATCGCGACCGAAGCAGATCCGGAGGAAGTCGTCGTACCCGAGGAAGACCCGGTGGTCGTAGCCGAGCCCTCCCCCCGATGGCAATTGATCGACATCACCGAGATTGGCAACTATATCGATTATCGCGCCACCATCCTGACTGTCGACGAAACGCGTTTTCGTGGTCGCATCCTGGAAGTCGAGGACGATGCAGTCTACCTGAGCATCCAGACCCGGCAAGGACTGTTGATGCGCCCCATCTCAATACAATCGATCACGGAAATCCGGGTCCGGAAATAGCGGACCATGTGCGCAAATATGCTACGATGATCAATCATGAAATCGGTCCTGTGCACTACTGGGTACCTGTTGCTGGCCTTATCGCTGCTGATGGCTGGTGTTCCCGTGCACGCTATGGCGGGACATGACGAACCTGATCGTCAGGCCCAGATCGAAGTCGATCAAGACACGGATTCTGCCCATTCGGGCAAGGGTGGCTGCCCCCACCACGCATCCGATGATTCAGCCCCGGTTGTGGAAGACCAGGCTCTCCAGTCCGATTTACTGGCTGAAGAGTGCTGCGGGCCCGACTGCCGCTGTTCCTGCGCCGGTCTGACCCTGATTCCCATCCCGCGCTTCGCGACCCTTCAATCACCGGGTCCCGCAACCAACCGGCCGGCTGAAATCAACCACTTGCCTTCTCTCACTCCGGCACCGCTGCTGCGGCCTCCACAGATCTCCTGATCAGCTTGCCCTGAACGGGGCACGAACAACACGCGAGCCGACCTGCTGATTCGGCTTGTGTGCCTGTAGATCTGGAATCTGTAGTGAGGATTCGCCATGCAAAACCCGACCCGTACGCGCCGAACATGGTTGTCGGCCGTCATTCTGTTGATTTTCTGGATGGAAGCCCCGGCCATGGAGCTGGAGCTGGCCATCGACATGGCCATTGAGCGCGATGCCGGCCTTCAGGCACTGAAAAGTCGAGCGCTGGCCTATGAAGAGCAGGCACCGGCCGAAGCCGCCCTACCCGACCCGCAACTGTTCATGGGCGCCGAAGGCATACCGGTCGACGATCCCTTGGCCAGCGACATGATGACCATGTACATGTTCGGGATACGCCAGGAATGGCCGGCCGGACAGACGCGGCAGCTGTCCGGGGAGCGCAGCCTGTCCGAAAGCCGGGTGCTGGAGGCCGAATGGCACGCCGGTCGACTCGAGATCGAACGCGAGGTGCGCCTGGCCTGGCTGGACTGGGCGGCCGCTTTTCACTTCAAGTCAGTCGATGAAGACGGCCTGGAAGCACTCGACGAGATGCTCGACCTGGCCGAATCACGTTTTCGTGCCGGGACGGCCCGGCAGCGCGATGTCGACCAGGCCCGCCTGGAACGCTCGGTGCAGGCCCGGCGCGTAATCGATCGCATGACGGCACTGGAAGATGCAGCCAGTCGCCTGGCGCGCTGGACCGGTCAGTGGCCGAACAATGACCACGCACCCGACTTGCCTGTCTGGGATCGCGCCCTGCCCGAGCGCGATGATCATGCGCGTCTGGCCGACCACCCGGTTGTCGAAGCCCAGGCCCTGCGCGCTGAAACCGGCCGCATCGAGGTCGAACTGGCTCGCCAGTCCTATCGACCCATGTGGATGATCGAGGCCGGCTACGGACACCAGCGCGGCTCGGATCCCATGGGCGGGCGCATGTCAGACAAGCTGTTCGGCATGGTGTCATTGAGCCTGCCACTGTTTACCGGCAACCGCCAGGATCGCCGCGTGGCTGCCGCCAAGGCACGGGCTGATGCCAGCACACATGACCACCGTTTGCGACTTCAGGAATGGCAAGGCCGTTTTCTCAACCAGCGCGCCGCTGCCGACAACTACCAGCGGCAGATGGAACTGCTCGAGGACATCATTCTTCCTGAAGCCGAACTGACCCTTGAATCCACACTGCAAGCCTATCGCAGTGATCGGGCCACCTTCGACGAGCTGGTGCGAACACGACTGGCCGAACTGGAACAACGCATTGAACTGATCGAAACCCGGCTGGCCGTGCTGCGCGCTCGCGTCGAACTGGCCTGGCTTGCCGCAGAGGACTCACCATGAAAACGACCCGAATCTTTCTGACTATCGCGACGATCGCAATCTTGATGCTGGTCGGTTGCGGCAACGACCACGATGAACATGCTCATCACGACTATGACGAGCACCAGGCCCATGACCATGATCAAGAACACGATCATGACCACGATCATGACCACGATCATGATCATGAGCACAACGGCGACAACGGCGAGACTTTGGCAGACCGCGCGCTTGGAGAAAGCAGCTATTACACCTGCCCCATGCATCCGCAGATCGTGCGTGACGAGCCCGGTCGCTGCCCGATCTGCGGTATGAACCTCGTCGAGCGCCAGCGCGCCGACGATGGCGAGATCTCGGTCGATCTGTCACCTGGCGTGTTGCAGACCATGAATATCAGAACTGCGGAAGTCAGGCGCAGTCGCCTGTTTCGGCGCATCGACACCATTGGACGCATCGAGATTGATCCATCCGGACTCAGTCATATCCACCCCAGAGTGGAAGGCTGGATCGGTGAACTCGATGTCAACGCCATTGGGGAGACCATCGACCGGGGCCAGCGACTGTTCACCCTCTACTCGCGTGAACTGGTCAACATGCAGGAGGAGTATCTGCAGGCGCTCCGCTCAGGACGAGATTCACAGATACAAGCGACGCGCCAGCGCCTGGAAGTCCTTGACATGCAGGACCGGGTGATCGATCGGCTCGAACGCGATCGCCAGGTCATGACCTGGGTGCCCTGGTATGCCGAACGCGATGGTTATGTCTCCGACATGGATGTACGACGGGGCATGTTCGTCTCGCCCGGTACCGAGATTCTGCAGATTGCCGACCCCGGCACGGTCTGGCTGAACGCCGATGTATTCGGCGGCCAGATCGACTGGCTGGCCGACGAACAAATGGTGCAAATCCAGCGCACCAGCCATCCCGAGGAACGCTTGCGCGGCCAGGTCGACTACATCTATCCCGAACTCTCACCAACAACCCGCACTGCCCGAGTGCGCGTGGTGCTGGACAACCCCAACGGCACCTTGCGCCCCGGCGACTGGGCCGGCGTGACGATCTTTGGCGGGCCCAAGGAAAACCTGCTGATCATACCCACCGAAGCCATCATCCGCACCGGCACTGAGGAACGCGTGGTCATCCGCGAAGCAGAAGGACGCTTCAGCATCCGCGAAATCCACGCCGGCCTGGAATCCGGCCCCTACACCGAAATCATCCACGGCCTGGAAGAAGGCGAAGTAGTCGTCACCTCCGGCCAGTTCCTGATCGACTCCGAAGCCAACATCCGCGCCGGCCACGACCGCATGGGAGGGCAGCATGATCATTGAAGACAGGCTCAAGGCCCAAGGAACAAGGAACAAGGAAAACCCCGTCTTCCGTCTCCCGTCTCCCGTCTCCCCGCGCGCAGCGCAGCGAGCACATCATGATTGACGCCCTCATTCGCTGGTCCATGGCCAACCGGCTGCTGATCATCATCCTGGCCATCGTCACCGGGGTTGCCGGTCTGTATGCAGTCCGCAATACCCCGGTTGACGCCATTCCCGACCTGACTGACAAGCAGGTGATTGTCCGGGCCATGTTTCCGGGGCAGGCCCCGCAAGTGGTCGAGGATCAGGTCACCTATCCATTGACCACGGCGCTGATGTCGGTACCGGGCGCACATACCGTGCGTGGTTTTTCCATGTTCGGTGATTCCTTTGTCTACGTGCTGTTCGAGGACGGTACCGATCTGTACTGGGCACGCTCACGGGTGCAGGAATATCTGTCCCAGGTCGAGGGCCGCCTGCCCGACGGGGTCACCGCCGAGCTGGGCCCGGATGCCTCAGGCGTGGGCTGGGTTTACAAATATGCACTCGTTGATAGAACCGGCAACCACGATCTGTCCGAGCTCAGGACCCTGCAGGACTGGTTCCTGAAATTCGAGCTGCAGGCCGTGCCCGGCGTCTCGGAGGTGGCCACGGCCGGCGGCATGGTCCGCCAATACCAGGTGGTGGCTGATCCCAATGCGCTGCGCGCCCATGGATTGACACTGAGTCAGCTTGAATCAGCCATTCGCCGGGGCAGTTCCGAGGCCGGCGGTTCGCTGATCGAAATGGCCGAGGCGGAGTACATGGTGCGGGCCACCGGTTATGTCCAGTCGCTGGATGATCTCAAGCGCATCCCGGTGGGTGTGACCGACAACGGCACACCGGTGTTGCTCGACCAGGTCGCCGAAATCCGACGAGGTCCGGCCCAGCGCCGCGGCATCGTCGAACTCGATGGCGAAGGCGAAGTGGTCTCGGGCATCGTGGTCATGCGCTCGGGTGAAAATGCACGCCAGGTCATCGATGCCGTCAAGGAGCGACTGGATGAACTCCGTCCCGGCCTGCCCGAAGGCGTCGAGATCATCGAGACCTATGATCGCTCGGCATTGATCGACCGCTCCATTCGCACCCTGTGGGAAAAACTTGCCCTGGAGTTCTTCATCGTGGTGCTGGTCATCGGCCTGTTTCTCTGGCACCTGAGATCGTCTCTGGTATTGCTGATCAGCCTGCCCATGGGCGTATTGGTGGCTTACCTGGTCATGTACTTCCAGGGCATCAACGCCAACATCATGTCGTTGGGCGGGATCATCATTTCCATCGGTGTGATGGTCGATGCCGCCATCGTACTGATCGAAAACGTGCACAAACGCTTCGAGCGCGACCCGCCCGAGGATGCCGAGCAGCGCTGGGAGGCCATCACCGAAGCGACCCTGGAAGTCGGCCGTCCGATATTTTTCTCGCTGCTGATCGTGGCCCTGTCCTTTCTTCCGGTATTTGCACTGCAGGCCCAGGAAGGGCGACTGTTTTCACCGCTGGCGTTTACCAAGACCTATGCGATGGCGGCCGCAGCGGGACTGGCGGTGACGTTGGTGCCTGTGCTTATGGGCTACTTCGTACGCCCGGGGAAGACGGGAGACGGGAGACGGGAGACGAGAGGGTCGCCGGTGGCTCGGTGGCTGGAGTGGGCTTATCGGCCGTTGGCGCGGTTTTCGGGGAATCATCCGTGGATCGTGTCGATGCTGGCCGGGGTGTTGGTGGTGTCGATGCTGTTTCCGATATCGCGGCTGGGGACGGAATTCATGCCGGAGCTGGATGAAGGGGATCTGATGTATATGCCCACCACCCTGCCCGGCCTTTCGCCGGACAAGGCGCGCGAACTGTTGCAGCAGACCGACCGGCTGATCCTGTCGCAACCCGAGGTCAAGCGGGTGATGGGCAAGGCCGGGCGGGCCGAGACGGCGACCGATTTTGCGCCGCTGACCATGATCGAGACCTTCATCACCCTGAAACCGCGAAGCGAATGGCGACCGGGCATCACCACCGCCGACATCATGCGTGAACTCGATGAACTGGTGCAATTTCCCGGATTGACCAATGCCTGGGTCTTTCCCATCCAGACCCGTATCGACATGCTCCAGACCGGCATTCGCACTGACGTCGGTATCGAGATCACCGGACCGGACCTGACCGAGATCCAGTCGCTGGCCGAGCAGATCGAAGCCGTGGTGACCGAGCTGCCGGGTGCGACCAATGCCTTTGCCGACCGACCGGCCGGCGGACGATACATCGAGATCCGTCCCGATCGTGTCGCCGCGGCCCGTCATGGCATGAACATCGCCGACGTCCAGGACGTGGTGCGATTCGGCATTGGCGGCATGGACGTGACCGAAACGGTCGAGGGCCTGGAGCGCTTCCCCATCAATCTGCGCTTTCCGGCCGACTGGCGCGATTCGCCGGAAAAGCTGCGTCAGCTGCCCATCGTCACCCCGGCCGGCACACACATCGCCCTGGGCGAGATTGCCGGCGTGGAAGTCGCCGACGGTCCGGCCATGATCCGTACCGAGAACACCCGACCGGCCGGCTTCGTGTTCGTCGATATCGAAGGCCGCGACCTGGCCGGCTGGGTGCGCGAAGCACGCGCAGTCATTGACGAGCAGGTTGAATTACCCGGTGGTTACTCGATCGGCTTTGCCGGACAGTATGAATACCTGGAGCGTGCCAGAGAACGCCTGACGGTCCTGATTCCGCTGGTGCTGGCCATCATCGTGGTTTTGCTGCTGATGGTTTTCCGGTCACTGTTCGAAGTCACGATGGTGCTGATCACCATTCCGCTGTCTCTGGCCGGTGGCTTCTGGCTGATGTGGCTGCTGGATTTCCAGATGTCGGTGGGCGTGGCGGTAGGCTTCATTGCACTGGGTGGACTTGCCGCGGAAACCGGCGTGATCATGCTGGTGTATCTCAACAATGCCTATCAACGATTCCGCCAAGAAATCGGCGAGCGTGCATTTACCCGCGCCGACCTGCGCGATGCCGTCGTCGAGGGTGCCTGCCAACGCGTGCGCCCCATCACCATGACCGAAACCACGGTCTTTCTCGGCCTGCTGCCGGTCATGTTTTCCACCGGCACCGGCGCCGAGGTCATGCAGCGCATCGCCGCACCCATGGTCGGTGGGGTGTTCACGGTTTGGATCGTCGCGCTGCTGGTCATGCCAGCGCTGTACTACCTATGGCACCGGCGCGAATTGCCGCGCTCGAACGAGCAGGAAACTTCAGATGAACTCGAACCCAGCAAGGAATAGTCCCATGACTTTTATCAAGCATGCCCTGATCACGCTGTTGATCATATTTATCGTCGCCTGTCTCACATATTGGGCCGTTGCCTTGTCCGGGCGCATGGATGTTTCGGCTGATGGCACACATTGGCCAGTCACCGACCGGGTGCTCGAGACGGTTCGCGTCAACTCGGTGGCGCGCCAGGCCCGCGACATCAGCCCGCTACTGCCAGACTTGACCGATACCGACCTGCTCCACGAGGCCGTGGTCGGGTTCGAGGACATGTGCGCGGCCTGTCACACCCCGCCCGGCGGCTCTCCCACTGCCATGGCCCAGGGCCTCAACCCACCGGCACCCGACCTGGCCGAATCGGCGCGCAAGCGATCGCCCGAAGAACTGTTCTGGGTCACGAAACACGGCATCCGCATGACCGGCATGCCGGCCTGGGGTCCGACCCACAGCGATGATGAACTTCTGCCCGTGGTTGCCCTGATGACCCGCTTCCCCGACTTTGCCGATGACGATTACGCCAACTTGCTGGCCGCGGCCCGGGAAGCCGGTGTGGAACATCATCACCATCATCATGACGATGATCATGAACATGAGCATGAGCACGACCATGATCATGACCACGAGCACCATCATGGCAATGCTGAAGACCATGAACATGATCACGACAACGGCCACCATCATGCGGAAGATCATGAACATCATCATGACCACGATCAGGAACATGGCAACGAAGGCCATGACAGTCATGGCGAAAATCATCGTCATCATCACCACCACGATGAAAACGATCACGACACGGAGCACAGCCATCATGAACACACACACCACCATTAACTCAATGTCGATCGTTTTTGCCATTGCCCTGCTTGCGGCCTGCTCGCCCTCACCCGACCAAGCCCAATCGACAGCACCGGCAAGCAAGAACGGCGTTCATAATTCGATCGAGGCCAAAATCGAGACCGTTGATGAACCCATGGTGGTCTACATGACCCCATGGTGCGGCTGCTGCACTGTCTGGGCAGAGCTGTCCGAACAGGCCGGCTTCGAAGTGGAAATCCGCGAAGTCGAGAGCCTGCACCCCATCAAGGAAGAATTGGGCGTGCCGCCGGCCATGGGCTCATGTCACACCGCGAAGACCGCCGGTTACTTCATAGAGGGCCACGTACCCTTCGAAGATATCAAGAGCCTGCTGACCAAACGCCCAGATGCCCGCGGCCTGACCGTCCCGGGCATGCCGATCGGCTCGCCGGGCATGGAGCAAGGCAACCGCCGTCAGGCCTTTGACGTGTACCTGGTCGACCATCAGGGCAATACCAGCGTGTACAACCACTATCCGTCACGACACTAGTCACAGGAGGAAACATGGCGATTCAAAAGGTCCATGCGATTGTCCGACACAGCTACCTGGAGACAGTCGAAGAGGCCCTTGTCAAGGCCAATATCCGAGGAATCTCGGTCACGGCGGTGAAGGGCTATGGCGACTACAAGAACTTCTTCAAACCGGATTGGAAGGTCCCCTATTCAAGGATCGAAATCTTCACCGCCAGGGCCCAAGAGGTTGCCGATATCATCGTGGAATCGGCTCATACCGGGATGGCTGGTGACGGTATCGTCGCAATTTCACCCGTGGACAAGCTCGTACGGATTCGAGATCGACGCGAGGTAATCAAAGGTGAGGAGTGAAATCGTCAATCCGATTGTTGCTACACCCCGCGCCGAAATTAGGCGATTTGCTACGTACTGGTGATCATGCAACACCTGACTTTCCTGCGCGAGACCCGCCAAGGAGCTATCGAGTATGGACGACAAAGCGAACAAACACACCAGGATTGAAATGACCGTCCCCGGGATGGGTTCGGATCACTGTGCCGGTATTGTGCGCAAGTCGATCGAGCGCCTCGACGGAATCGAATCGATCAAGACCAGTATCTCCAGTCACAAGGCAACCGTTGAATTTGATCCGGACCTCACAGGCGCCGACGAGATTCAACAAGCGGTGGAGAAAGCCGGCTACGAGGTTACATCGGTTCGCACCGAAGACGATACGAATGACCGGGACGATGCCGAGGAGGTTTACCTGAAGCGGGCCTGGCGTCGTTTCGTGATCGCGGCCATTCCCACCACCATCATCATGATCCTGATGATGCCACACATGTTCTGGCAGCCAATTCCCGGCTATCTGGCCATCATCGCCGTTCTCGCCTTTCCGGTCGTCTTCCTCTACGGTGGTTGGGCTACCCATGTCTCGGCCTGGCGTTCGCTGACCAACCGTACCGCCAATATGGACGTGCTGATCTCCATGGGTTCGCTGCCGCCCTACCTGATCGGCCTGGTGGGGTTCTTCTTCCCCATGACCTCGTTCATTGAGATGGCGGCAACCATCATGACGTTCCACATTCTTGGCCGCTACCTCGAAAACAAGGCCAAGGGACGCGCGTCGCAAGCGATCAAGAAACTGCTCACCCTGAGCGCGAAAACCGCCCGTGTAGAGCGCGACGGCGAGGAAGTCGAAGTGCCGGTCAAGGAGCTGCAAGCCGGTGACATCATGATCGTGCGACCCGGCGACAAGATTCCCACTGACGGCGAAATTGTCGAGGGCGAAAGCCACATCGACGAATCCATCGCCACCGGCGAGTCCATTCCGGTCAGCAAGCAACCCGGGGATGAAGTCCTGGGTGCAACGATCAATGCCGAAGGCCGGCTCAAGGTCAAGGCCACACGCATCGGCGCCGATACGTTCCTGTCACAGGTCATCAAGCTGGTCGAGGAAGCGCAGTCGTCCAAGGTGCCCATCCAGGAGTTTGCCGATCGGGTCACCGCCCGCTTTGTCCCGGTGGTGATCGTCATCGCCCTGGCCAGTTTCGGCGCCTGGCTGCTCTTTGCCGAACCAATGCGCCCGATTCTGGAATGGGGCGCCGGTTTTCTGCCATGGGTTGATCCAACCGCCGGGCCGGTCATTCTGGCGCTGCTGGCCGCCATCGCCGTGCTGGTTATCGCCTGCCCCTGCGCCCTGGGCCTGGCCACGCCGACCGCGCTGATGGTCGGTTCGGGCCTTGGCGCCGAGCGCGGCGTGCTGATCCGCTCGGGCGAGGCCATCCAGACATTGAAGAACATCCGCATGGTGGTGCTCGACAAGACCGGCACCATTACCCGGGGCGAACCGGAACTGACCGAGGTGGTTGCCGCCGACGGTCATGGCGAAGACGATGTACTGGCACTGGCCGCGGCGGTGGAGAATGCGTCCGAGCACCCACTGGCCCGGGCCGTGGTCGACGGCGCCCGGCATCGCGAGGTGCAATTCGGTGAAGTCGAGTCGTTCAAGTCGGTGACCGCGCGCGGGGTCGAGGGGATGGTGGACGATCGCAAAATCCTGATTGGCAACCGCCGCCTGCTTGCCGAATCGAACATCACCGATCTGGAAGCGCTGGACGAGGCGCTTGCCGAATTGGAAGAAAAGGGACGAACCGCCGTCCTGGTCGCCGCCGATGGCAAGGCCATCGGCATCGTGGCCGTGGCCGATGCCATCAAGTCGGATTCGAAATCGGCCATCGATGCGATGCACGAACTCGGGCTGAAGGTGGCCATGGTGACCGGCGACAACGAACGTGCAGCCAAAGCAGTGGCTGAAGAAGTTGGCATCGACGAGGTACTGGCCGGGGTGCTGCCCGAAGGCAAGGTCGACGAAATCCGCAAGCTGCAGGAGCGCTACGGGGACCACGTGGCCATGGTCGGCGACGGCATCAACGACGCCCCGGCGCTCAAGCAGGCCAATGTGGGCATCGCCATCGGCGCAGGCGCCGATGTCGCCATCGAGGCGGCCGACGTGACCCTGGTTTCCGGTGAGCTGACCAAGGTCGTCGAAGCCATCCGCCTGTCCAAGGCCACATTCCGCAAGATTGTCGAGAACCTTTACTGGGCGTTCGGCTACAACGTCGCGGCCATTCCCATTGCCGCCATCGGGTTACTCCACCCGATGATCGGGGTGATCGCGATGGTGACCAGTTCGCTCTCGGTGATCGGCAACTCAACGTTGCTGAAGCGTGCAAGGATCGTGGTCGAAACTTGAGCCGTCTGACACGACGCAGGAATGATCATGAAGGGTCCGGCCTTGGCAGGCAGCTCAGTCAACATTTCTTCTTTCCCACCTTGAACCTCCATGGATGAGGCATGAATCAATGGTCAGGAAAACTGGTGATGGGCAACGGTTGGGTTGCTTATGAAGGACCCAGTGGTGACAACAGTGCACATTCCCACCACGCTATTCAACTCTCGTTGAGTCCCGGCGGCGTGGTGAGAATGGAAATCGATGGGATATTACACAATGCCCCAGCCCTGCTGGTCGGCGCCGACACTCGGCACAGGCTCATGCACGATTCCCATCCGCTGCGGTTGCTGTTCATCGACGCACAATCGACGGCCGGTCAATGTCTGAGCGGCGACCTGTCCGATTCCTGCTGGGTACTTGAACCCAGTCAGGCCGAAGCACTGAATCTAGCCTGGGCTCCCGAGGCGTGGCTTTCCGAGCCCGGTCCGCCGAAGTCAGTGCTTGCCGTGCTCCTTCAATCTTGTCGTCTCGAAGATCGTCCAGGTTCACCGGGAGCCGAACGAGTCCAGGCGCTGATTGACACCCTGCCCCTTCGTTGTCATCAAGACCTCAGACTGGCCGACCTGGCCAACGAGGCAGCACTGTCACCCAGCCGCTTTTCGTATTTGTTCCGTGAGCTCACTTCCATGCCGTTGCGCCCGTATCTGCGCTGGCTCAGATTGAGACAGGCACTGCAAAAAGTGAGTGCGGGACAGAATCTGACCGAAGCGGCCCATGCGGCGGGGTTCTCGGATGCCGCTCACCTGAGCCGCACGATGCGCCGGCATTTCGGCATCGCTCCCTCTGAAATACTTCCGGCCATGAGCATCCATCAGTAAGTACGTTCAAGCCAACACTCGGGTCGATCCGACATCATGACTCTGCGTCACATCTACTGGAGAGCTCATGAAGACTTTACTCAAGGCCTGGATCGAGAAATACCGGATTTACGCGCACATACTTCTAACCTTGTTGCTGTTGACAGTGATTGCCGATGGCATGTTGATGAATCGCAGCATCGAACACATGCTGATCGGCCACACCGCCCTGGTGTTCTTCATCCTTGTGGGCATTCTGCTGGTTGAAGCTGCTGCGTATGCCTGCCGCTGCCTGGAGTGTGACAGTCAGTGCAATCCCGACTGCCGGATCAGAAGGCAATGACCAATCTTTCAAGCAACTACCTGCGCGCCTTGCGGTACCGCTGGTTGACCCCGGCCTACGACCTGATCGTACGCTTGCTGGTAAGGGAGCGCGCCTTCAAAAAGGCGCTAATTGAACAGGCAGGCATCGAACCCGGACAAGTCATTGTCGACCTGGGTTGTGGTACCGGGACGCTGGCCATCGCCGTCAAGCAGCAGTTTCCGGATACAGAGGTCATCGGTATTGACGGTGATGAACAGATTCTGGCCGTTGCCCGTCGCAAGGCGAAACGCGCCCACCTTGATATACGCTTCCACCACGCGCTGGCCCAGGCAATTCCACTGCCCCAGGGCCACGCAGATCGAGTACTTTCCACCTTGTTCTTTCACCACCTCCTCGGTGAAGACAAGGTTCAAGTCGCACGTGAGGCGCTTCGAATACTCAAGCCTGGAGGCCAACTCCATATCGCAGACTGGGGACAGGCCAGCAATGGCCTGATGCGAATGGTATTCCTGCCGGTACAACTATTGGACGGCTTTGATCGCACCGCCGATCATGTTCAGGGCAAGTTCCTGCCAATACTCATCGGGGCCGGATTTGTTTCGGTCAGCGAACGACGTCGGTTCGCGACCCCGCTGGGAACGCTTTCTCTCTACGGCGGATTAAAGGAAGGATGATTCCCGATCACGCCACCTTTAGTGCGTTTGCCGAAGGCAAGAAGGCTAGTGTACCCCGTCACTCATTTTGTAACATTCAGAGCGTGACTGAGTCGACAGTACAAGGCGCAATCCGCAGTGAATGGCATGCCCTTTACAAGGATTGCAACGCCGTAATGTCGACTCAGACGCGCTCCCGAAGGGCGAGCCGGAAAGCGCTCATCCGCGGCGTTAGGCCTCTTGGCAAGGGCGCTGCCATTCCCGGCGAGCCCTGCCTTGCGGCTA
>SLKT01000159.1 GCA_007134485.1 Wenzhouxiangella sp. | reverse complement strand
GTATTCAGAAACAATTCAGCAGGAACTGAAAGCCCTGGTGGGGGTTCCGGCGGCGGAATGTTTCTCGTTGCTTACTCCGGCATATTCAGTGAGGTGAGGGGCAATCGCTTCGAAAACAACCAGGCCCTCTACAATAATGGCGGCGGCTTGGCCATGTGGGCCTCAAACGCGGAGCTCGCTGACAATGTTTTCATCGGCAACCAGGCCGAGAATTGCGGGGGTGGCGCGCGTTTTACCGGCGACAGTTCATCCATCATCATCATTACCGGCTCGGTTTTCCGCAATAACACCGCTGGGGATTGCGGCGGCGCCCTGGCTTTCCAGGGATGGGAGGATGAAGACGCCGCAGTTGTCATCACCACGAGCGAATTCAGCAACAACCAGGCCAATGGCGAGTCCGGCGGAGGCGGTGCGATTCTGGCCGACTTCGGCGTCGACGGTGGTCTGATCATTACCAATTCGACGATCTCGGGCAACACTACCCTGTACCGGGGTGGCGGCGTCAAGGTGGTCGGTACCGAAACGGGCCTGGTCGTGCGCTACTCGACCTTCGCCTATAACCATGCCGACAACCGCGGCGGCGGTATCGACGCCTTTGTACAAAATTGCCAAGTAGCCAATTCACTGTTTGCCGACAACACCTTCATCTACGAGGGCGAGCAGGAATTCCAGGAGGTCCACATACCGGGTTGCCCGGTGAGGGACTCCCTGATTGCGAATTTCAAGTACTCCGAGTTCGAGCCCGACGGCGGTGTGATCCTTGACGAAGATCCAATGATAATGCCGCTGGCCGACAACGGCGGCAATAACGGCTACACCCATGCCCTGGACCCCGACAGTCCTGCCATTGATGCCGGCGATACCGGAACTTTTTTTCCACCATTCGACCAGCGCGGCGAGCCGTTCATCCGGGTCTTCGGAGAAGCCGTGGATATCGGCGCCTACGAGCTTCGTCCGGATCGCGTATTCGGCGACCGCTTCGAGTAGCGATGGCAAGAAATCGTTGCGCAGGATTGATTCAAAATCATCCTGCAATGCGCCCAGGGCCGCTTCCGGACTCGTTCGACAATCGACGCTTTTTCAGGTAGTTTCATACACAGGGAAAACTTGTCAGGGCGCTTTATATTCGGCCCCGGGAACCAACATTCAACAGCGCGGTGAAGACTCGCCGCCTAGACAACCGATAATGTCAAGACTGTTGAGTATTCTTGCATCCGGACTATTGACCGTCAGCCTCCAGGCGCCGGGCAAGCAGCTCAATATTGCCCACTACGATACCCGCGACGGCATTCCCCAGGTCCAGGTGCTGACCGTGCATCAGTGTGATGTGGGTTACATCTGGCTCGGCACGTTCAGCGGGCTGAGTCGATATGACGGTCGCCAGTTCAGGCATTTTGTCAGCCGGGACGGACTCAACTCCAATCACATTACCGACCTGGTCACCGACCCGAAGGGTACCCTGTGGATCGGTACTGGCAATGGAGTTTGCCGTCTGATCGGGTCGAACCGCTTTGATTGCCTTGATTTACAGGGTGCGTCCGAAGCCCAGGTTCATTCGCTGCATGCCTCCGATGACGACCTCTGGGTAGCCAGCGATGCCGGTCTGTTTCGTGTTCGGAATGGAAAGGCACAATCAGTTGAATTGCCGGGTGGGCCCGAACAGGCGGTTCTCAGTGTCACCAGTGACCTCGAGGGCGGCATCTGGATCGGCGGCGCCGGCGAACTGTTTCTGAAGACATCTTCGGGAATCGAGACGGTGCCTCTTGAAGGCGCCGGAGCACCGGTTTCGATCACTGCGCTGACAACCGGTTATGACGGGGTCTGGGTCGGCACTACAGAGGGATTGTTTCTGAAGACTCACGGCAAGGCTCAGCGAATCTCTGAGCCAGCCTGGCTGGCCACTCTGGATTTCTCCGACCTGATGTGGGATCGTGCCGGGCGCTTGTGGGGCTCGACGGCCTCCGGCCTAGTCCGGTTCGTGCAGGCTGATTTCGAGCTGCTGAGCGAACGCAATCGACTGGCATCAAGCATTCTTCATCAGGCTTTCATGGATCGTGAGGGCATTGTCTGGCTTGCTCATGACAGTGGCTTGAGCAAGTTGTTGCCCAGTGTGTTCGTCGGCTACACCGAACAAAGCGGTTTGCTGTCCTCATTCGTCCGAACCATCGCCCAGGATCCACGCGGGCGCCTGTGGCTGGGCACCCGTCAGGGCGCCCAGGTCATTGAATCCCGTGACGGGGAGTGGATGATCGATTCCTCGTTCACCATTTCGCTCGACGACGGGCTGCTCGACGAGCGAATTTACTCGATCGCCTTCCCCGACCCTGAAACAGCATTGCTTGCGACTTCTCATGGCGTGGCCCGATGGACCGAGGATGCCGGGATCGTGGGGATCATCAGAGAAGCGGATGGTTTGCCCAGTAATCGCACCCGCGCGTTGCTGGTCGATAGAGGTGGCAAGACCTGGATCAGCACCGTTCAGGGCACCGTTGTGTACCAGGAAAACGAAATCAAGCCGCCCTCGCCCACCGAGCAGGCATCAGCCTATGCCATGCGGATCCGCGAGGGTATCGATGGCCGCATCTGGTTTGCCACCCTGCATGACGGTCTGCTCATGCTGGATACCAACGGTGAATTTCAGCAGTGGCGAGGCGAACACGGTCTCAGTGATGAAATGCTCTGGGATGTGGCGCCGGCCCGTGACGGGTCGGTCTGGGTCGGGAGCAATGGCGACGGGTTATTTCAACTTCGCGCTGATGGAACCATTCACCACTATACGTCGGCTGATGGCCTGGTCGACGAATTCGTCTGGCAGGTACTCGAGGACCGGGACGGACATATCTGGGCTTATACCAATCGCGGCCTTTCGAGATATGACGGCGCGCAGTGGAGCAATTTCAGGGAAAGCGATGGGCTGCTTCACCTGGAGGGCGCAGCGACGGCCGCCATCGAGGCCAATGATGGAACATTGTGGTTTGGATCTGCCGACGGCCTGATGCGCTATGCTGATCGAGACCTCTATCGACCGACTGTGCAACCACCTGTTGTGGTCAGGGAAGTCATGCTGGGAGATCGCCGCATGGAGCCTGGCGAGCGTCTGCCGCATCGGCCAGGCAGTCTGCAGTTTCAATTCGCCGGATTGAGTTTCAAGGATGAGAGCGAAGTCCGGTTCCGCTACCGACTGCTGGACCTGGAGCAAGACTGGACCGAGGCCGGCACCTCCCGGTCGGTGACCTACGCCAGGCTGGGTGGGGGCGATTACCAGTTCGAAGTCATGGCTCGCAGCCCGCTGGGTGTCTGGAGCGAGACGCCGGCGAAGTTCGCATTCAGCGTTCAGCCGGCTTACTGGGCCACATGGTGGTTCTGGGCCGTGACGCTATCGGCGATTCTGATACTGGGTGGTTCAGTCGTGCATTTCCGGGAGCGAGCCGCAAGGGCTCGGGAGCTGGAGTTGCATCGCATGGTGAGAGTCAGGACGGGCGAGTTGCGAGAGGCCAATCGCCGTCTGGAGCGCGCATCTCGTACCGACCAGTTGACCGGACTGCCCAATCGTCGCTATCTCATGGATCGGATCCACCACGATATTGCCGAAATTCGCCGCAACCTGAAATCTGAAGAACCGGTCAGCAACAGCGACATGATTTTCATGATGGTCGATCTTGATCACTTCAAGTCGATCAATGACCGGTACGGCCACGCCGGTGGTGATCAGGTGTTGCAGCAACAGGCCAGGCTGATCAGCGCACAGTTGCGCGAGGCTGATGACCTGATCCGCTGGGGCGGCGAGGAATTCCTGGTCGTGGCGCGCCATGCCGAGGCCTCCTTGAGTCCCGTCATCGCCGATCGTGTTGTCCATGCGGCGCGAAACCAGCAGATTTCATTGGCGGGCCACGACGAGGCGATCGGGCCGACCTGTTCAATCGGCATTGTCAGCTACCCGTTTGTCGCTGAACAGCTCGACTCGCTTGACTGGGAGCAAGCGGTACAACTGGCCGACATCGCCATGTACGAGGCCAAGCATCGCGGTCGTGACCGTTGGGTCTGGATAAGGCCGGGTCCCAACCTGGACATCAGCGACGGCGATCAGTTGATCGATCGCGCTCGCAACGACCTGGACCCAATGATCAAGGCCGGCGAACTTCGCATTGAAACCAGCGATTGAGTCATGCAGGTTCTCACCGGATAAGGACACCCACAATCCATGAGGCCCGATGGGATTGGCCGTTCAGCGATAGCGACGCCAGCGCCTTCTTACCGCGCGAGTCATCTCACGCTTTGACTTTGCGTCCTGATTCGAGTCAGGTTCTTTCACGGCTTGTGCTTCAGCAGAGGATGCGGGTGGATCATCAGGTACGGCCGCCGACGGTGGGTCGGCATCCTGCTCTGCATGGTCATTGAAAGTCTCAGGTTCGGTTTGAGCACGGGGCGAAACCTGCTCCTCGATTGGGGGAGGCTCCGATTCAACCTCAACGCGTTCCGGATCAGCGGCCATGGCCTCCGGCTCCGGGTCGGGATCGGGCTGGAGTTCCGGTTCCGGCTCCGGCTGGGGTTCCGGGTCAGCGGTTTTCGGAAGCAATGGCTCGCCATCCATCTGGATTTCGGCCACCTGATCGACACCTTTGACGAGCTCAAGGTGACTGACCAGATCATCGTATTCAGGAGCGACGTCGCTTTCGGCCTTCAACAACAGCCCCGGGCCGCCCTCGACCTCGCGAGCCTGCTGGGATTGAAAAGTCAGGCCAGCCCTGTGCACGGCCGCTACGGCGGCGGCCAGCACGCCGGACCGGCGTCGCAGCTTGAGCAGAATCGAAATTTCCGACATCGAGAAACCCCTTTCTCCATTCTTGTTCTTTGTTCAGCCTCCAACCAGCATCCGGCTGCATTGACCGGGCGGACGGGAAGGCGGGACCCTGTATTCTACGTGACCTGCAAGCCGCGTGCCCAGCCTGGCTGATTCGCACCTCGAACTCCACCAGCTCAGCAAGCAGTCACGGTTCATTGATACGGTCGGTTTGCATTGTCACCCGCGATTGCCGAAAATCCGGGTCTGCATCGGGGACCGAAACCGTGAATCAGGAAAATCTCGCCACCAACCTGATGGCAGCAATCTCGAAGTCGACCTTTGAGCCATTCGAGCAGCTCATACCTTGACGCAATCCTTCGGAAAATATTGCACCAGTTGTGGGATTCGGCTTGTCGCACCGCAGCCTGGCCTCGGAGTGGGTCAATCAACATCTCAATGATCCGCCCCTTGAAAAGGCTGTCTGGCCTGGAGCGCCGGCGCCTTTCGCCGGGTTTACGGGCTGAGCTGGACCGGCGCGTTTCTGGCCGGCATCGGAATGGCGGTGTGGCTGACCGCATTCATTCAGCTATACCGTTCGCTGCTTTTCTTCGTGGTCTTCTGGACCGGGTGATGCCCATCAACCATCTTCACCGTCAAAGTCACGGTGATCTTCGATCCCCCCGCCGTGTTCGGGGTCAATGGCCGGATTGCGCTCGAAATCGGCATCAACCTCGCCGATGTCCGGCCATGGGCAGTCGCCGTCATGTTGCTGCTCGAACTGTTCACACGGATCAAATGGTTGAAGGGATTCCTCGGTTGTTTCGATACCAATGTGGTAGACCGCGTATCCCGGCATGACTGCCTGACCCAGCGCCTTGCCGAGTATCCGGCCGTGATAGGGAGAGACGATCTCGGTACGGGTGTTGGTGATCGGGTCGGTGATGTTGCCGAGCAGCTCGCCCTTCTTGACCGTATCGCCCAACTGAACACGACTTGAAAGGATCCCGCTGATATCGGCGCGCACCCAGCTCGACCGATAGTAGATCGGCCGCGGCTCTTCCCACAGGCTGGCGCGTGCATCCATGCCCAGGTGATTGAGCAGGCTGCGAATCGAGCGTACGCCGTGGCTGACCTCGTCTGGCTGGAAGCGCATCGGCTCACCAGCTTCCAGGGTGACCGCCGGAATGCCGGCGTCACTGGCAGCCCGTCGCAAGGTGCCTTCTGCGCCGGAACTATGGAGGACCACCGTGGCGCCGAATCCGCGGGTCAGATCGCGAATGGCCTCGTTGTTGAGGTCGGCGCGCAATTGCGGCAGGTTGGTTCGGAGCAAGGAGCCGGTGTGCAGATCAACCAGGGCATCGCAGTGCACAACGATCGAGTTGAAGAACGAGTGGGCGATGCGAGAGGCCGAACTGCCCGTTTGATTGCCCGGGAAAAAGCGGTTGAGATCACGCCGGTCCGGCAGGTAGCGCGAGTTGCGCTGGAAGCCGTGGATGTTGACGATGGGCACACCAACGACCGTGCCGTTGAGGTCGTCGAGGTTGATCCCGAACATAACGTTGCGCACGATCTCGATGCCGTTGAGCTCGTCGCCATGGATGGCGGCCGTGATACACAGCACCGGACCGGGCCGATTGCCGTGGGCGACCAGCACCGGAACTGCCACGTCCAGACCAGCGAACGTCTGGTTGTCAGACCAGGACAGTCGCCTGAAATCCCCGGGCAACACGGTCTCGCCGAGCAACTCGAACGGCTGCGATAGCGGTTCCGGTTCGAGATCGCCCGTTGCCTGGACGCCATTGGCCGATTCCACGGTCAGGTAGCCCAGCACCGCCAGCCATGGAGGATCATGAGGCGAAGATGCCTCATCGATGGAAGCAATGACACAGGTGGCCGCAAGTGCCAGGCCGACACTGGTTATGACCGCGAATATCTGCCTTCTCACTTCAGATCCGGATTTGCCTGGTGGCTCTCAACGTGGCGGTTGACCAGATAATCGCTGTGTGGTTCCTTGTGCCTCAGGCGCCAAGTGCCTTGATCGCCGGCAATTCCTTGCCTTCCACGTACTCGAGAAACGCACCGCCGGCGGTCGAAATGTAGTCGATGCGGTCGGCGACCTTGTATTTCTCGATCGCGGCAATGGTGTCGCCGCCCCCGGCCAATGTGAAACCTTCGCAGGCGGCCACGGCGTGGGCAATGGCCTGGGTGCCGGAATGGAAGGCCTCGAATTCGAATACGCCGACCGGCCCGTTCCAGATGACGGTGCCGGCCTGGCGAACGATAGCGGCCAGGCGGCCGGCGCTTTCCGGACCGATATCGAGGATCATTTCGTCGGCATGGATGCGCTTGACATCGCGCAGTGAGGCGTGAGCTTCCTGGTGGAAGCGCTCGGCGGTCAGCACATCGGTGGGCAGCGGAATGGTCGCACCCTTTTCTTCCGCCCGCTTGATCAGGTCACGGGCGGTGTCGACCAGGTCGGCCTCAAAGAGCGAGTTGCCGATGCGATGGCCGGCGGCCGCCAGAAAGGTGTTGGCAATGCCGCCGCCGACAATAAGCTGGTCGACCTTGTCGATCAGCGCCTCGAGCACCTTGAGCTTGCCCGATACCTTGGCGCCGCCGACGATGGCCACCAGCGGCCGGGCAGGATTGGCCAGCGCCTTGTCCAGCGCCTCGATTTCGCGCGCCAGCAAGGGACCGGCCACGGCAAGCTTCGCCTGGCGGATGACGCCTTCGGTTGAGGCCTGGGCACGATGCGCGGTGGCGAAAGCATCGAAGACCAGCACGTCACAAAGTGCGGCCATTTTCTTTGCCAGCGCTTCGTCGTTGGCCTTTTCTCCTTTCAGAAACCGAACATTCTCGAGCAGGACCACCTGGCCGGGCTGAACGTCAACCCCGTCGATCCAGTCGGGCTTCAGCTCAACCGGCGCGCCCAGTAACTCGGACAAACGCTCGGCAACCGGGGCCAGAGAAAACTGTTCGTCGAATTCACCTTCCTCGGGCCGACCGAGATGCGACGTGACCATGACCGCCGCGCCGGCATCCATGCATTGCCGAATCGTGGGCAAGGCGGCCTCGATGCGAGCGCTGGAAGTGACCTTGCCGTCACGGATGGGCACGTTGAGATCCGCGCGGATCAGAACGCGTTTTTCTTTCAATTCAACCTGGTCGAGGGTTTTCATGGCAGTTTCCGGTGCGTCGGGAAAACATTATCTCCCGCAGAGACGCGGAGGCGCTGAGAAAGAGAAGGAAAATACTTTTATGTTCTTTATCACTGCGCCTCTGCGCCTCCGCGGGAGCAAGGTTTTTTCAGATCTTCGCCAATGCGGTCACGGTATCGAGCATGCGGTTGGAAAAGCCCCATTCGTTGTCGTACCAGCTCAGGACCTTGACCAGGCGCCCGCCCGAGACCTTGGTCAGACTGGCGTCGAAGACCGACGAGCGCGGGTCGTGGTTGAAGTCGATCGAGACCAGCGGTTCGTCGTTGTAGCCCAGGATGCCCTTGAGTTCACCCTCGCTGGCCTGCTCGACGGCCTGGTTGACCTCGTCGACCGTGGTATCGCGGCTTGCGATGAAACTCAGGTCCACCACCGAGACATTGATGGTGGGCACGCGCATGGCGAAGCCATCGAGCTTGCCGTCGAGTTCGGGCAGCACCAGGCCAACGGCGGCCGCGGCCCCGGTCTTGGTCGGGATCTGGCTCATGGTGGCCGAGCGGGCGCGCCTCAAGTCCTTGTGAAAGACGTCGGTGAGCACCTGGTCGTTGGTATAGGCGTGAATGGTGGTCATCAGGCCGGTTTCCAGGCCGATCTTTTCGTGCAGCGGCTTGACCAGCGGGGCCAGGCAGTTGGTGGTGCACGAAGCGTTCGAGATGATGTCGTCGCCGGCCTTGAGCGTGTCGTGGTTGACGCCGTAGACAATGGTCGGCAGGTCCTTGCCGGCCGGGGCCGAGATCAGCACCTTGCGCGCGCCGGCCTGCAGATGCGCGCCGGCCTTGTCCTTGCTGGCGAAAAACCCGGTGCACTCCATCACCACGTCAACGCCCATCTCGCCCCAGGGCAGTTTGGCCGGATCGCGCTCGGCCAGCACCCGGATCTTGTCGCCGTTGACAACCATGTGGTCGCCCTCGACCTTGACCTCGGCGTTGAACCGCCCATGCGCGGTGTCGCGACGGGTCAGGTGGGCATTGGTTTCGGGATCGCCGAGATCGTTCAGGGCGACGATCTGGATTTCATTGGTCCGGTTGGATTCGTACAGGGCTCGCAGGACATTGCGACCAATTCGGCCATAACCGTTGATGGCGACTTTGATGGGCATGGACATTCTCCGCTTGATTGGTTTTGTCGGGGATGCGGGAATTGTACCGGGATGTGGGGTGTGGGGCTAGATTAAAGGCGGGGGAAACGGGAGACGGGAGATGGAAGACGGAGCTCGGGGGCGCGGGCTGACGGAGGTCGTCAGCCCGGTTTACCGCAGGATGCTTATTGGTCGGGGTCCACGTAGCGGGTGACCGGCGTGGCGCGTGGGAAATTGGCCGACTCGATCCAGCCTATGCCCAGCTCCCCTGTACTGTTTCGACCCCAGCACCAGACGCTGCCGGAATCTGAAACCGCGCAGGACATATCGCGCCCCACCGAAACCTGCGAAACCCCGGTCAGGGGTCCGGCATCGCGGCCACCCCGGCCCAGTCGCGCCTGCACCGCCCGGGTCCGACCGCTGCTCTCGCCATCCCCGAGTTGACCGGCAGTGCCTCGGCCCCAGCACCAGACACTCCCATCCTCTCGAACCGCGCACAGGTGCCCGGAGCCCGAGGGCCACGGAAGTGCTTCGGCAATGCCCCGCGCACCGACAAGCGGTCCGCCATCCTCGCCCCGGTCATCGATGTGGACCTGGACCGGGAAAAGCTGGATGCCGGAACTCTCGCCGTTACCGAGAATTCCTCCAGACGCGGATCCCCAGCAATAGATTTCTCCATCAGCACCGGGCCTGGTGAGCGCGCAGCTTGCATCACCCTGGGCGGCTATGCCGGCAACACCTTCCAGCGGCTGGTCCTCGGCAGCCAGCACCGGGGTGGCCACCAGAGATGTAGCGTCCGACCCGGATTGACCGTTGCCCAACTGGCCTGCAACGCCAAACCCCCAACACCAGGCAGAACCATCTTGGTCGAAGGCACAGGTATGGTTTTGGCCGGCCGATGCTCCTGAAATCCCCTGAAGCGGCAGACCGTTTTCACCGATGACTTGATGAGCGCTTCTCTGTTGGATGGTCGATCCGATTCCCAACTGACCATCCGGATTATCTCCCCAGCACCATAGTGAACCGTTGTCGCGAATCGCGCAGGCATGCTCTCTTCCGGCAACCACGTGCACGGCATCTTCAAGGGCGTTGCCATTGCTCAGCAGGGCTTTTGCAGCCCGGGTCAGTGCAGGTGAATCACTGTCGATACCAAGCTGCCCTCTATTATTGCGACCCCAGCACCAGATCTGCCCGCTTGCATCACGCGCACAGGAAAATTCTCCCCCGCTCGTCACCTGGACCACATCCAGCAAGGGTCCACCATCTTCCCCACCATCATCCACACGAACCCGCACGCCCCCAGGATAGGGTCCGGTACCATCTCCGATACCCTCGCCGTTGCCCAGTCGTCCGTCATTAGTACTGCCCCAGCACCAGGCGGAACCATCGTCCAACGCGGCGCAGGCATGGTCGCTGGATGCGCTGACGCTGACTACGCCGTCCAGACCACACAAGGGTTTCCCGTCATCGCGCATGCCGATCAGCGGGCCGCCGGACTGGCAATAGCCCGGGGTGGTGGCGGCATGGTGGGCCTGGGGTACGGCGCTGATACGCTGGCGCTGGTTGAGTGTGCTGCCGTCGACCTCGATTTCCAGCCACAACGTGCGCCCGTCGAAGATCCCGCCGAATTCCAGATCGACCTGGAACAGCCCGCCGACCACGTTGACCGGCCCGGCATCGAACATGGCGATCGGTTCGCCGCCTTCAGGGGCCTCATGCAATGAGAACAGCATCGGCACCGTCCCGCTGAAGGGACCGGAACTGTCTTCGAGCTGGCCCTGGTAGGTCACGGCGACGGCCTGCATGGACAAGGCCAGGCCCAGGATAAAGGCAAAACTCAGCAGTCGATTCATGGATCAATCCCTCGTTGTTTTTTCGCATTGATGGATAGAGCTTTCCCGTATCTATACGAGATTCCAGCCAAAAGCCGCCACGCAAAATCAAAAACCCGACCCCAGCCCGAACCAGAACCTCTCCCGGATTAGCGTCGTGTCTCAGCAGGCGTTGGCAGTATCGATGGACGTCAATGCCGCAAGCCGTCCTCGGGTGGTGGATTTCGCTGAAGGCCTCGCCACCGCGTCGAACTGAAGCGGAATTCACCGCCCGAGGACGGCTTTGACCGGAACGAAGCCCGCGCACTGAGACACGCTAATCAGGAACCTCTTAACCTCTTGCCCCCTTGACCTCTTGACCCCTTCGCCCTCTTTCAGATCACGTCCCTGACCGCAGCCACCACTGCATCGGCTGAAAAACCGTACTCGGCAAACAGGTCCCCGGCCGGTGCCGAGCCGCCGAAGCGGTCGATGCCAATAACCCGGCCACGTGGGCCGACGATGTGACGCCAATACAGGCTGACGCCGGCTTCGACAGCCACCCGGGCATCCAGGGCCTCGGGCAGGACGGATTGGCGGTAGTCCTCGTCCTGGGCCATGAACAGGTCGGGATTGGGCATGGAAACGACCCGCACCCGAATGCCCTCGGCGGCCAGCACCTCGGCGGCGGCCATGGCCAGGCCGACCTCGGAGCCGCTGGCCAGAATGGCGGCCTGCGCATCACCGCTTTCGGGGTCACTCAGCACATAACCACCGCGCGCGATCATGGCCAGTTGTTCGTTGTTGCGCGACTGGTGGGGCAAACCCTGGCGGCTGAGCACCAGGGCGCTGGGGCCATTGCGCCGAGCCAGCGCGGCGGCCCAGGCGGCGGCGGTCTCGACCTTGTCGGCCGGACGCCAGACATCCATGTTGGGAATTAGTCTCAGGCTGGTCAGGTGTTCGACCGGCTGGTGGGTGGGGCCATCCTCGCCCAGGCCGATGGAGTCGTGGGTGTAGACATGAATCATCCCGGTGGGGATCAGCGCCGACATACGAACGGCATTGCGGGCGTAATCGGAAAACACCAGGAACGTGCCGGTGTATGGGATGAAGCCGCCGTGCAGATAAAGGCCGTTGGCGATCGCGGTCATGCCGAACTCGCGCACGCCGTAATAAATGTAATTTCCGTTGGCGGCATCGTCCAGGATGTCGACGCTGCCCGACCAGTTGGTGTTATTCGACCCGGTCAGATCGGCCGACCCGCCAAGCATTTCCGGCAGATGCGGCCCGAACGCCTCCAGGCTCAAGGCCGAGGCCTTGCGGGTGGCCACGCTCTTGTCATCGGCCTGCATGCGACCGAGTACGTCAGCGACGACGCGATCAAAGTTGTCGGGCAGGCGGCCACTCATACGGCGCTCGAACTCGGCGGCGAGCTTGGGATGGTCTTCGCGATAGGCCTTCCAGGTTGCCGCCCAGCGTTTTTCCCGCTCGGCGCCGCGTTCGCGCGCATCCCAGCCGGCGCGGATCTCGTCCGGCACCTCGAACGGCGGATGTGGCCAGTCCAGTTGCTTGCGGGTGGCCTCGATTTCCTCGTCGCCCAGCGGCGCGCCGTGGGTGTCGGCCGTGCCGGCCTTGTTCGGCGCACCGTAGCCAATGGTGGTCTTGCAGCAGATCAGGGTGGGCTGGTCGGTGTTGGCGCGGGCCGCCTTGATGGCCTCGTCGACCGCGGCCGGGTTGTGACCGTCAACGGCCTCGATCACTTGCCAGCCGTAAGCACGGAAACGCTCCGGGGTGTTATCGGTAAACCAGCCGTCGACCTCGCCGTCGATTGAGATGTTGTTGTCATCGTAGAACACCACCAGCTTGCCCAGGCCCCAGGTGCCGGCCAGCGAGCAGACCTCATGGGAAATGCCTTCCATCAGGCAGCCGTCACCGGCGAACACCCAGGTCCAGTGATCAACCAGGTTGTAATCGTCGGCGTTGAAACGCGCCGCAAGCAGTTTCTCGGCCAGCGCCATGCCGACGGCATTGGCCAGGCCCTGGCCGAGCGGTCCGGTAGTGGTTTCCACGCCCGGCGCCTCGCCGTACTCGGGGTGTCCCGGGGTCGGGGAATGAAGCTGACGAAAATTCTTCAGGTCATCCATCGAAACCCCGTATCCGGTCAGGTGCAGCACCGAGTACAGCAGCATGGAGCCATGGCCGTTGGAAACCACGAAACGGTCGCGATCCCACCAGTCGGGGTTGGCCGGGTTGTGCATGAGGTGATCATTGAACAGCACTTCGGCGATATCGGCCATGCCCATCGGCATGCCCGGATGGCCGGAGTTGGCGCGCTGGACGGCGTCCATTGAAAGGGCACGGATGGCGTTGGCAAGCTGGCGGCGATCAGTCATGAGAATTTCGCGGGATACAAGGTAAGCCCGGCATTGTGCCGCCTGTGCGGGCTCGAGGCAAGCGCTGCCGGGCGACCCGCTTCTGCCTTGCAGCAGAACACTCTGCTTGATGGCATCAGCCGATTTTCGGCCCGCCCCGCAATCCAGGTTCAAAACGCTTTGAATTCCGTGATTTGTGATCGATTCCTAGTGCATATTGAAAAACGCTCTGATAGACTCCCTCCCAGTGGGAATGTAAACTTTTGGTCAAAAAGGGACTCAAAGTGCCTGAGTGGCACTAGTCGACAAAGGATTGGAATACCGGGACCATGCTGGTTTATCGCTTCACAGGATTCGCGGTGGCAACCGTTCTGTCCATGAGTCTTGCCCATGGCCAGCTGTCCGGGGACCCACCCGGAGACGAATCCATTCTCGACGACAGGCTCCAACCGACGTTGTCGATCAGCCAGCGCGACGCCATGGGATTGCCCGGCGTTCGCCCGCGCATGACCATGAGCGTTCCATTGGGCCTGGGCGATCAGGCGTCGGCCGCCGATTCCAACGACCGTAGCGCCTTTTCCTGGTCGCTGGAGGCATGGCAGCTCAACACCGCCAGCCTGGCGCACATTCAATGCCGCAATCACACCATGACGCTGGACTCCTTTCTGGCCGAAGACTGTCGATTCGTGGACCAGCCAGTACCCGAAAATTCGGTCAACCTGGTCCAGGTGCGTGGCGAATGGATGGCGACGCCCGGCCTGCGTCTCGGAATGGGCGCGTTTCGCAATCACAACCCCGACAGCGGCCCGGCAGGCGACACTGCCCGAACCGGTCAACGGCAGAACACATGGCAGCCGATCTCGCTTCATGACGGCATCGAGCCCGGCGGAAGCAGCCCGGTCGATGGTGTCGACCTCAATGTCAGCTTCGGGCTGAGTACCGAGCGGGTCGGAGATTTTCTGGTCGGGCTGCAAGTGGCCCGCTACCGCCAGCGCATGAGCATGGCCGACCTGGGCCTTTCACCGCAAGCGGCGATGCCAAGCCCGGAATCCGATTACTTCTACGCCAATTCCGCCCAGCTCTCGTTTGGCTGGCGGCGTGGCAGCCTCAGTGGCGACATCATGGGCCACCATCGGGATGCTCCGCTGTGGCTGGCCGGAAATCCCGCATCGGCGCCCTTCCAGTCATTCGACCTGGAGTTCTCGTGGCGTCCACGAAATGCCGCCCTGAGCATCGGTATCAGCAACCTGCTCGACAACGCGCCACGCCTGGATGAAAGTGAGGCCGCCGCCATGGACGAGCCGGCCGAGCAGGTCTTTGGACGGATTCCCTACGTCCGCTACAAACATGATCTTTGAACGGTTAGACTCTGCTCTCACGACCTGACCGAAAGATTTCAATGAATCCGAAGAACCTGATGAGACTGGCCGTCGTCGGACTATCCCTGCTGATCAGCGCCGGGGCCGTCGCCCAGACGGGCTTTTCCTCGCTCGAGGAACGCATGACCGGTCGCGAATTTCGTGATGCCGGCCTGCACAAACTCACCGATGAGGAACTGGCGGAGTTGAACCGCTGGATCCGGCAGCGCTCACTGGCTGAAGGAGAGTTGCCGGACGCCCAGGATCGCGATGATGACCGTCGCGACGCCCCGGCTGACGATGACCGCGGATTCAACGGCGGGGATGATGACGATGAGCGAACCATTCGGTCTCGCCTGGTCGGGTCCTTCAACGGCTGGAGAGGCAACGACATATTCGAGTTGGAAAACGGCATGGTCTGGCAACAAACCGATGGCCGCAGCTTCTCTACCCGCCAGATGGAAAATCCCGCCGTGGAGATCAAACGCGGGATGTTCGGCGGTTGGCACCTGCAAGTCGAAGGCTACAATACGCGCGCCCGGGTCAGACGCGTGGAATGAGGCCAGGCTCCGGTCGGGAGTGGGTCAGAAACGCGAGCCCTTGCGGCGATCCGGTCGGCCACGACCGATCCGCAGCCACAGCAACCAACCGCGCCCGACCAGGTAGCCGACCGCACCCATTGCAATCAGCACGAAAGCCGGGATCGGCGGCGGCATGACCCAGCCACCTGCACCGGCCATCCACCACCACAGCGCACCGACGATCAGGGCCGTCAACGCGAGATAGGAAAAGTTGGTGGCCCGATAGACTTGATCCTTCCAGCGCTCCAGCTGCAAATGCTTGCGATCTTCTTCACTGAGTTCCGTCAGGGCGACTTTGCAGTGAGGGCAAACCGAATGCTGGGAAGAAACTTTCTTGTCGCAGTTGGGGCAATTGACAATGGCCATGATTACAGGGTATCTCAGTTACCGGTGAATTTCAGGAGCGGTCCCGATCAGGGAAGAAATGTAGCGTGACCTCCAGACCACCCTGCTCGCGGTTGGAAAACTCGATTCGCCAGCCATACAGGTCGCACAGGCGCTTGACGATCGATAGCCCCAGCCCCGAGCCCTTGCCACCACCGGCCTGGCGTCCCCTGAAATGTCGATCGAACACCTGCGGCAGTTCTTCCTCGGGAATGCCCGGCCCTGTATCCAGGATCCTGACTCGTCCACGCTCGACTCGCACACGGACTTCCCCCTCATTGGTATAGCGAATTGCATTGCCGACCAGGTTGCCCAGGGTGACGGCAATGACCGCCTCGGATGCAATGACACTGACACTGTCTACTTGTTCATAGACCAGCTCCAGGTCACGTTCGCCGATCAGCGGGCGATAGTTATCGACAACCTGCTCGGCAATCTCCCCCACCTGTTGCGCCGGCATGTCGACATTGTCGGCATTGTCGGAACGCACAAGGTGCAACAACGCCGTGGTGATGTCGGTGGACTGGCGCGCGGCCCGTGCGATGCGCAGCAGCCGATCGCGATTTCGTTCCGAAAGATCCGGTTGGGTGAGCATCAACTCCGTGGCTCCGGAAATCACCGCCAGCGGTGTTCGCAACTCATGGGATACATCGGCATTGAAGGCCTTGTCACGCTCGACCAGATCGTGAAGACGCGCGGCGTAGTCGTCGAGGGCTGCAGCCAATTGACCGACCTCGTCATCGGGGAAGTGTTTCTTCAGTGAACCGTGCGCGGTCTCATCGAGTGCTTCGAGCCGCCTTGCCAGCAGGGTGACCGGCGCCATGACGCGCCCGGCCGACCAGATGCCCAGCGCCAGGGACAGCAGCGAGAAAAAGATCACCGTTGCGACCAGCCCCACCAGCAATCGTCGGGACAATTCGCGATTTTCCGAGACATCATAGGTCAGAAAGACCCAGAAATCCTCTTCCTTGGCCACGGCCGCCTTGAAGTAACCTTCGCCAGTACTGACATCATGCACACCCGATGGCAGATCACGGAACGGCGTCGGCACGATTTCGGCCCGTTCCGGACGGGTCACATAGCCCTGTATTCGGGTATAGAACGGCTCGACCAGGGTTGGATCCTCACGCAGATCGGAAATGTACTGATCCACCTCATCGGCCAGGGTCCGTGCGATCAGCGCATCCTCCAGCCAGCTCTGCAAGAGCATGGCGGCCACTGCAAAAAGGACGCTGAGTAGCGTCCCGAACAGCAGAAACGACAGGATCAGCCGGCTTCTAAGTCGACGCCGAAACTTCATCCGGTGGCACCAGGCAATACCCGATCCCATGTCGGGTATTGATCAATGGGACATCAAACGGCTTGTCAATGGCGCTTCGAAGGGTATGGATGTGCACCCGCAGGCTGTCACTGTCGGGCAGTTCCTCACCCCAGACGTGGTGTTCGAGCTCGCTGCGCGTGACCACCGCCGGTGAGGCGCTCATCAATTTCTCTAGCAGCTTCAGCCCGATCGGGTTGAGGTCGATCTTCTTGCCGGCCCGCTTGACGGTCAGGGTTTCCAGGTTGTACTCGAGATCGGCCACTTTGAGTTCACGCGGCTTGATACGCTGACCACGACGCGCCAGGACAGCCAGACGCGCATCGACTTCCTTGAGTTCGAAAGGCTTGACCAGGTAATCATCGGCGCCGGATTCGAATCCGGCCAGCTTTTCCTCGAGTTGATCACGCGCGGTCAGCATCAGTACCGGCGTTTCCTTGCGCGCCTCTTCGCGCAATTTGCGACAGACCTCCAATCCGTCCATCCCCGGCAGGGCCAGGTCGAGCACGATGGCGTCGAACTCGTTGACGATGGCCAGGTGCAAACCGGTGACGCCGTCATAGGCATAGTCAATCTCGTGGCCCCGGTCGGAGAGAAAATCACCGAGGTTGGCCGCGATGTCCCGGTTGTCTTCAATGATCAGAATGCGCATCAGAGGTTGACTGCTTTTTCACCATTACAGAAAAAAATGACCCAGGCGAGGTTACCTCGCCCGGGCCCACATCGCCCCGTAACCGTCGGTGCGAACTCGCTGCGTTCTGGCGGCACCAACAGGTTCAGATGTTAAGCCTTTCACGGTTAACGGGCGGTTAAGGGCCACACGGAACTTCTTGACCGAAAGTTACCGATTGTCAACGATTGTCGATCAGGTCCAGGTCACCGAGCTTGCCACTGAGCGACTCCGAGCTGGCGCCTTCACTGAGTTTGACGGCCAACCGAACATCGTTGGCCGAATCGGCATGGCGCAATGCATCCTCGTAGGAGATTTGACCATTCTGGTACAAATTAAGCAGACTCTGGTCGAACGTGACCATGCCGTGATGCGTGGAATCCTTCATGATGCCCTTGAGCTCATCGACCTTGCCCTTGCGGATCTTCTCCTGGACCAGGGGCGTGTTGATCAGCATTTCCAAGGCCACATGGCGACGGTCTCCGTCGATCGATGGCACCAATTGCTGGGCGATCACGGCCTTCAGGTTGAAGGACAAATCAAGCAGCACCTGGGGATGTCGATCCTCGGGGAAGAAATGCAGCATGCGATCCATGGCCTGGTTGGCATTGTTGGCGTGCAGTGTGGTCAGGCAAAGATGGCCGGTTTCGGCAAAGGTGATAGCCTGCTCCATGGACTCGCGGGTTCGAATCTCACCGATCATGATCACGTCAGGCGCCTGGCGCAGGGTGTTCTTGAGCGCAATGTCGAATGATTCGGTGTCGATACCCACTTCACGCTGGGTCACCAGGCTCTTGCGGTGTTTGTGGACAAACTCGATCGGGTCTTCGATGCTGATGATGTGGCCCGAAGCATTGCAGTTGCGATGCCCGACCATGGCGGCCAGGGTCGTGGATTTTCCGGTGCCGGTCGCGCCCACCAGCGTAACAATACCTCGCTTGGCCATGGCCAGTTCGGACAGCGACTCGGGCAGGTCCAGGTCGGAGAAACTCGGGATCTTGGTCTCGATCCGGCGACAGACCATGCCGACGCTGTTGCGCTGATAGAAGGCACTGACCCGAAACCGGGCCACCCCCTCCAGCGACACCGCAAACTGACATTCCTTGGTGTCCCGGAACTCCTTGCGCTGATTTTCGGTCATGATGGCGTCGATGATCCGGACCACCATCTCGTGATTCAATGCCTCACGGGTCAAAGGCTTGATCCGGCCATGCACCTTCACGCATGGCGGTGCACCGACCGTGACAAAAAGGTCGGAGCCATTCTTGTCATGCAACTGGCGCAGCCAGCTCTTGATTTCGTCCTTGACGTTATCGCTCATGTCTACCTCCTGCGCGCTGACTTCGGACCCCGACCGATCATGCCAGAGCGGTCTTGTTCTGGGCCTTGCGCATGGCTTCGGGTTTGGCCACGACACCGCGACGGACCAGGTCGATCAGGCTTTGATCCAGCGTGGTCATGCCGACATTCTGTCCGGTCTGGATGGCCGAATACATCTGGGCCACCTTGTCCTCGCGAATCAGGTTGCGGATGGCGGGTGTGGCCACCATGATCTCGTGGGCGCCGACTCGTCCGCCGGTGACCCGTTTGAGCAGGGTCTGGGAAATGACGGCCCTCAGGGATTCCGAGAGCATGGAGCGCACGATCGGTTTTTCTTCTCCGGGAAACACATCGATGATACGGTCAATGGTCTTCGGGGCCGACGAGGTATGCAAGGTGGCGAAGACCACGTGACCGGTTTCGGCGGCTGTCAACGCCAGGCGAACGGTTTCGATATCGCGCAATTCTCCGACCAGAATGATGTCGGGATCCTCGCGCAATGCTGAGCGCAACGCCTGATTGAACCCGTGGGTGTCACGCTTGACCTCGCGCTGATTGATCAGGCAACGCTGCGAGGTGTGCACGAATTCGATCGGATCCTCGATGGTCAGGACGTGTCCGGGCACGGTCTTGTTGAGGTGATCAATCATGGCCGCCAGCGTGGTTGACTTACCCGACCCGGTCGGCCCGGTCACCAGAATCAGGCCGCGCGGCACCTCGATGATATCCTTGAACACCGCCGGAGCATGAATGTCCTCAAGCGTCCAGATTTCGTTGGGAATGACTCGAAACGCTGCACCAATGCCGCGGTGGTGATGGAAGGCGTTGACGCGAAACCGGGCCAGGCCGGGCACGTTGTAGGAGAAGTCGACTTCCAGATTGGCCTCGTAATCACGCCGCTGGTGATCGTTCATGGTCGAATACACCAACTCGGCCATGTCCTTGTTCTCGATGGCCGGTGTATTGATTCGATGAATATCGCCGTCCACGCGAATCATCGGTGGCAGACCGGCGGACACGTGCAGGTCCGAGGCCTTGTTCTTGACGGTAAATGCGAGTAGTTCGGTAATGTCCATATTCGTCCTTGTCCAATGTGCCCCGAAAGAGCCGACCGTGATCCGGTATTTTCTTCATTTCAAGCCCAGACTCCGATATTAGCGCATGTCACCAGACAATCACAATTTGCAGAATAATTGGTCCGATCTTCAAATGCGACTTTCCGCGGCCTGCAGACAGGCCGGGCGCAGCATTGAGGAAATCTCGCTACTGGCCGTCAGCAAGCAGCAGACGGCCCAGGCCATTGACGCTGTTGCCGGACTGGGCCAGCGAGCATTCGGTGAAAATTACGTCGATCAGGCGCTCGACAAGATCAAGGCGCTGGAAAAACTGGACCTGGAATGGCATTTCATCGGCCCGATCCAGTCGAACAAGACCCGTGCAATCGCAGCGCATTTCGACTGGGTCCAGAGCGTGGACCGGCCGAAGATCATCCGGCGACTGGCCGAGCAGCGTCCCGACGACCACGCTGCCTTGAACGTACTCATCCAGGTCAACCTGGATGACGAGCCGCAAAAGGCCGGATGCCAGCCCGACCAAATCGGCGAGCTGGCCGAGCTAATTGCCGCTGCCCCCAAGCTGAAACTGCGTGGACTGATGGCCATCCCGGCCCCTCGCGAGGCTTACGACGCGCAGCTGGCTGTGTTCGAAAAGTTGCGGCGGCTCCAGGAACAGCTGGCGGAAAATTACCCGGTCGATACCCTGTCGGCCGGCATGACCGCGGACCTGGAAGCCGCCATTGCCGCCGGCAGCACCATGGTTCGGGTCGGCACGGCGTTGTTTGGCACCCGTCGTCCATTACAATACCCACCATGACCTCAAAAGCCCTCGATCCAACCATCACCTTCATCGGTGGCGGCAACATGGCGCGTGCCCTGATCGGCGGATTGATCAAGTCCGGCGTGGATGCCGATCACATCACCGTTTCCGACCCCAGCGCGGCCCAGCGCAATGCCGCCGAATCGGACTTTGGCATTCGTACCAGTCAGGACAACGCGGAGGCCGTGACCGGCCGGAGTGTGGTCGTGCTGGCGGTCAAACCACAGATCATGGATGAGGTATTGGCCTCGATCAGAAATGCCGTGGACGAGCATGTGCTGATCATCAGTGTGGCTGCAGGCATTCCGCTGGCACGCCTGGCTGCCGGGCTGGGTGAGCATCATGCGCTGGTCCGGGCCATGCCCAACACCCCGGCCCTGTATGGTACCGGCATAACCGGCATGGTCGCCAACCAGCAGGTCAGTGCAGCACAGCGAGAGCAGGCCGCGAAAGTGCTCGGCAGCGCGGGTGATGCCGTGTGGATCGAATCCGAGGATCTGATGGATGTGGTCACGGCGGTGTCCGGGTCGGGTCCGGCCTATTTCTTCGCCCTGGCCGAGCATCTTGCCCGAGCCGGAGTGGACGCCGGTTTGCCCGCCGAAACTGCCGCCCGCCTGGCGCGCCAGACCGCCTTCGGGGCCGGCACGATGCTGGCACGTTCCGAACTGGAAACCACGGAGTTGAGGCGCCGGGTGACCTCTCCGGGCGGCACCACGGAGGCCGCGCTGAACAGCCTGAACTCCAACGACTTCGAACGGCTGGTTCGCCAGGCGGTTGATGCCGCGATTCGCCGCGGCCGTGAACTGGGGGCCGGCTGATGGGTTCGCCAACCGCCGCGTTTTCGTTTCTGATCGAAACCATCATCCACCTGTACCTGGTGGCCCTGATGCTTCGACTGCTGCTGGAATCCGTCAAGGCCGACTTCTACAACCCGGTAGTGCAATTGCTGGTCAAACTGACCGACCCACTGGTGCGACCGCTGTCGAAAGTCCTGCCGCCGATCGGTCGCGTCAACATCGCCGCGATCGTGGTGCTGTACGTGATTCAGCTGATCGGGCTGGTGATTGTGGGGGCCATCGGCGGCTACCCGCCGGACCCGCTGGTGCTGACTCTTCTGGCCGCCATGAAACTGGTCCGGTTGCTGCTGGTTCTGTACCTGATCCTGATCATCATCGGCGTGATCCTGTCCTGGGTCGGGCAGAACTTCCGCCACCCCATCGTGCCCCTGATCTTTCAGCTCACCGACCCGGTGCTGGCGCCGATCCGACGCGTGCTGCCGCCCCTGGGGGGCTTCGACCTGTCGCCGCTGGTCGCCATCATCGGAATTCAGTTTCTGATCATTCTGCTCGGCGTTTGAATGCAGCGGACACGGAGAAAACCGATGATGATTCGAACCATGACTGTCGCCATGATCCTGACCATCGCGGTACCGGGCATGATGGATGTGCGAGCGGGCCAGGCCGAGCAGTTCGGCGAGTACTCGATTCATTACAACACCATGAATACCAACCTGCTCGACCCGGAGACCGCAAGTGCCTACGATATCCAGCGCTCCGGCACCCGAGCCCTGCTCAACATCGCCGTGCTGCGCGCCGATGATGAAGGCGATGAGGCCGTAACCGCCCGAGTCAGTGCCACGGCCGTCAACCTGGCCGGACAGCGCCGCGACATCGAAATGCGCGAAATTCGGGACCAGGATGCCATTTACTACATCGGCACCTTTCGCTTTCGACAGGAAGAAAACATCAACTTTCGCATCAATGTCAGTCCGGACGGGCACACTGGCGCGCCCCACGAATTCACCTTCCGGCGGCAGTTTTATACCGACTGATAAAAAACCTGCTGAACGCGAAGACGCGAAGATGCAAAGTAGCGTCGCGTCTCAGCAGGCGTTGGCAGTATCGATGGACGTCAATACTGCAAGCCGTCCTCGGGTGGTGGATTTCGCTGAAGGCCTCGCCACCGCGTCGAACTGAAGCGGAATTCACCGCCCGAGGACGGCGTTGGCCGGAACGAAGCCCGCGCACTGAGTAATCATGAAGGTTATTGCTGGGGATCATTGCGGAAGGGCAACCAGTTCGTAGCTGCGGATGGCCCAGCGGGCGCGATCATCGACGCCGCCGGCGTTATACCATCGGACTTCGTACCAGAAACCATCATGCGTGAAGCGCCGGCTGCGCAGCTCCTCCGGCAATGCCGGGTTGTAGTCCGGCGGCGGCACATCGAACAGGTCCGGCAAGGGCAATTCGGGCAGGCGCTCTCGGTCGATGCTGGCCAGCAGACGCTCATAGCGCTCCTGCCACTGACCCTCGATTTCGGTGATCCGCTCCGGATGATGCATGCGCAGGGCGAGCAATCGCCACTGATCGCCGTCCCAGAGCGTCATCATGCGAACTTCCCAACCGGTTTCGGTATAACGGAATAGTTCGGATCGATCACCCGCCTGGTTTCCGGGGCCGGTGGTATCCAGCGTTCGCTCGATCAGGGCCATGAATTCGTCAAATGGCGGGTCTTCCTCGGCCCCGACCGATGGAGAGCCAAGCAGCATCAGCAACAGAATGATCCATCTCACACCCATTACCGCTACCATACCGCCATGACACCGGAACGCAAGACCCGCATCCAACAGGTTGCCGCCCGCCGCCAGCCTGACCTGAGCGTATTCATGGAGCGGGTTCACAAACCGCATAACGTGGCCGCGGTGTTGCGCACCTGCGATGCCGTCGGTGTCATGCGCGCCCATGCCGTACCCGGCAGCGACGGCATCCCGAAACTCAACCACACTTCACAAGGCGCACAGCGCTGGGTGGAACTGGTTCGCCATCGCGACACCCCCAGTGGTCTCGAGCTGTTGCGTGAGCAGGGGTTCACGATCTATGCCGCTCACTTTTCCGACCAGGCCGTCGACTTTCGCCAGCCGGACTACACCCAGCCGACCGTCATTGTCCTGGGCACCGAGAAGTTCGGCGTCAGCGACGAGGCGCTTGCCTTGATCGACCAGCAAATCATCATCCCCATGGCCGGCATGGCCCAGTCACTGAACGTTTCGGTGGCCACCGCGCTGGTTCTCTATGAAGCCCAGCGCCAACGCCAGGCGGCCGGGATGTACGAGCCGAAGTCGCTGGACGAGTCACCGTGGAAGGAGCTGGCCGAGGGGTGGATACAGCGGGATCTGGATAGGTATAAGAAGAACGGTTAACGGTTTACGGTTTACGGAAAAGCCTGACCTCTGACCTCCGTCTCCCGTCTTCCGTCTCCCGTCTTCCCCCTTTCTCATCACGGATACAACAACCCCTCTTCCCAATCGCCGTCTACCAGCTCATAACACACCCGCTCGTGCAGCCGATACTTCTTGCCGTACCAGAATTCGACCCGATGGGGGCGGGTGCGGAAGCCGGACCAGTGTTCCGGACGGGGCACTTCGCGGCCTTCGTAGCGTTTCTCAATCTCAGCAATCCGGTCGACGAGCTCCTGGCGATCGGCCAGTGGCTTCGATTGCAGCGAGGCCCAGGCGCCGATCTGGCTGCCACGGGGTCGACTGGCGAAATAGGCATCGGCCTCGACCACGCTGACCGGCTCGACAGTGCCTTCGACCACAACCTGCTCTTCGATTTCACGCCACCAGAACACCAGCGACACAGCAGTATTCTTCGCCAGGTGCTGGCCCTTGCGAGACTGCAGGTTGGTGTAGAAGACAAAGCCACCCTGGTCGGCATCCTTGAGCAGAAGGGTTCGCGCGGTCGGACGATTGTGCGCGTCGACCGTGGCCACGGTCATGGCCGTGGGTTCGGGCACCCCGGCGGCCTGGGCGCGCTCGAAACCCTGACGAAAGCGAGACAGCATTTCAGAAGTCATTGGTGTGCTCATTGCAACAAGGCTCCATAGCCGGTGCGAAAGTCGGGATAACGGAAATCATAACCCGAGGCACGCAAGCGCTGATTGGATATGCGCTTGCCCTGGCCGGATGCATTCGATGCTTCCCGGGCCGGCGCGGCCACGCCCAATTGGCCCGCCAGCCAATCCACGACCTGACAGCGCGGGGCGGGATGATCATCACTGGCGCAGTAAAGCGATTCCGGGGATGGCAATTGCAGCACATGCGCCAACACCGCGGCACAATCGTCGGCATGGATCCGATTGGTCCATTGTGGCGGATGCTCTCGGCAACGGGCCTTGCCGTTGCGCACCTGGTTGATCAGGAACTCCCGGCCGGGACCGTATATCCCGGAAAATCGGACCACCAGCCCTCCGACGTCAAGTGCCAGTTGTTCGGCTTCGAGAAGAATGCGGCCATTGAACGCCGACGGTTGCGTGATCGAGCGTTCGTCCACTTCGCTGCCGTCATCCTGACCATATACAGCAGTGCTTGATACGAAGATCAGCCGGTCTGCCTGCACCGTGGACAGCAGATTTTTCAGCCCCTCGACATAGGCCTTGCGATACGCCTCGGGATCGCGCTGATCAGGCGTTGCCTGGTAGATCACAGCGTCCCAATGACCGGCCACGCTCGTGAGGGATTGGGGAGCAAGCAGATCGGCCGTGACTTGTGAAACCGGGTCAGGCAGTGCGGCTGGGGTACGTCGCAACCCAACCGTTGTCCAGGCCTCGGGATCGAGCGTTCCGGCCAACCGGATGCCGATGTCCCCGCAACCGGCAATCAGCAGTCGCTTCATGTCGTTGCGGTAACGAGGTCGTCATCCGAATCGGAATCGCGTGAACCGCCGGAATCATCCCCTCCGCCGCCGATCTTCATGGGTGGCAGCATGCGCAACCAGATCAGCCAGACGACCAGTGCGTCCAGTATGATCAGCGCCTGCCACAGGTACAAATGAAACCAGTTGAACCAGGTCATGTTCCACTGGCCGAGGTAAAACAGGCTGATGATGCGCACCAGATTCAATGACTGGATGGCGACGAACCCGATCGCGAAGCCGATCAGCTTGTGCTTGAGCGATGCCGGAAAGGCAAAGATGGCGGCAAACAGGATGATCAGCGCCTCGACACCATTACAGCCCGGCTCGATACTGATCGCGAAACCGGTATCGAGATCACGAATCACCTTTCCGGCCGAAACCACACCCTCATCGAACAACTCGATGAGGAACACGCTGACATGGGCGATCCCGGCGGTAAATGGCAGGATGACGGCATCCTGGACCGGCTGGAGCACCTCCAGGGTAAACAACCCCAGCAGCATGACGACAAACAGTATGGAAAAGCGCAGCATCAGTCCGGACCGGCCTGTGGAAACAAAGGCGTTATGGTAGCAAAACGCGCCAGGGAGGCTCTGAATAACTTTGCGCGGGAGGCGAGCATGGTAGCATGGCTGCTGGATTGCCATAGACTGCACGAACCCCACGTGGACCATGCTCCGAACCGTCCAGGACTTGTGACTGGCGCTCCTCGCCACCGGCCCAATCCCCCACCGCGCAAGCTGCAATGAATCGTATTTTTCTGATCGGCCCGATGGGTTCGGGAAAGACCACGGTGGGGCGCGTTCTGGCCAGGCGGATGCGTCTTGATTTTCATGATCTGGACCAGGAGATCGAGCAGCGTTGCGGCGTCGATGTCAGTACCATCTTCGATATCGAGGGTGAAGCGGGCTTCCGGGCGCGCGAGCAGTCGATGCTTGATGAGCTGACCCAGCGTGACCGGATTCTGCTTGCCACCGGCGGCGGAAGCATTGTCGACCCGACCAATCGAGGCATGCTTGCCGAACGCGGCATTGTCGTCTGGCTGGAAACCGATGTGGACCAGCAGCTCAAGCGACTGGAACGAGATCAGCGACGACCACTGCTGCAGGCGCCGGACCGACGCGAAAGGCTGGAGAAACTGGCCCAAACGCGAAACCCGTTGTATCGCGAGTGCGCACACCTGACAATACGCTCTGCCAACATCAGCCCGGCAGCCATGGCCAACCGGGCTCATCGCAAGATTGTTGAATACATGCGTAGCGGAAAACCATCATGAAAGTCATTCAGGTCAGCCATGGCGACGGCGAATATCCGGTCTATGTCGGCCAGGGCTTGCTCGGCATGGCCAGCGTGATCGATCGCCACGTGGAAGGCCGCGTTCTGGTCGTGTCCGACCCCAATGTCGCCCGCCTGTATCTCGATCGCCTGCGCCCGGCGCTCGAGCGGGTCCGCCACAAGCGTCGCCTGATACTTCCCGATGGCGAACAGCACAAGACCGTGGAAAGCTGGCAGCGAATCATTGACGAACTGATTACCCTCAAGGCCCAGCGCGACGCCACGGTGCTGGCCCTGGGCGGCGGGGTGATCGGTGACATGGCAGGGTTCGCCGCGGCATGCTACATGCGCGGCATCCGGGTCGTCCAGATGCCGACGACACTGCTGGCCCAGGTCGATGCCTCTGTTGGAGGGAAAACCGGGGTCAATCATGCCAGCGGCAAGAACCTGATCGGCGCCTTTCATCAACCAGCAGCCGTGATCGCCGATCTGGACACCCTGTCCAGCCTGGACGAACGGGACTACCGCGCCGGCCTGGCCGAAGTGGTCAAGTATGGCGCGATTCGTGATGCCGCCCTGTTCGCGTGGTTGGAGGCCAATACCGAAGGCCTGAACGCGCGCTTGCCGGGCACACTGATGGAGGCAGTCTTCCAGTCGGTTCGCAACAAGGCCGAGGTGGTGGCAGCCGATACACGCGAGTCAGGACAGCGGGCATTGCTGAATTTCGGGCATACTTTCGGCCATGCGCTGGAAACGGCCACCGCCTACAGCGTCTGGCGCCACGGCGAAGCGGTGGCCATTGGCATGGTTCTGGCCACTCGACTGAGTGAAGTACTGGGTCGAGTTGAAACCGGCACCTGCGATCGCCTGCGTGATCTGCTCAAGCGCCTGGGATTGCCGACCGCCCTGCCCGAAGACCAGGACCCTGACCGACTCCTGAACCTGATGCGCCTTGACAAGAAAAATCGCGCTGACCAGATTCGCCTGATACTGCTTGACACCATTGGCAAGGCCAGCATCGTGCCCTGCCCTGCTGACGACATTCGCGAGGTACTTCATTCATGACCGACCGCAGCCAATCGCTGTTCATGCGCGCGCTCCGCCGCGAGCCCACCGAACGCACGCCCATCTGGATGATGCGCCAGGCTGGGCGCTATCTGCCCGAATACCGGGCCACCCGTGCACGGGCGGGCAGTTTTCTGAAGCTTGCGGGCAACCCGGAGCTGGCCTGCGAAGTGACCCTGCAACCGATTGAACGCTACGGCTTCGACGCCGCCATCCTGTTTTCCGACATCCTGATCCTGCCGCATGCCATGGGCCTGGGGCTGGGGTTCGCCACCGGCGAAGGTCCTTATTTCGAGCGCCCGGTGCAAACCCCGGCGGCCATTGACGCCCTGCCCATGACAGACCCGGAGTCCGACACCGGCTATGTCATGGACGCAGTCCGCCTGATCCGCGCCAACCTGCCCGAAACAACCCCGTTGATCGGGTTTGCCGGCAGCCCATGGACAGTGGGCACCTACATGATCGAGGGCGGCAGCAGCAAGGATTTCGCCACCGCCAAGAAATTGCTGCTGGCCGAGCCCGAGGCCGCCCATCGGCTGATGAACCACCTGGCCGATGCCACCGCCGCTTACCTGAGCGCCCAGGTGCGGGCGGGTGCCGATGCCCTGATGATTTTCGATTCCTGGGGTGGTGCGCTGTCACCGCGACTGTACCGGGAATTCTCGCTGGCTTCGCAGCAACGCATTGTCGATCAACTGAACAAGACCTGCCCGGACACCCCGCTGATCCTGTTCGGCAAGGGCTGCGGGCAGCACCTGGAATTGCTGGCCGATACCGGGTGCACGGGCCTGGGCGTGGACTGGACCATGGACATGGCCGAGGCGCGCCGGCGAGTCGGCGACCGGGTCGCGCTACAGGGCAACCTCGACCCGGCCGTCATGCTGACCACCCCGGAAGTCATCGCCCGCGAGGCTCGGCGTGTACTGGAGAGCTTTGGCGACGGCCCGGGGCACATTTTCAACCTCGGCCACGGGATTACGCCCGGGGTAGACCCGGAGCACGTGCAGGTGCTGGTGGAGACGGTGAGAGAGTACGGGAAGACGGGAGACGGGAGACGGGAAACGTGAAAAATTTCGTCTTCCGTCTTCCGTCTTCCGGAGTTCACTCCAGATCTAGGAAGCTGCGCAACTGTTCCGAGCGGGTCGGATGACGCAGCTTGCGCAATGCCTTGGCCTCGATCTGGCGGATGCGTTCGCGGGTGACGTCGAACTGCTTGCCGACCTCTTCGAGCGTGTGGTCGGTGTTCATGTCGATGCCGAAGCGCATGCGCAGCACCTTGGCCTCGCGCGGGGTCAGGCCGCCTAGGACCTTCTGGACGGTATCCGTCAGGCCGGTGGTGGTGGCGGTATCGACCGGTGAGAGGATGTTGATGTCCTCGATGAAATCGCCCAGATGCGAATCTTCGTCGTCGCCGATCGGGGTTTCCATTGAGATCGGCTCCTTGGCAATCTTGAGCACCTTGCGCACCTTGTCCTCGGGCATTTCCATCTTGACCGCCAGTTCATCCGGGGTCGGTTCGCGACCCATTTCCTGGAGCATGTGGCGCGAGACCCGGTTGAGCTTGTTGATGGTCTCGATCATGTGCACCGGAATGCGGATGGTGCGCGCCTGGTCGGCAATCGAACGGGTGATGGCCTGGCGAATCCACCAGGTGGCATAGGTCGAGAACTTGTAACCGCGACGGTATTCGAACTTGTCGACCGCCTTCATCAGGCCGATATTGCCCTCCTGGATCAGGTCAAGGAACTGCAGGCCGCGATTGGTGTATTTCTTGGCAATCGAGATGACCAGCCGGAGGTTGGCCTCCACCATTTCCTTCTTGGCCCGCCGGGCCATCGCCTCACCGATCGACATCGAACGGTTGAGTTCACGCAACTCGGCAATGGTGATGCGCTGGGCCTTCTCGAACTTGGCCAGCCGACCCTGCAGGGCGGCAATGTCCTCGGCGTGTTCCTTGAGCGCTCGCGCCCACTTGGTCTGACGCCTGAGCAGGCCGGCCAGCCATTCCGGATCGGCCTCGTTGTCCTGAAAACTCTTGATGAATTCCTTGCGCGGCATGCCGGCCCGATCCACGCACAGGCGCATGATCTTGCGCTCGACGCCGCGAATGATGGCCACGTGGAAGCGCATCCGGTCAATCAGGTGATCAAACATGCGCGGCGGCAGCTTGAGACGCATGAACTGCTCGGAGATCTGGTCCTTGAGTTCATTGGTCTTCTTGCCGTTGGGACCGTAGCGGTCATAGAGCTTGATGAAGTGTTCCTGCAGGCGACCCAGTTCGTCAAAATACTGGATGACCTGCTCCGGGTCGGGCCCGGTGTTGACCGTCGGCGCGGGCTTGTCCTCGTCCTCGTCATCAAGCTCTTCCTGGAATTCGGCTTCCTCGGCAACCGCCGCTTCCATGGTGTCTTCGGAAATCAGGTCCATCTCTGCCAGCAGCGTCGGGTCGATGAAACCACTGACCAGTTCATTGAGTCGCTGATGACCGGCTTTCCAGGATTCGACTTCCTCGAGCAATTCGGTCACCGTGCCGGGGAAGCGCGACAGCGCCATGTTGACCTGATTGAGGCCATCCTCGATGCGCTTGGCAATGGAGATCTCGCCCTCGCGGGTCAACAGGTCGACCGAACCCATCTCGCGCATGTACATGCGCACCGGGTCGGTGGTTCGGCCCAGTTCGGACTCGACGGCCGCCAGGGCCGCCTCGGCCTCCTGTTGAGCGGTTTCGTCGTCAGCATCGGTGCTGGCGGCATCATTCAGGATCAATGCATCGGCATCTTCGGGCGCTTCCTCGAAGACCTTGATGCCCATGTCATTGATCATGTTGATGATATCTTCGATCTGCTCGGGATCGACGATGTCATCGGGCAGATGGTCATTGACCTGGGCGTAGGTCAACCACTGGCCTTGTTCACGGCCTTTCTCGATCAATTGCTTGAGCTGGGACGGTCGCGGTGCGTTTTCCATAGAATCTTGCTACTTTTTGTGATCACTCATCGCTGCGCAGGCTCAACAGCGTGCGTAGTTCATCAGTCCTTGCTTCGTCCAGCCCGCCTTCATTCATCTGGGCTTGCTGGAGCTCCCGAATCCGGGTCTTTATCTGTAAACGACGGATTCTGGCCATGGTTTGCGCCAGAACCCCCGGCATTTCCTCCTGATCGCTGCACACCTCGCGGGTCATCAGGTGCGCCAGCCAAGGGCCTTCCGGACGGTCACGCCACCGCTCCAGAAGCTTAGCCGATGTAACGTGGGGGCAATCGCGGCAAAAGTCAATCAACTCCGACAGGAAACTCAACCCCTTCATTTCCACATCCAGGTCCCTTAAAAAGACAGCCGGATCAGCCGTCAGTTCAGGACGTTGAACGATCAAGGCAACCGCGTATTGTACAGGGGTCAGAGAGCGATCACTGAATTGCTGTCGACGCACCTGTTTCGGCTCCGGAGCATGAGCCGCCGCCTGGCCGGTGTGACCGGCCAATCGCCGCAATTCGCTGCGCATCAGGTCGGCAAAGGCGCCGGCGGGCAGTTTCTTCAGATACGGCTCTGCAAGGGCCACCAGGCGCGCCCGGCCATCGATGGTGGACAAGTCGACACGCCGAGCCATTTGGTCGAAAAAGAACGTCGACAACGGACTGGCCTGGTCAATCAGCGATTGCAGGGCCTTGGCGCCCTTGCTTCGAACCAGGCTGTCCGGATCCTCTTCATCGGGCAGGAACAGAAACCGCAGCTCGCGGTTGTCCTTCATCAGTGACAGGGCCGCTTCCAGGCCTTTCCAGGCCGCCTGGCGACCGGCACGGTCGCCATCGAAACAGAACACCACAACCGGCGATGCCTTGAACAGGGCATCGAGATGATCCGCTGTCACCGCCGTACCCAGGGTCGCCACGACATCGGTGATGTCGTATTGGTGCAGTGCGGCGGCGTCCATGTAACCCTCGACCACCAGGATGCGCTCGGGCAGTCCGCCGCGCCGCACGTTGTACAGGCGATACAGTTCGCGGCCCTTGTGAAAGACCGGGGTTTCAGGGGAGTTCATGTACTTCGGCTCGCCCTGGCCGATGACCCGGCCACCGAAAGCGATCACCCGACCGCGCCGGTCATGAATCGGAAACATCACCCGGCCGCGGAACCGATCGGTGGCGCGAGAGTTCTTCAGAGAAATCAGTCCGGCCTGTTCCATTTCACTATCGGAAAACCCCAATCCGCGCAAGTGATCGCCGAGTCCCTGCCAGGAATCCGGGGCATAGCCAATGCCGAATTCATCGACGGTCGCCTTGTCGAAACCACGCCGCTTGAGATACTCACGGGCGGGTTCGCTGGCGCCAAGCTGGCGGCGGAACCAGCTCTGTGCGGCCGACAGCACTTCATAGAGGCGGTCATGGCGGCGAACCGGTCCGGCGCCCGCTTCGCGCGGCACCTCCAGCCCGGCCATTGTGGCCAACTCCTCGATGGCGGCGGGAAACTCCAGTCCATCGTGCTCCATGACAAAACCGATCGCCGTGCCATGGGCGCCACAGCCGAAGCAGTGATAGAACTGCTTGTCGGTGCTGACCGTGAACGAGGGGGACTTTTCGTTATGGAAAGGGCACAGCGCCTTGAATTCGCCGCGTCCGGCCGGTTTCAGATCCAGCCTTGCGCCAACAACTTCACCAATGTCGATACGCTCGAGCAGGGAATCGATGAAATCCTCGGGTATGCGACCGGGCAACGGTCTTCAATTCCGGCTCAGGCGGACAAACGGTCGCGGACACGTCCGGACACGGCGCGCATGTCGGCCCGCCCCTGGACCTTGCCCTTGACCTGCCCCATGACCTGACCCATGCCGCTCATGTCGGACACGCCCAGCTCGGCGATGACCTCATCGATGATGGCATCGAGCTCGGACTCACTCAGGGGTTCGGGCAGATAGGTCTGCAGAATGTTGATCTCGGCCTCTTCGGCCTCGGCCAGCTCGGGGCGCTGACCATTGCGATATTGCTCGGCTGATTCGCGCCGCTGCTTGATCATTTTCTCGAGGATGGCCAGTACCGCGGTGTCGTCAAGCTCGATGCGTTCATCGACTTCACGCTGCTTGACGGCGGCGGTGACCATGCGCAGGGTCTTCAGGCGCGCCTTGTCTCCGGCGCGCATAGCCTGCTTGACATCATCGAGTATCTGTTCCTTGAGGGCCACGACGCAAACCGGATTGCAACCGACCACGAAAGCCTGGCTTCGCGGCCGGAAGGCTTTCTAGTACAATCGGCGACGGTTGACGCGTTCGCGCGAGAGCTTGCGCAGATGGCGCTTGACCGCTGCGGCCTTCTTGCGCTTGCGCTCCTGGGTGGGCTTTTCGTAGAACTCGCGGCGGCGGCTTTCGGCGACCACACCGGCTTTTTCACACGAACGCTTGAAACGACGCAGAGCGTATTCGAACGGCTCGTTTTCCTTGACCTTGACGCTGGGCATTAAACTTCCCGAATCCTGTTTAAAGTGGAAAGTCGCCCAGTATAACCTGCAGGCTGATGTTCGTGCAAAATATTCTTGGTATCGAGACCTCCTGTGATGAAACCGGCGTGGCGGTCTACAACCCCGAGCGCGGAATCGTCGCCGAGCTGGTCTATACCCAGGCCGACCATGCCGCCTACGGCGGTGTCGTGCCGGAGCTGGCCTCGCGCGACCATGTGCGAAAGCTGCCCGGCATGATTCGCGAAGTGCTGGACCGGGCCGAGTTGCAAGCCGGCGATCTGGATGCGGTCGCCTACACCGCCGGACCCGGCCTGGCCGGCGCATTGCTGGTCGGCGCGTCAACCGCGGTGGCCCTGGCCACGGCAGCCGATATCCCGGCCATTGCCGTGCATCACATGGAAGGCCACCTGCTGTCGCCGCTGCTCGAGGACAATGCGCCGGAATTCCCGTTCGTCGCCCTGTTGGTCTCGGGCGGTCACAGCATGCTGGTCGAGGTCACCAGGCCCGGCCACTACCAACTGCTGGGCGAGACCCTGGACGATGCCGCCGGCGAGGCTTTCGACAAGACTGCCCGACTGCTGGGGCTGGGCTTTCCGGGGGGACCGGAGGTCGCCCGCCTGGCCGAACAGGGCGATCGCGAACGCTTCGACTTTCCACGCCCGATGGTCAACCGGCCGGGCCTGGACTTCAGCTTTTCCGGCCTCAAGACCCACACTCGCGAACTGGTTGCACGCCAAAGCCCCGACGACTACGCCGACATCGCCGCCGGCTTCGAACAGGCGGTGGTCGACACCCTGGTCATCAAATGCAAGCGCGCCCTCAAGCAAACCCGGCTGGAGCGCCTGATCATCGCCGGGGGCGTGAGCGCCAACCGCCGCCTGCGCGCCGCCCTTGACCAGGCCTTGCCCGGCCAGGTGTATTATCCGCGCCTGTCGCTGTGCACCGACAACGGCGCCATGATCGCCTACGCCGGCTGGTACCGCCGCAGCGAAGGCACGACTGACGGCAAGGTGGCCGTCCGCCCGCGCTGGCCCCTGGATCAACTGCTGCCGATGGCATCAGTTGATGGGCAGACGGGAGACGGGAAACGGGAGACGTGAAAGCAAAACCCCCTCCGTCTTCCGTCTCCCGTCTCCCGTCTTCCCCCTGAATCCTTTAACCTTTCACCTTTAACCTTTAACCTTCTTCATGGACACCGTCTTCATCTCCGACCTCGACATCGACACCGTCATCGGCATCTACGACTGGGAGCGCGAAATTCGCCAGACCGTGCGCCTGAACATCGAGATAAACACCGATGTACGTCGCGCGGCCGCCACCGATCGCATCGAGGATGCCCTTGACTACAAGGCGGTGGCCAAGCGACTGATCGGCTTTGTCGAGAACAGCGAGTTCGGCCTGGTCGAAACCCTGGGCGAGCGCTGCGCCGAGATCGTCCTGGACGAATTCCCGGTTCAGTGGTTGCGCCTGAAGCTCGACAAACCGGGTGCGGTGCGCGGTTCGCGCTCGGTTGGCATCATCATCGAACGCGGTCGCAAGCCGGAATAGCCCCATGAACGCAAAAATCGACGTTTATCTGGGCCTGGGCAGCAATCAGGATGCCAAGAAACATATCGCCGCGGGCATCGTTGCCCTGCAGCATCGCTTCGGAGACTTGCGGGTTTCTTCGGTCTACCGCTCAACGGCGGTCGGTTTCGACGGTGATGACTTTCTCAATGCCGCCGCCTGGATTCGCACCGACCTGGACGTCGGCGAACTCAAGGCCTGGCTGACCGAACTGGAAGATCGCCACGGACGCGACCGCAGTCAGCCCCGATTTTCCGATCGTTCACTGGACATCGACATCCTGCTCCATGGCGACAAGGTCGGTACCTTTGACGGCCTTGAACTGCCTCGTCCCGAAGTTCTGAAATACGCCCATGTCCTCAGACCCCTGGCCGAGCTCGCGCCGGACCTCACCCACCCGGTCAGCGGAAAAACCTTCGCCCAACACTGGCAGGAATTCCAGGGCGACCGATCCCTGCACCGACTGACCTCTGAATCCTGACCCCTCAACCATGTCCGACCCAACCGAACGCCTGACACCTGAAGATGCCCTGCTGCTCCTGGTCGACGTCCAGGGCAAGCTGGCCCGCCTGATGCACGAATCCGAGGCCATGATTGGACAACAGGCCATCATGATCGAAGCCTGCCGGATGCTGGATGTGCCAATCATCTGGGCTGAGCAGTTGCCCGAAAAACTCGGCCCAACGGTGCCGGAACTAAGCGAAAAACTCGATGGGCTGCAACCCATGGCCAAGTCCAGCTTCGGCTGCTGCGGCGACCCGGCCATCATGCAGGCCATCACACAAAGCGGCCGGCGCCAGATCATGTTGATCGGCATCGAGACCCATGTGTGCGTCTGGCAGAGTGCCGCCGCCCTGCGCGACCAGGATTACTCGGTCCACCTGATCTGCGATGCCGTCTCCTCACGCTCCGAATTCAACCGCGATATCGCCTTTCGACGCATGGAGTCGACGGGCGTCAAGCTCAGCAACGTGGAAATGGCCCTGTTCGAACTGATGGTCGATGCCAGCCATACCCGGTTTCGCGATGTAACGCGGTTGTTGCGGTAGCACCTTTCACCTTTCAACCCCCTGATTCGCGTCGTGTCTCAGCAGACATATGCAATATCGATGACCATCAATGCTGGAAGCCGTCCTCGGGTGGCGGATTTCGCTGAAGGCCTCGCCACCGCGTCGAACTGAAGCGGAATTCGCCACCCGAGGACGGCTTTAACCGGAACAAAGCCCGAGCACTGAGACACGACGATAATCAGGTCACCTTTCACCTTACATATTCAACAACCGCCCCCCATCCACCGCCAGGATCTGGCCCGTCACGTAAGGCGCATCCAGGGCCAGAAAACACACCGCGCCGGAAATATCCTCCGGTCGACCCTGGCGACCCATGGGGATGCGCTCGAGAATGCCCTGGGCGGCTTCCGGGGACTGGTCACTTTCCGGCCACAATATGGCGCCGGGCGCGACCGCATTGACGCGCACATCAGGGGCGAGCTCCTTGGCCAGTGATCGGGTCTGCATGACAAGCCCGGCCTTGGCCTGGCAGTACACGGCATGGCGCTGCATGGGCACCAGGGCATGGATATCGACCAGGTTGACGATCGCCCCGCCGACCGCGCCAAGATGCGCGGCGCAAGCCTGTGACAGGAAAAAAGGCGCACGCAGGTTGCTGGCCATCAATTCATCCCATTGTTCGGCCGTGGCCTGTCCGACAGGCGTCGGGTAAAACGCCGAGGCATTGTTGATCAGCACATCGATGCGGCCAAAATGCTCAAGCGCAGTCCCGACAAGACGATCCGGCAACGCCGGATCAGCCAGTTCGCCACCAAGCAACGCCACCGAGCCCTGGCGATGTCCATTCAACTCGGCGGCCAGTCGCTCGGCATCGTCGGCCGATGAACGATAGTGAATGACCAGGTCGAGCCCACGCCGGTGCAGAGCATGGGCGATCTCAGCGCCGATGCGTCGAGCCGCCCCGGTTACAATCGCGACTTTCCCGTCACGCGCTTGTTGGTCTGATGTCATCGTCGAACCCTTCCCTGTCGTTGCCGGAGCCGCCCGAGGAGCTGCTGGCCCTGAGCCGATCATTGTGCAACAAGATGGTCGATGCCATCTCGACATCCGGCCCGATGCCGTTCGACCATTACATGCGCATGGCGCTGTATGAACCCGGCCTGGGCTATTACGTCAACGGCCTGCACAAGTTCGGCCAGGCCGGGGACTTCGTTACCGCACCCGAGCAAGGTCGGATTTTCGCCACTGCCGTGGCCCGACAGATCGACGAGGCCGCGGGACAGCTCGGTCATGACTGGACGTTGCTGGAGATTGGCGCGGGTTCCGGGGCCCTGGCCCGCGATCTGCTCGAGATACTCGGCCAGCCGCCAAGCCGTTACCTGATTCTCGAGCCCAGCGCGCCCCTGCGCGAGATTCAGGCCGAAACGCTGGCCGGCCTGTCCGACAACCTGCGCACGCGGATCGAATGGCTGAGCAGCCCACCGGAAGAGCCTTTCGATGGCGTGATCGTTGCCAACGAGGTCATCGACGCGCTGCCGGTCAAACGCTTCGAGATGACCGATGACGGTCCGGCCGAGCTGGCCGTGACCGTCGCCGAGGATCGCTTCGACTGGACGCCCGTCGCGCCAAGTCCCCGGTTGGAACAAGCCTGGCAGTCCATCGCCAACACCCTGCCCCATCCGCTGCCGGTCGGCTACCGCAGCGAAATCTGCGTGGATCTGCCGGCCTGGTTTGACACCGTCACCCGCCCACTCAAGCGCGGCCTGGCGCTGATGATCGACTATGGCTATCCGCGCGCCGAGTACTACCTGCCCGAACGCAGCGACGGCACGCTGGTCTGTCATTACCGCCACCGCGCCCATTTCGATCCCTTCGTCTGGCCGGGATTGACCGACCTGTCAGCCTTTGTCGATTTCACCGCCGTGGCCGAAACCGCCGTCGATTGCGGCCTGGAAGTTGCCGGTTTCACCAACCAGAGCGGTTTTCTGCTGTCTCTGGACGCGCACGAAATCGTCGAACAGGCCGACGATGACGCCACCCGCCTGCGCCTGGCCGGCGAGTTCAAACGCCTGGCCATGCCCGGCGAAATGGGCGAGCGATTCAAGGTGATTGGGTTGACGCGGGGCTTCGATTGGCCTCTGTCGGGGTTTGAAGTGATGGGGCAGTTGCACAGGCTTGAGGGGTAGACGGAAGACGGCAGACGGGAGACGGCGCAAAACCTCGTCTTCCGTCTTCCGTCTTCCGTCTACCCGTCCCATTAGTTCCCCCACTCTAATTCCGCACCCTACACTGGACCGTGCGATAAACTCTCCACCAGGTGACCCCACACATGCGCATGCCCAAAACCTATGACTACATCATTGTCGGGGCCGGTTCGGCCGGGTGTGTGCTGGCCAGTCGGCTCAGTGCCGACCCGGCCAATGAAGTGTTGCTGCTCGAAGCCGGTCCGCGTGACTGGAATCCGTTCATCCACATGCCGGCCGGATTATCCAAGCTGGTCAACTTCAAGTCGCTGAACTGGAATTATTACACCGAGCCCGAACCCGCCCTGAACAACCGCCGCCTGTACTGGCCACGTGGCCGGGTACTGGGCGGGTCGAGTTCGATCAATGCGATGTGCTACTCGCGCGGCCACCGCAGTGATTACGACGATTGGGCTGCGCTGGGCAACCCGGGCTGGAGCTGGAACGATGTATTGCCGTATTTTCGCAAGTCACAGAACCAGGGCCGCGGTGAGTCCGATCTGCACGGCGTCGGCGGGCCTCTGAGCGTCGAGGATCTGGGTTTCACCAACCCCTTGAGTGATGTGTTCATCCAGGCCGCCGAGCAGGCCGGCCATGCACGCAATCGTGATTTCAATGGCCCCACCCAGCGTGGCTTCGGGATGTACCAGGTCACCCAGAAAGACGGTCGACGCTGCTCCACCGCAGCAGGATTCCTTCGCCCGGCGCGCTCACGACCCAACCTGACCGTCCTGACCGGGGCCATGACCCTCGGCCTGGAGTTCGCGGGCAGCGATCGGGTCAGCGGGGTTCGCTATCGCCGACGTGGAATCACACGCAGCGCCCATGCACGCCGCGAGGTGTTGCTGGCCGCCGGCGCCATCAACTCGCCGCAATTGCTGATGCTGTCGGGGATCGGCCCGGCGGGCATGCTGGAATCGGCCGGCATCGACGTGCGGCTGGAACGCACCGAAGTCGGGCGCAACCTGCAGGACCATCTTGATGTCTGCACCCTGACCCGCTGCTCGCAACCGGTCACTTACGACCAGTTGAGCGAATTGCGGGTGGGGCTTCGCTACTTTCTGCATGGCGAGGGCGAAGGCACTTCGAACATCGCCGAGGCCGGCGGGTTTCTGGTCTCCGGCCGAGACCGCGATGACCGCCCGGATATCCAGATGCACTTCGTGCCGGCCCTGCTCGACGACCACGGTCGCAACCGCTTGCCCGGTGACGGCTACACCGTCCACGCCTGTCCGCTCCGGCCGCAAAGCCGTGGCTACCTGGCAATTCGCTCCAAGGATCCCTCGGAGCCGATCGCCATTCACGCCAATTACCTCAGCGAGGCCGGGGATCTGGAAATGATGCTCGATTGTGTGCGTCTGTCGCGCGAAATTCTCGGTCAGCCGGCATTCAAGCCCTTCCGCGGCCATGAGATCTTTCCCGGCAACGATATCGCTGATCGCAACGGGATGATCGATTTCATCCGCAACAAGGCCGAAACCATCTACCACCCGGTCGGTACCTGCCGCATGGGTCCGGATCCGCACAGCGTGGTCGATCCGGAATTGAAAGTGCGCGGCGTCGAGGGGCTGCGGGTGGTCGATGCCTCGATCATGCCGACCCTGGTCGGGGGCAACACCAATGCCCCGACCATCATGATTGCCGAGAAGGCCGCCGACATGATTCTGGATGTCGGAAAGCGTGCCGAGACAAACGATCAATGCGATGAGGATGCCGTCCAGGCCGCCTGAGCCGACTGATGCAATCCGGAGTGGCGTCCACAAAGGCGTTCAGTGTGGGTATCCTTGCCACTTCCCCATGCAACGACCGACATCGTGAAGATTGCCCTGGCGCTGTTCCTGGTCCGGCTGCTCAGCCTGATCCCGTTGCCGATACTGCATTTTCTGGCCGTGCCGCTGGGCTGGCTGGCCTGGTCATTGCCGGCACGCAGACACACGATCATCACGACCAACCTGAAAATCGCATTTCCGGAACTGGATGAACGACAACGCCGGCGCCTGCATCGCGCTCACCTGGTCGAGATGATGCGCCTGGTGCTCGAAACCGGCGCGGTCTGGTACTGGCCCGAGCACAAGATCACTCGCCATATCCGCCAGGTCGATGGCTGGGAACATGTCGAGCGGGCGCGTCGCCGCGGCAAGGGCTACCTGATCGTCGGTGCGCATCTGGGCAACTGGGAAATACTCAACCTGTGGGGCACCATTCGCCTGCCCGTCATCTGTCTGTACAAGCGACCTTCCAACCCTGAACTGGACGCACTGGTCACCCGTTCCCGCGAACGCTTTGGCGGACGGCTGGTGGCCAGCGGCAGTGCGGCCATGCGCGGCGTTCTTGAACAATTGCGCAGCGGCGGCGGCGTGGGTCTGCTCATGGATCAGCAGCCCAAGCAGGGCGAGGGGGTGTTCGCACCGTTTTTCGGCCGACCGGCGCTGACCATGACCCTGGTCCAGCGCCTGGCCCGCAAGACCGGCTGTGAAGTGCTGCTGGTACATACCCGGCGCCTGGGACGTGGACGCGGTTGGCAGGTCGGCTTCAGCCCGGCCGGACCACGCATCGCCGATGCCGATCCGCAGGTCTCAATCAGCCTCATGCATGAATGGCTTGAAGAACGAATCGGCGAGGTGCCGTCCCAATACCTGTGGAGCTACAAGCGCTATGCACTGCAACCGCCCGGCATCGATTCGCCATATCCGGTGCGGTCATGATGCAGTATCTGGTCAGACTGCCGATCGCCCTGCTCGGGTTGCTGCCGTTGCGGTTTGTCCATGCCCTTGCCGTGCCCTTGGGCGGACTGCTGTACTACCTGCCCTGGAGCAAACACCGCATCATCGCCACCAACCTCGGCGTGTGTTTCCCTGACCTTGATCGGCGACAACGAAAAAGCCTGCACCGGGCCCACCTGGTCGAGTTGATGCGCCTGGTGCTCGAAGCCGGCGCCATGTGGGGCTGGTCGAAGGCGCGCCTGGATCGCCACGTGATGCTCGATGAATCCTGGGACCGCGTGGCCTCGGCCTCGGAAAGCGGCAAGGGCCTGCTACTGGTCGGCGGCCATCTCGGCAACTGGGAAATCCTTAATCTGTACCTGAGCACCCGGCTGCCGATGGTCACCTTGTACCGGGCGCCGGAGAGTCGCGCGCTGGATAGATTCATCACCTGGCCGCGACAGCGTTTCGGCGGCCGTATGGTCGCCAGCGGCAGCCCCGCACTTCGCCATCTGCTCAGCCAGCTCAGATCCGGCCGGGCGGCCGGCATCGCAGCCGACATCCAGCCCAAGAAGGGCGAAGGGGTGTTCGTCGATTTCTTCGCCACCCCGGCCCTGACCATGACCCTGGTTCAGCGCCTGGCCCGCAAGACCAGCTGTCAGGTCATCTTCACCTGGGCCGAGCGCCTGCCGCACGGGCGCGGCTGGAAACTGCATTTCAGCCCGGCCGATGAACACATTGCCGACCCCGATCCGATGGTTGCCCTGACCGGCATGAACCGCTGGCTGGAACAGGCCATCAAGACTGCACCGGCCCAGTACCTGTGGATATACAAACGCTTCAGCCGCCGCCCCGAGGGGGAACCAAAACTCTATTCTTAAATCGTCGATAAGCTCACTGTCGACTGGAGTTTATGGTGGCCGGGCGACGAGTCGCCTTGACCGGAACCGTGCTCGAGGTGAACGGCCGGGTTGATTGTTTGAGTTCAGGGGCGTTCTGGTGCCGACCGAATTTCGTTTGTTCCAATGGGTAGGAGGTTGCCGTTAGCAGACTTTTCGGGCGCTCCAATTACGGCAAGGCCCTGCCCGCTTCCGTCACCTCGAGCCCGGCCCCGGTCAAGCCCACTCGTCGCTTGTCGGGTGGGAGTAGATTGATGGGGGAGCCAGAGCGAAGCCACCAACAGTACTTCAACCTACTCTCACCTGTCGCAGCGGGTGGTATTTGACCGATCATGGACTGACCGGGTGCGGCAGCGGGCACCAGGCGTTACCCGGGCCATGCAGGCCACCCATTGCCAAACGGAAGTCACTCTCCGTCCAAACATCGACTCGCAGACCCGACCGACCCCAAGGCCACCTAGCTCAAACTCATCGACCACGCCGATCACCCGGTCAGGCCGTGATCGGTCGGATGCCACCCGATGCTTCTCCTCACTCTCCAAGCCGTTTCCAAGGGCAAGCAGCCTGAACCAAGGCTGAAAAGGCAATTCAGACATGATTTAGCCACCCCCGTGCACACTGGCAGCGCCTTTTCAAACAACTCAAGGAATCGCTGTCATGAAAACACTGATCGGTCTGTCTGCTGCCCTGGTTCTGACAAGTGTTTCGCTGGCCGAGCCGGCATCTGCCCAGGTTCGTGAACGCGTCATCGAAGTGTCCACGGTCACCGTCAGCGGCCCGCCAACGCCACGCCAGGCGCCGTTTTATCGGCCGGGTTCGCCCCCGCAAATTCACCATCGCCACCGTCACCGCCCACCGCCCCATGCAAGAGCCCATGATCGGAGCTTTCGCCCGGATCCGCGTCGAGAACAGGCGCGCATGGCCAGTTGGTATGCCAGCCGGGCCATGGCCCAGGCACGCGAGGGCTGGCGGCTGGGTTGCGCCCGAAACCATCCGCGCTGGTCAACCTCCTACCAGGGACATTATCGCTGGGCTTACGGCGCCACCCACAGACAGGCCGTGCGCGAAATCGAGCGCCGTGATCAAGCGCTGGCGCGGTGCCGGGCCAGTCGCTGATCAAGCCAAACCGAAGCCCTTGGCCACGCCGTCGAAGATGAACTGGATGGCTAATGCCGCCAGCAGCATGCCAAGCAGGCGGGTGACGATGTTGCTGACGGTCTGGGAGATGAAATGATCAAAGCGCACGGCAATCAGCATCAGTATCGCGCCAATGACCATGACCAGTACCGCTGCACTCAGAACCATGCCCTGGCCGACCAGATCCCGGGTCTGGTCGGCCATCAGCAGCATGATGGAGGCAATCGCACCCGGCCCGCACAACAATGGAATGGCCAACGGGAAAACCGAAATGTCTTCGGGTTCGTAGGCGTCGTGAATCTCCTCGGCGCTTCTGGTCTTGCGGTCATTGCGCTTGGAGAACAGCATCTCCATGGCGATCAGGAACAGCAGGATGCCACCGGCAACCCTGAAGGCCGGCAGTGTGATTCCAAAATTGTCCAGCAGGCGATCACCCACCAGACCGAACATCAGCAGCAAGGCGGTGGCGATCAACGAGCCCATCAACACCATGCGCACCTTGGCCCGGCGCGAGGCGCCGATGGTCAGGGAGACGAAAATCGGGATGATGCTGACCGGGTCCACCGTCACGAACAAAGTGACGAATGCCGGCAGAAAAATATCGACCATGGACAATTTCCTATGCGGACCCGGGTCATTTTCCTATGGGCAGGTCGGCCCGGCCAACCTAACCTGAATGCACACTCTACCAGTCGGAGTCCATCATGAACGACCACAGCAACGCACTAGTCGCCGCCGCTGACTTGCTGCAACAGTCCTCCCACCTTGACCTGCAGGATCTTGACCAGGAACAGATCGTTCATATGCTGGCGGTATTCGACTTCAAGGTGTCCGAGATCGAAGCGCGGCTGGCCGAGCTGCGCACCCGCGAACTGCTGGCGGTGACCTGCCCGAATTCGGACCAGGCCAGCAATCGGACCGACACGCGCCGCCACACCTGAGTCCCGCGATTCAGGCAGAGCCGCGATCCAGTCGTTTCAGAAACACCTTCATGGTCTTTTCGGCCTGCTTGTCGCCGTTGGCAATGGCGGCTTCAACGCCCTGTTGCCAGGCTGAGCGGGCGCGTTCACCATGACCGGCCGTATTGCAGGCCTTGCCCAGATCCTGCCAGGCCATGGTCTGTTCCGGCTTGTGTTCGGTGGCCTTTTCGAGATGGTCGATCGCCGCCTCGATATCCCCACGCTTCAGACGCGCCTGACCGGCCGCCAGCCGTGACTCATACGAATCACGCCCACCGGCAATCATCTTCTCAATCACTTCCGGGTCCAATGCTCACTCCTTTCCCGTCTTCCATCTCCCGTCTCCCGTCTCCCGTCT
>SLKT01000094.1 GCA_007134485.1 Wenzhouxiangella sp. | reverse complement strand
GTCGGTAGTCGGTAGTCAGTAGTCGGTAGTCAGTAGTCGGTGGTCAGGATTCAGGGGGGCGGCAACTTCAGGCATGGAATTGGTTCTTGGTTTGCGATAATACCAAGCCAAAGCCACCGCCCCGGAAACCGGAACCCGGAAACCTTTTCCTTTCACCTTTTACCTTTCACCTTTTACCTTTCACCTTTAACCTTCCCTCCCATGCTCCAACTCACCACCCTCACCCTCCGCCCCGGTACCGAGCCCGTGCTCGAGAACGCCTCGGCGACCATCTTCCCGGGGCACAAGGTTGGATTGATCGGGGCCAACGGGTCGGGCAAGACCAGTCTGTTCAACCTGCTGCTGGGACGGTTGAGCGCCGATGCCGGTGATTTTTCCTTTCCGGCCGACTGGACGGTGGCCTACATGGCCCAGGAGATCACCGAGGTGGAGCGTCCGGCGATCGAATACGTGATCGACGGGGATGCACGCCTGCGCCGGGCCGAGCGGGCGGTGGCCGAGTGCGAAGCGGGGGGTGATGGTGCGGCGATTGCGCGCGCCCACGCCGACTTTGACGAGGCCGGCGGTTATACCGCACAGGCGCGCGCCGGGGCCTTGCTCAACGGACTGGGATTCGGCGCCGATGAACATCGAAAACTGGTCGGCGAGTTCTCCGGTGGCTGGCGAATTCGCCTGAGCCTGGCGCGCGCCTTGATGGCGCCGTCGGATCTGCTGCTGCTCGATGAGCCGACCAATCACCTCGATCTGGAAACCGTCATGTGGCTGGAAGAATGGCTGCGACGTTATTCGGGCACGCTGGTGCTGATCTCGCATGACCGCGACTTCATCGACAACGTGGTCGACTCGGTGATTCACATCGAACATCGCAAGCTCAACAGCTATACCGGCGGCTACAGCAGCTTCGAGAAACAGCGCGCCACGCAGATGGCCCTGCAGCAGGCCCAATACGAAAAGCAGCAACGCCAGATCGCCCACATGCAGAAATTCATCGACCGCTTTCGGGCCAAGGCCAGCAAAGCCAAGGCCGCCCAGAGTCGCATCAAGGCGCTCGAGCGTATGGAAGCGATTGCCCCGGCGCATGCCGACTCGCCGTTCGACTTCAGCTTTTCCGAGCCACCACGCGCGTCCAATCCACTGCTCAATCTTGACCAGGTCAGCCTGGGCTACGGCGAGCATGTGGTGCTCGACGAAATCTCGCTGGCCCTGGCGCCGGGCGATCGTATCGGCCTGCTCGGTCTCAATGGCGCGGGCAAATCGACCCTGGTGCGCGCCCTGGCCGGTGATCTCGAACCTCTGGCCGGGACCATCACATCCAGCCGCGGGCTGCAGATCGGCTACTTCGCCCAGCACCAGGTCGAACAACTTGACCTGGACGCCAGTCCATTGACCCACCTGGCGCGCGTGGCCGGCGATGCCGTCCCCGAGCAACGCCTGCGCGATTACCTGGGCGGGTTCGACTTTCGCGGCGACATGGCCACCGACCCGGTGGCGCCCTTGTCAGGTGGCGAGAAAGCGCGACTGGTACTGGCCCTGCTGGTCTGGCGCGCGCCCAACCTGCTGTTGCTCGACGAACCGACCAACCACCTCGACCTGGAAATGCGCCATGCCCTGACCGTGGCCATGCAGGGATACGAAGGCGCCGTGGTGACGGTCTCGCACGACCGCCACCTGCTCAAGAACGTGGTCGATGAATTCTGGCTGGTGGCCGATCACGGCGTTCGTCGCTTCCCCGGCGGCTTGAGCGAATATCGCCGCTGGCTGACCGAGCCCGAACCGCAGGCCACACCGGACAAGACAACCGGATCGGGCAATGCCCGGGTTCGCCAGCGTCGTGAACAGGCCCAGTGGCGCTCACGCATCAAACCATTGAAAAACCGGGTCGAACGCCTGGTCCGGCAAATCGACGAGACCGCCCGCGAACTGACCGACATCGAACAGCAACTGGCCGACCCCGATCTGTACGCGTCCGAACACAAGGACCGCCTGAGCGAGCTGATCCAGCAGCAAACCAGCCTGAAAACCCGCCACGAACAGCTCGAAACCGAGTGGCTGGAAGCCGAACAATCCCTAGAAGAAGCCCTGACCTCTGACCTCTGACCTCTGACCTCTGACCTCTGACCTCTGACCTCTGACCTCTGACCTCTGACCTCCGACCTCCGACCTCTGACCTCTGACCTCTGACCTCTGACCTCTGACCTCTGACCTCTGACCTCTGACCTCTGACCTCCGACCTCCGACCTCCGACCTCCGACCTCCGACCTCCGACCTCCGACCTCCGACCTCCGACCTCCGACCTCCGACCTCCGACCCCTGACCCCTGACCCCTGAGGTTCAACACGTGAACCCCCCGGTGGGGGTTGATTCAACGTTGTCCGTCGGCCGTGTCAGGCCGACCTACGGGTGCTCGGAACAGCGCGCGGGATCCACGGTGTGGCTGCGCTCGGGGTCGGCGGCGCGCAGGATGCCGATGGTCGGATTGCCGCGCACTTCAAAGCCCAGCGCTTCCAGCCACTCCACCACCCGGTGGTTGGAGTTGTGGCCGAGCGAGTACTCGCGCGCATCGAGAACAAACTCCAGGTTGAGCAGATGGCTGTAATGCGGTTCGGTGTCCGCGAACTCGGCATCAATTTCCGCGGCCAGGGTGGTGACCCGCTCCTGCTCGGCCGAGAATACCAACACGTTGCGAATCTCGGAGCCGACCTGGTCCACCCAGCAATCCGGATCGACGGGCCCACTCAGGCGGCCACGACCCAGGGCGCCCGGGGTATCAACCAGCAAGGCCGAAAGGCTGCGCCCGAAGCCGGTCTCGTGATCGACATACCAGCCCCACTCCCCGAAGGCCAGGCGCTGCACATCGCCTTCATCGACCACCAGCACCAATGAGTTGTGACGACCATGATCGAGGACGTAAACCGGCGCCGGATCACCCACCTGATCGGGTTGAATGATGGTCGCCGAACAACCGGCAAGCACGGCTGCGACTGCAGTCAGTATCCATCTGTTATTCTGCGCTCTCATTGGATCCGGTGATTCCATCCGCCTGTGATTGAGGGACAAGAGACGTTCGAGTCATGACCACCCTGCTTGCCGTTGGTGACATGCACCTGGGTCGACTGCCGGCCGCCCTGCCCGATGAACTGGGCGCTCGTCACCACGAGCTGGGTCCCGAGGCCGCCTGGTCGCGCGCCGTGAGCGAAGCCATCGAGCGCGAGGTCGACGGCGTCTTGCTGGCCGGCGATGTCGTTGAACGTCATCGCGACTTCTTCGTGGCCTACGGTCAGCTCAAGGCCGGGGTCGAGAAACTCGCTGAAGCCGGCATCGAAGTGGTTGCCGTGGCCGGCAATCATGATACCCATGTATTGCCGCGCCTGGCCGACGAAATCGATCAACTCCATCTGCTCGGGGACGGTGGTCACTGGCAGCAGCACCCGATCGGCGGCGTAACCATCATCGGCTGGTCATTTCCCCAGCCCAGGGTCAACTACTCGCCGCTGGACAGCTTTCCCCGGCTGGACCCGAACAAGACCCTGATCGGTCTGCTGCACTGCGACCGCGACGCCACCGACAGTCCGTATGCACCGGTGCGCTCGAGTGACCTCGAAGACACCACGGTGGCGGCCTGGCTGCTTGGCCACATTCACCAGCCCGACCCCCTGGATGGCGACCGGCCAATCGGTTACCTGGGTTCGGTCAATGCCTTGCGCGCCAGCGAAACCGGGGCGCGTGGGCCGTGGCTGATCGAAATCGAGGACGGCCGGTTGCTGGCCACTCACCTGCCGCTGGCGCCACTGCGTTTCGAAACCCTCGAAGTTGACTGTCGCGAGGTCGAGCAGGTCGATGCCCTGGGCGCCACCATTCTGTCGGCCGCCCGCCAACGGGTGGCCGATCTGCAAGGCGGCGAGTATCTGCCCGATGCATTGGGATTACGGGTCGAGTTGATCGGACAATGCGCCGTATCCGAGCAACTTCCCGAAGCGGCCGAACACCTGCTCGCCGAGGCCCGTCCCTGGACCGAACACGGCATCGAGTGCTTCATTCAGCGCATTCACACGCGCACCGTCCCGCACCTTGATCTTGAGCGACTGGCCGACCAGCCCGATCCCTGCGGCCTGCTTGCCCGTCATCTGCTGATCCTGGAAAAGCCCGGGTCCGACGAATGGCGGGCGCTGGTCGACCAGGCTCGCCCGGCCATGGAATCGGTCGTTGCGACACGCGAATTCCGTGATCTGCAGCGCACACTCGAAGACGAAGACATTGCCGCGGACCTGGCCCGTGCCGGGCGAGTGGCGCTTTCCAGGCTGATCGCCCAACGCGAGCGACGCCGGTGAAACTGAAATCACTCGACATTCGCCTGCTGCCCGGGCTGGATTCACCGCTGTCGGTGAGCTTCGACCCGAACGCGGTCAATGTCGTCACCGGGCCCAATGCCTCGGGCAAGTCCAGCCTGATTCGGGCGGTCCGGGCGGTGCTCTATCCGGACCAGATCGACAGTTTCTGCCACATCGTGGCCGAGTTCGAAAGCGACGGCAAAACCTTGAGCTGCGAGCGCCGGGGCAGCCATTCAAGCTGGACGCACGATGGCGCGCCGGACGCGCGTCCCGACCTGCCGGGCGCCGAAAGCCTGGGTGCCTACCTGATCAGCTCCGAAGACCTGGCCGCGCTGGGCAGCACCGAAGCGCATATCGCCGCTGAGCTTCGCACCATGCTCGCCGGGGGTTATGACCTGGATGCACTGACCTCGGAAGGCCTGCTCGCGCCTCGTTCACGTCCCCAGAAGCTGGCCGGCGAACTGGCGCAGATCAATCGTGAAGTCGCCGACAAGGAGACCGAATACGCCCGCCTGGACGAAGAGTTGGCCGACCTGGACCGGCTCAATGCCGAACTGGCCGACAGCGCCGAGGCGGCCGCCGGGTTGCGCGCCTGCGAGGATGCCATGGCGCTTGCCGAGGCCTTCGCGCGGCGCAGCGCCATCGAAACCACCCTGATCGATGATTTTCCCGGCGGCATGGATCGTCTGCGCGGTGACGAGCTCGAGCGTATCGAACAGGTCGATGACCAGATCGCGCGACGGGAAAAGGATTTGCAGGTCACTCGCAGCGGACTGCGCCAGACACGCGAACGCCTGGCAAAGACCGGCTCGGTCGATCCCGATACCCTCGAAGCGCTGCAATCGGAATTGTCCGGCCAGCGCGACCGACTGGTTGAGCTGGAACGACGCATCGAGCAGCAGACCGAGGCCGTCAAGCGACATGAAACCAGCCTGAAGCGCGCCGCCCGGCGGCTCGGCAGCGAGCGCCCGGAAATGGTGGACAAGCTCGATCAGCAGGCGCTCGAAGAGCTGGAAAAACGGGTCGATCGGGTGCAGATCCTGCGCGAGCAGATCCGCAACCTGACCGCCGAACTGGCGCGCACCCATGTGTCGAAAAACCAGACCGGACGCTCGCAGGACGATCTGCGCGCTGCTCGCCACGCCCTGCTTCGCTGGCTCGATGGCGCCAACCTCTCTCCCCTGGAGGGCGTGCTGTGGGGCGGACTGGGGGGTGCGGCCATGATTGCCGCCTGGCGCCTCCTTGGTGTTCAGGAGGTCGGTCTGTCACCGGAATTGCTGTTGCTGATTCTGCTGGGAGTGGGCATCCCGCTCGGTCTGCTGGTCAACTTCGCCAATCGCTGGCGAGACCTGCAAAGGGCCCAGCACGACTTCATTGAAACCGATATCGAGCAGCCGCTGGGCTGGACCGAGGATGAAGTCCAGTCGCGCCTGGAGCGCCTGGAGCTGGAACTGGAATCGGCCACCCGCCACGAGATCAGCCAGGCGCGCGCGGCCGAGGTCCGCGACCAGCTCAACGCCCAGAGAACCAACCTGGACAGTGCCCGCAAACGTTTGCGCGAGTTCGCCGACAACATCGGCGTCAGCAGCGACGATCGCCTGGAAACCGGCTTCCAGTTGTGGTGCCGGCATTTGCATGACTGGCAACTCGAACACCAGAAATGCGAATCGGCACGCCAGCAACTCGACCAGCTCAAGAATCGCTACCGCAATCTGCAAGGCGAAACCCGCGAGATGCTCGCCCGCCACGGCATGCCCGACCAGTCCGAAGTCGACAGTCGGCAAGTGGCCGGACTGATCAACCAGTTAGTGCCGCGCATGCGCCGCAATGCGGAACTGCACAACGAGGCACAGGGCCATGAGCGCCGCATCGACGAATTGCAGGCAGACATCGAACAATTGCAAAAGAGCCGCGAGCGCATATTCGAGCAAGCTGGTATCGATTCCCAGGACCTGCTCACGCTGACCCAGCGCATCGATCAGTTCGAAAGCTGGCGTCAGCTTGAACAGGAGCAGCGCGATTGCTCCATGGAAATCTCCCGGCTGGAAAGTCGACTGTCAGCCGAGGGCGAGCTGCTTCGGCAAGCCCGCGAACAGCAACACGAGCAACTCGGCAAACGCCACGAAGAGCTGTCTGCCAGCGCCGAACGTCGCGACCGGCTCAACCGTCGCATCGCCGAAATCCAGACCCGTCACGAGGAGCTGCTGGGAAGGCGGGAGCTGGAAACCCTGACCGACCAACTGGAAACGACTCGCCAGGCCCTGGACGAGGAACTCGATCGTCACCTGCTGGCCACGGCCGGACAGGTGCTGATCGACAATGTCCGATCAACCCACGAGTCGGACAATGAGCCGACCGCGCTGGCCACGGCCGGGCAGTGGTTCGAGCGTTTCACCCGTCACCGCTACCGGCTGCTGTTCGAAGGCGACGGCTTCCTGGCGCACGATACCCATCAGAATCGCCGCTGCGGATTGACCGAGCTGTCGACCGGCACCCGCGTCCAACTGCTACTGGCCGTGCGCCTGGCCTGGATCGCACAGGCCGAACAACACCATGAGTCACTGCCGGTGTTCATGGACGAAGTCCTGACCACCACCGATCCGGATCGCTACCAGGCAGTGGTCGAGTCGGTTCAGGAAATCGCCGCCAACGGGCGCCAGATGTTTTACCTGACCGCCCAGACCGACGATGCCCGGGCCTGGACCGAGTGGGTCAGCGAGGGACCCGAACCGCACACCATTGACATGGCCGAGGTGCGCCGCGGCGCCGTCGAGCCGCTGCAGTATTCCATGCCGATCGGCGAGCCGGTCGGTCACCGGGTGCCGAACCCGGACGGCATGGACGCGCTGGAATGGGCCGAGGCGGCGGCGGTCGACCCGGTCAACCCGTGGCTGGGCAGCGGCGCCCTGCACGCTTTCCACCTGCTGCACGATCGCCTGGACCTGGCCGCTCACCTGATGAAGCTCGATCTGGTCCGGCATGGGGAAATCGAGAGCTTTCTGGCCTCGCCGCAATCCAATGATCGCATCGATGACAACGACCGCGACCTGCTGGAAACTCGCCTGGCCGCGGCGCGACTGATTCTCGAGGACTGGTGCAAGCGTCACAATCGGCCGGTCACCGAATCGGATCTGCACGCCACCGACCTGATCAGCACCCCGTTCATGGAACGCGTCACCGAACTGGCCAGGGAAGTCGAAGGTGACCCGCGTGCACTCATCGACGGTCTGCGCGACGGCAAGGTGGCGCGCTTTCGTTCCGACACCACCGATCAACTTGAGCAGTGGTTCATGCAGCACGGATTCTTCAATGCCGAACTCGACCGGGAGCGTGCAACGGCCGTGAGCATCGCTGAGCGAACCGGCCTGGAGCCGGACGAAGTCACGCGCCTGCGCGACTGGATCGAAGGCGCAGTTTATAAATTCCGGCCGTAGAAAAGCTCCTGCATTTCCTTGCGCAAGCGCCGCTCGATGCGATTGCGCTCGCGCCGGTCCAGTTCGCTTTCACTGACCCCGAACAGGTAATTGTCGAGTTCGAATTCCTTCAGCCGCATCTTGGTGTGGAACAGATTTTCCTGGTAGACGTTGACGTCGATCATGTCGTAGGCGTTCTTGGTGTCACGACTGAAGAAATTCTGGATCGAGGTGATCTTGTGATCGATGAAATGCTTGCGCCCGCGCACATCGCGGGTAAACCCGCGCACCCGGTAATCGACCGTGACGATATCGGATTCGAAACTGTGAATCAGGTAATTGAGCGCCTTGAGGGGTGAGATCACCCCGCAGGTGGCGACATCGATGTCGGCCCTGAAGGTGCAAATCCCGTCATGCGGATGACTTTCCGGGTAGGTATGGACGGTGATGTGGCTCTTGTCGAGATGGCTGACAATGGTTTCGGGCAGCGGGCCGGGTGCGGCCGAGCCGGTCTCCTCGCTGGGCTCGACCGGCTCTTCGGCGATCAGCATGGTGACGCTGGCGCCCTGCGGATCATAATCCTGGCGAGCAATGTTGAGGATATTGGCGCCGATGATGTCGGAAACGTCGGTCAGAATGGCGGTCAGCCGCTCGGCGTTGTAAGCCTCGTCGATATAGGCAATGTACTCCTCGCGCTGACCGTCACTGGTGGCATAGCACAAATCATAGATATTGAAGCTGAGCGCCTTGGTCAGGTTGTTGAACCCATGCAGCTTGATTCGGCGAGAAGTCATCGTGGGGGCCAATGAAGACGAAACGGAAGATCAACCCGTAATTATCCCCCATCCAGCGGCTAAAATGCCAGTATCGCAGATTGACTGATGTGAACGGTTTGACGAAAAGTGTGACCGAGTGCAAAATTGACTTGTCCTGCCGAGGAGGGTGGCGGGTGCATTCGCTAATCAAGGTAAATTCAAATCGATGAGAGAAATCCAGTTCTACCCGATTGACCGGGAAGCCATGGATCGATTCCTGGGCATCTGCAAGCGCCAGCACCTGCCGGCAAAGACCACCGTCATGCGTCCGGGAGATTCCGGCCAGTCCCTGCTGTACGTGATCGAAGGTTCGTTATCGGTATCCACCGAGGGCGACGATGGTCGCGAGCTGATCCTGAGCTATCTCAATCCCGGGGATTTCATCGGCGAGATGGGGCTGTTCATGAAACCGCGCGAGCGCGAGGTGCTGGTGCGCACGCGGACCCGCTGCGAACTTGCGGAAGTCTCCTACAACCGTTTGCGCGAAGCGCTCGAGGACGAACTTGCCGATTGCGCCATTGACATTCTGACCGCGATCGGCTCCAAGTTAACCCAGCGCTTGCTGCAAACCCGTCGCAAGGTCTTTCACCTGGCCTTTCTCGATACCCAGGGCCGCATCGCCAAGGCGCTGATCGATCTGTGCAGCGAGCCGGATGCCGTATCCCATCCGGACGGCACCCAGATCAAGATCACCCGTCAGGAGCTGAGTCGCATCGTCGGCTGCTCGCGCGAAATGGCCGGCCGGGTGATGAAGTCGCTGGAAGAAGACGGCATGATCACCGCCTCGGGCAAGACCGTCGTGGTCCTCGGCAAGTACAAGGGCTCGGCGCCGACCTGATCTCGACCCTGGCGGATTACAGCAATACGATCAGCACAATCACCACGGCGATCACCGCGGCGCCGGCCACCCACGGCAACCAGCGTTTCCAGCCGCCGGCTGTTGAACCGGCCGTTTGCGACCCGGTCGATGGTGAGGAGGCGCACTCGAACACGAATTCAACCCGACCCAGGCGCAAGCGATCGCCATGATTGATGCGTTCGTTCGAAATGCGCTTGCCATTGAGAAAGGTACCGTTGGTCGATAGCAGATTGGCGACCCGCCAGCCTTCATCACCCGCAGTCAAACGGGCATGTTCCGAGGAAACACTCGAGTCGGTCAATGGGATATCGCAGGAATTGGCCCGACCGATCACGCAACGCCCGCCCTTCAAGGGGAAATTCCGCCCCTTGACTTCAACACTCAGTCCCTTGAGCCGTGCCGGGGCATCCAGGGCATCGGCCGAGTCCGCCTTGGCAATCAGGCTGTCGACCTTTTCGCGGCTGAATACATGGGTGCCCTGTGGGCCATGTTCGCGCCGGGATTTCTTTCTTTCCTTGCCGTCTTCGGAAGTCATGATCGGGATTCCCTCTTGAAAGTCCTCGTACTCGATTATACCGAGCGACGGCGAAACGGCCAGGGCAGGCGTGGTCCACGCTTGCCGGCCGATGCTTCGCCCAGCGGCCCGGCCACCAGAACCAGTGAGACATTGTCGTGCGCACCGGCGTTCAAGGCCTTGTCGAGCAACTGATTGCCGGCTTCCTCGAGCCCGGCGCTGGTGGTCAGCGTGCTTTCGATGAGTTCGTCGTCCAGCTCCCCGGTCAGACCATCAGAGCAGATCAGCAACCAGTCGCCGGGCTTCCAGCGTTCCTGCAGACTGCCGATGCGCGGGTCCTGCTCTCCGACCAGGCCCAGGCAATCGGTCAGCACATGGCGTTGCGGATGTCGTGCCGCCTCGCTGGGGCTGAGCGCGCCGGCCGCGACCAGCATGCCGGCGACATTGTGGTCCCGGGTCAAAAGTTCCAGCTTGCCGGAATCGGTGGAATAGCGATAGGCCCGGCTGTCGCCCACCCAGCCGATCTCGAATTCTTCGCCATGATCGAACACCACCACCACCGTGGTGCCCATGTCACCGTAATCCGGGCAAGCCTCCTGTTCGGTTCGAATACTGCGATGGGCACCCAGGATGGCCTCGCGCAGGCCATGGCCGTCCGTGAGACGGGAACTGATGGTGTCGCGCGCGATTTCACTGGCGCGCGCGCCACCGGCATGACCGCCCATTCCATCGGCCACCAGCCACAAGCCCAGGGCATCGTCGCAGAAGATGGCATCCTGGTTGTTGGCGCGCACGCACCCGGTGTCGGTTGCACCGACGGATCGGGGTGGTTGCACTGCTGGTGAACTGGTCATTATTGTTATATAGCGTAAAATCGGGTTCATTCGTGCCAGTTATCGATCAAACTGGCGTCCAACTGCATTCGGCATCGCCTGACTTTCGCATACCCTACCTGATGAACAGCGAGCATTCCAGCCATGTAAGTCCATGGCGCATCTTCAAGTTTGGTGGATCCTCGGTCACCCGGCCCGATGACTGGGACAAAATCAGGCAACGGGTGGGCGAAGCATTCGATGCCGGCAAATGCATCGGAGTGGTCGTTTCGGCCCTGCGCGGCATGACCGACCTGCTCGAATCCCAGCTTGATCAACAAACGCGCCAACCGGTCGCCGACGTGATGACCGAGATCACCCGCCGTCACCATCATCTGATGGACGAAATGGGCATCGATCGCGAGGTGCTCGCCTCGCCGCTTGAGGAGCTGACCGAACTGCTCGAGGCCGACGACCAGTTCTCCGACCCGGCCCACCAGGCCAGGGTACTGGGCATGGGCGAGATCCTGTCCAGTCGCCTGGGTGCGGCCTGGCTCGAACAATCCGGTTTGCCGATCGCCTGGCTGGATGCGCGCGACATTCTGATCTGCCCGCCGGACCCGCGTCGCAGCCGGCATACCAACTACCTGTCGACCGCCTGTCCGGCCGCGCCCGATCCGAAACTCGCGCGCGAGTTGTCGGCACGATCCCCGGGCTTCATCCTGCCCGGATTCGTGGCCGCCAACCCGGCCGGTGAAACCGTGCTGCTGGGCCGTGGCGGGTCGGATACTTCGGCGACCAGCCTGGCCGCCATCCTGGAGGCCGACCGGGTCGAGATATTTTCCGATGTGCCCGGCCTGTTCAGCGCCGATCCGCGCCGGATTTCCTCGGCCCGACTGCTCAAGCTGGTCAGTTACCGCGAGGCCCAGGAACTGGCGGCGATGGGCGCGAAGGCGCTGCATCCGCGCTCGCTGATCCCGGTCCAGCGCGAGCAGATTCCATTGTGGATGCGCCAGTCCGACCGGCCCGACATCGAGGGCACCCGGATCACGCCGGAAGCCCGCGATCACGGCGCCCAGGTCAAGGCCATCGTGCAAAGAAAACACATCACCCTGATCTCGCTTGAGGGCATCGACATGTGGCAGCAGGTCGGCTTTCTGGCCGATGTGTTTGCCGAATTCAAGGCGCTCGGGTTGTCGGTCGACCAGGTCTCGACCTCCGAATCGAACGTCACCGTCACGCTCGACCCGGGCGCCAACCCGGTGGACACCCACAGTCTTGATGAACTCAGCCATCGCCTGGCGCGCCATTGCCGGGTCGAAGTCCTGACCGACTGCGCCACCGTCAGCCTGGTCGGCCTGGGGATTCGCACCATCCTGCATCGCCTGGGCCCGGCGCTTGAGGTCTTCGAGCAACGTCGCATCTTCCAGGTCAGCCAGGCGGCCAACGACCTCAACCTTACTTTCGTGGTCGAATCCCGCCATGCCGACCGCCTGGTTCAGCAATTGCACCAGCAAGTCATTCCCGGCGGGGTCGGCGGCGACTCGGTATTCGGCCCGACCTGGGAGCAACTGTTTCGCGCCGATGTCGGTCGCCGGCCGGTCACGGCCTGGTGGCGGCATGAACGAGAGCGCCTGGAAGCGGCCCTGGGCGATCGCGATTGCGCCTATGTCTACAACCTTGACCAGGTCAGGACCGCGGCCGGCCGGTTGAGTGCGCTGAAGGCCGTTGACCGGGTGCTGTATTCGATGAAAGCCAACCCGCACCCTGCGATCCTCAACGCCGTGGTCGAGTCCGGCCTGGGCATCGAGTGCGTGTCCATGGCCGAAGCGCATCATGCCCTGGACAGCGTGTCCGGTCTGACCACCCGGGATCTGCTATTGACCCCCAACTTCGCCGGGCGCGAGGAATATCGCCGGGCCCTGGCCGAGGAGATTCGCCTGACGGTCGACAACGCATACATCCTCGAACACTGGGGCAGCGACCTGGCCGGGCGCGAGATCTTCCTGCGCATGGATCCGGGCTCCGGCCTGGGTCATCACAAGATGGTGCGAACCGCCGGCAGCCATTCCAAGTTCGGGATTCCGCTGGCCGAGCTCGACCGGGTCAAGCGCCTGTGCGATGCACACGATGTACGCGTGGTCGGCCTGCATGCCCATACCGGTTCGGGCATTCTGCACCCGGACAACTGGCACCGCACCCTGGAAACCCTGGGCGAGGCGGCCCGGCAATTGCCCGAGGTGAGCGTGATCAACCTGGGTGGCGGCCTGGGCGTGCCCGATCGCAGCGACGAACTGCCGCTGGACCTGACCGCCCTGGATGCCGGCCTGGCTCAACTCAAGCACGACCTGGTCCGAGCGGTCGAGGTCTGGCTGGAACCGGGCCGTTACCTGGTTTCCGAGGCCGGGGTGCTGCTGGCCCGGGTCAACCAGACCAAGGGCAAGGGCGAAGTCCGCTATGTCGGAATCGCCACCGGCATGAACTCACTCATCCGCCCGGCCCTGTACGGCGCCTGGCACGAAATCGTCAACCTGACGCGCCTGGAAGCACCCGGCGATCACATCTACAACGTCGTCGGCCCGATCTGCGAAACCGGCGACATCCTCGGCCTCGACCGCCTGCTCCCCGAATGCCACGAAGGCGACATCATTTTGATTGCGAATACGGGGGCGTACGGGGCGACGATGGCTTCGAGGTACAACTTGCGGGCGCCGGCGGAGGAGGTAGTGATAGAGGTAAAAGGTTAAAGGTGAAAGGTGAAAGGAAAAACAGCACCTGTAGGTCGGCCTGACACGGCCGACGGTCAACCTTGAAAACACTCCCACCGAACCGTTCATATTCCCAACCTCGAACCAACCCCCCTCCCGTGTCGACATCGGACACCTCGACCGTCGGCCGTGTCAGGCCGACCTACAACTGACCACTGAATCCCTCCCCCAACCTACCGTGTGGCTTCGGCGAGGGCCAGAAACTCCTCATGCAACAACCGCCGCTCGCGCCGCAGCAGATCCACCAGTTCGCGGCGGTTCCAGAAGATGGTGCGCACCAGGATGCGGTCGCGGTAGATCAGCACGTTGCGGCGATAACGCAGGGCGGCGAAGCCAGTGGGTGGCAGGGCGGCGATGTAGAGCAGGGTCTGCGGCAGGGTCAGCTCGGTGTGCTGCCACAAGCCGTAGCCGATCAGGGTGTAGGCGCCGGCAAAGGCCAGCACGCCGGAGCCGAACAGGGTGAAGGCGCGCACCGCCTCGTCGCTGCCCAACCGGCCCAGGCCGCGCGCAACCAGGTAAGGCACGATATTGTGGACCAGCCCGAACAGCGCAATCGGCGCCATCAACACCGAGTACAGGGTCATGCGCAAACGGATCAGGCGCTGGCGGACCGGTTCCTCGAAAGCATGGCCCAGCGCTTCCCTAAGCTCGGTCTGGCGAAGGTGATCCTTGTAGCGTTCCAGCCGGTTACGCAAGGCGACGACCCGGCGCGGCTTGACTTGCCATGCCGCCACCAGCACATCACGAATATGCTGGCGTGAGTGCATGCGACGCACGAAGGCTCGCCCGCTTTCCGGGGTCGATCGCCGATACCAGGCGGCCAGTTTCCATAGCCAGCGCTTGATCGGTCGCTGCCGGGGTGGCGCCTTGCCGGCAGCGTCAGAACCGGTTTCAAATCGCCGACCGAGTTCATCGCCAAACACCGCGGCCAGCTCATCGACCAGTTGACCCAGGCGAACATCCTCGATGGTCAGCACCTGCTGACTCAGGGCATGCCGGATGTCCTCGGTCAGGCCGGTCAATGCGCCCGACGGATCCTTCCGGTATTGGTCAAGATAATCGGAAACGGCAATCGGCGCACCGAATCTCAGCAGGACCGCCGACATCAAAAATCCGCGATTTTCGAAATTGACCCCGACCGGCACCACCACCAGCCCAAGCTTGCCGTCATGACGCGCCTCGGCACTCAGGGCAATGCGCGCGGCGCCCTTGCGCAACGGACCGATTTGGGTCGGTGGCGAATTGCGCCCCTCGGGAAAGATGCCGATGCAGCCACCGGCATCGAGCAATTCATGGACCTTGGCAAACACCTCTTCATTGCGTTGCATCGAATCAGCCGTTTCATGCGAGCGATAAATCGGCACCGCGCCGAGGCGCTTGAACAGCGCGGCCAAGGGTCGATAGCGAAACAGGCCGCTGCGGGCCAGGTAGTTGATGGTGCGCGAAACCTGGGTCGCCAGAACAATCGAATCGAGAATCGAGCCGGGGTGGTTGGCGGCCAGGATCACCGGACCCTTGCCGGGCACATGCTCGAGCCCGGTCGAACGGGTTTCGACGAAATACAGCTCGTTGATGATCCGCAGGAAGCGAATCACGGCCCGATACAGCTTCATCGAATCACCAGCGGTTCAGGAAAAATCTCGGGATTCATCATCGTTCACTATACCCACCCAGGTCACCCCGTTGGTTGATCTGCGATATTCTTGCGGCTGGACCGACAACAACGAAACCCATCGCCCGCCATGAGCTCCCAATACCAGGCTTCCGACATCGAGGTCCTGCAGGGCCTGGAACCGGTCAAGCGCCGGCCCGGCATGTACACCGACACCGCCCGGCCCAATCACCTGGTCGCCGAAGTGGTCGACAATGCCGTCGATGAGGCGCTGGTCGGATATGCACGCGAAATCCATGTCGTACTGCACAAGGACCACTCGGTCGAAGTCAGCGATGACGGCCGGGGCATGCCGGTTGATCCGCATCCGGAACACAAGCTGCCCGGCGTCGAACTCATCCTGACCCGGCTGCATGCCGGCGGCAAGTTTTCCGGCAAGAACTACAGGTTTTCCGGCGGTCTGCACGGGGTGGGCGTGTCAGTAGTCAACGCGCTGTCGACCCGCCTGGATTGTCGCATCAAACGCGATGGCAAGGTCCACGAAATCGGATTCGCCAGCGGCGAAACGACCCGCCCGCTCACGGTGGTCGACCAGGTCGGCAAGCGTAATACCGGCACCAGCGTGCATTTCTGGCCCGATCCGCAATACTTCGACTCGGCCAACATCTCGCGGCCGCGGCTCAAGCATCTGCTCAAGGCCAAGGCGATTCTGTGTCCGGGCCTGAAAGTCACCCTGGAAGACCGCCCCAACGACGACACCGAAACCTGGCAGTTCGAGGACGGGCTGAGCGACTACCTCAATGAACACCTGCAAGGCCTGGAACCGGTGCCGGCGACTCCATTCACCGGTGACCTGTCCGGCGGCGACCAGGAAGCCGCCTGGGCGCTGGCCTGGGTGCCCGAGGGTGATTTGCTGCAGGAGTCCTACGTCAACCTCATCCCGACACCCGCCGGCGGCACCCACACCAACGGCCTGCGCAGCGGGCTCATCGAAGCCCTGCGCGAATTCTGCGAAATCCGCAACCTGTTGCCACGCGGTCTGAAACTGGCCCCGGAAGATGTCTGGGAGCGGCTGAGTTTCCTGTTGTCGATCAAGCTGGCAGACCCGCAGTTTTCCGGCCAGACCAAGGAGCGGCTCAGCTCGCGAGCGGCCGCCAGCTTTGTCTCCGGCGTGGTCAAGGACGCCTTCGCCCTGTGGCTGAACAAGCATGTCGCCGATGGCGAGGCGATTGCCCGCCTGGCCATCGACAACGCCCTGAAACGCCAGAAGGCGCGCAAGAAAGTGGCCAGACGCAAGGTCACCAGCGGACCGGCGTTGCCCGGCAAGCTGGCCGACTGCGCCTCGACCGACCTCGACGAGACCGAACTGTTCCTGGTCGAGGGCGACTCGGCCGGCGGCAGCGCCAAACAGGCCAGAAACCGCGAATTCCAGGCCATCATGCCGCTCAGGGGCAAGATCCTCAACACCTGGGAAACCGAGCCTGACCAGGTATTGCGCTCGCAGGAAGTCCACGACCTGGCCATCGCCATCGGCGTCGATCCCGGCTCGAACGACCTGGCCAAGCTGCGTTACGGCAAGATCATCGTCCTGGCCGACGCCGACTCCGACGGCCTGCACATCGCCACCCTGCTATCGGCATTGTTCGTGCGCCACTTCCGCCCACTGGTCGAGGCCGGACGGGTGTTTATCGCCATGCCACCGCTGTATCGCATCGATGTCGGCAAGCAGACTTTCTATGCCCTGGACGCCGAAGAACGCAAGGGCCTGCTCGCCCGCATCGAGGCCGAAAAGATCAAGGGCAAGATCTCCGAGACCCGCTTCAAGGGCCTGGGCGAAATGAACCCCCTGCAACTGAGAGAATCCACCATCGACCCCGACACCCGTCGCCTGGTACAACTGACCATCGACGACGACCAGGCCACCGACGCCCTCATGGACATGCTCCTGGCCCGCAAACGCGCCGCCGACCGCCGCGCCTGGCTGGAAGAAAAGGGTAATCTGGCTGAGGTGGTTGTTTAGCCCTTCGGGCTGGGTAGACGGGAGACGGGAGACGG
>SLKT01000116.1 GCA_007134485.1 Wenzhouxiangella sp. | reverse complement strand
ATCACCACCACCTCGCCAAAGGTGTCCAGGGCACGGAAATTCAGCAGCACGGCCGTGACCAGGTTTTCGGCGCCACCCAGTTCCTTGCCACCCTCGACGTAGTAGGCGCTGACATGAGTCTGGGCCGGCGCATCCGGGGATCCGGGTTGGGGAAGCTGGATCACGGCAATGATCATCAAGACACCCAGCACCACCATCAACACAATGGCCAGCCAGGATCTCATTTCTTCTCCCTTCGTCCGACCACGGCAATGGTGGTCAGAAACAACACCGCCGTGATGCCTGCGCCGACCGCGGCCTCGGTCATGGCCACATCCGGTGCCCCGCGAATCGCCCACAGCAGGCACAGGATGAAGCTGTAGATGGAAAACATGATGACTGCCGCGACCAGGTCGCGCAGCATGGCCACGCCCAGGGCACAAACAATCAACAGCCCCAGCAGCAACAGGTCAATGAACTCAGCGATGCCCATCATCATCCTCTTTCTCGTCAATGACACCCAGGGGCATCTGCCCGGCCCGCCATGCCGCCCTGGCCAGGGCATGTCCGGCGGTCGGACTGCCGATCAACACCAGGCCGATCAGCGCCAGGATGCGAATGCCGTCGTCATCGAAGCCGGCCAGCACGGCCAGGCCCAGCAGCACCAGCCCTGCGCCCAATGCATCGCACTTGGTCACGGCATGCACACGGGTATAGAAATCCGGTAAACGCAGGAGGCCCAGCGTGCCGATCATGAAAAAGAACAGTCCGGCCAGGATCAGGATGCCAGCCAGCAGCCATTGCAGCGACGCCATCATCCAGCCTCCTCGCCGCTGCGACCGATGCGGCCGGTCTCGAGCAGACGGCCGAAGACCAGGGTGATGGTGAAACTCAACAGGCCGTACACCAGTGCCACATCCAGCCACAAGCCCTGATCGAGCACAAGGCCCAGCGCCACCAGCACAACCAAGGTCTTGGTGCCAATCACGTTGGCGGCCAGGATGCGATCCGGCAGCGTCGGTCCGGCCAGTGCCCGCCACAGGCAGGCAAAGGCGTTGACCAGAAGAAAAACGATGGCGGCCCACAGCAGCGCGCTCATGAATCCGTCCCGGTGCCGAGCACCCTGGTGATGCGAGTCTCGATACGACCGTCGCTGAGCGGATCGGCAAAGTGCGGTTCCAGGCAGTGAATGATCAACTCCTCGCCGACCATGTCCACGCAGTGGGTGCCGGGGGTGAGCGTGATGGCATTGGCCAGCGCGACCCGGGACAATTCGTCCTCTGCATTCATGCGATGACGGATCACGACCGGATCGAGCTTGAGAGTGGGTTTGAGAATCAGGCCGGTGACCTGGACGGCCGCGGGAATGATGGATCGCAACAGATCCAGGGTATAAGCCAGCAATCCGGCCAGCCTGCGCAGCCCGGTACCTGGTGTGTCCAGCGCCCACAGGCTGGTGGCGGTCCACACTCCGATCAACAAGGCCACCGGCAGCCCCCAGAGCACACCGGTCCAGCCCAGGGGGGCAGCCAGCACCATCCAGAAGACCAGGATCAGCAGCGCTGCTTGCAGGATTCTCATGGCTTCTCTCCCCGAATCAGGCCCGGACCCATGCCCGGCCCTTTCCTCCATTACATGCTAAGGCCAATTGCACGGCAGCGCTTGACCGGAATCAACTTGCTTCCTAACCAATCAACACTCCACTACCCGCTCCGGCCGAGTACAACAGGAAGGCAATCAGGGCCATCGGCTGGACCGGCTTGTGGCGATAAAAGGTTTCCGGATCCTGCCAGGTCCAGGCACTGGCCAGCCCGGCCGGAATCATGGCCAGCCCACCCAGCCACACCCAGTACGACAAATCGGCCAGCCATGGCATACACGTCAGAAAGATAAAGGCCAGCAGATAAATCAACGGCAGGACGCGACTGGCGCGATGACGTCCCAACCGGACCACCAGGTTGCGCTTGCCATGCGCCCTGTCGGCCGTGTAGTCGGGAAACTGGTTGACCCAAAGAAAGGCGGCCACGATGATCCCCAGCGGCATGGACAGCCAGAACACCTGCCAGCTCAAGTTGTGCGCTTGAATCAGATAAGCGGCCAATGCGATCAACGGTCCATAGCAGATCACGACATCCAGCTCACCCAGCCCGCGATAGGCCAGCTTCAACGGTGGACCATGATAGGACCAGCCGATGATCATGCCGATCAGTCCGATCCACAGGGCCTGGGGTTCGCGAAACAGCACGATGGCCAGGCCCAGCATCAGCCCGGCCAGGGTAAACCCGGCCGCCATTGCCCAGGTCTGGCCACGGGTCAGCAATCCGTCAACCATGACCCGCTTGCCACCGGAAAAGTCGGTGCGGTCTTCCTCGGACACGGCCAGATCCGTGCCGGAATCATAGTCAATGACATCACCCCATGCGTTCTTGGCCACCTCCATGGCGAAAAACGCCAGCAGGGTCACTATCAGCCAGGGCCAACTCACCGGTCCATCCACGATGGCCACAGATAATCCGACATAGATTGCAGCCACCGAGGTCAAACTGATCTTGGGATCGGCCAGCCGCCAGAACCCTTGCTTGAAATCACTATTCACCTGTCCTCCCTGATTGAAGCCGGCATTTTATGCTCGGGCAAGTGCTTGTCGAGTAACCGTGCCAGACGCCGCCGGCAGGCATCCACATCGCGTCTGCCCAGAATGATCGCAAGCGTCAATCCAAGCAAACTGAAATCACTCCAGCGTGCGCGATTTTCGAAAAACCGCACATCCAGGGCCACCCGGGCCGGATAGAGGATATTGCGATATACGCGCGCCGGTTTCGAGACTTCGGCCAGCAACTCATCTTCACAGATAAAACGAACCGTGGCCGGACTGGTCAGTCCCGGCTTGTGGGCCAAAGCCCGTTCACGCAACGCTTTGGCCACACCATCCCATAATTCCGGCCTGGCAGGACGCGGTCCAATAAAGCTCATTTCTCCCTTGACGATATTGACCAATTGCGGCAACTCGTCCAGGCGCGTGGCGCGCAGCCAGGCACCAATACCGGTGACTCTTTCGTCGCCCACCGGGGCGACCAGACCGCCTCCACCTTGTGGTGAGTGCAGGGTGCGAAACTTGTAAATCCTGAACGGCCGACCGTGCTGTCCCAGGCGAGTCTGACAATGAAGCACGCCGCCGCGACTGCCCAACCCCACCACCACGGCAATTCCCAGCAACAACGGCAATCCGGCCAATATGAGCAGCACGGCCACCAACCGCTCGATCATCCCCGCCACCGTGTTCGAATGTGGCACTCGGGGGTTCCTGTATACTGGTTCCCGAAGGCATTCGGCCATTGATCGAGGGACGTCAGGGTCATGAATCTGGAACGCTATTCACCAATCGGAACACTTTATGAGCGTGTCTTGGCTCATGCAAGCGCTGATCGAGAATACTGTCTCGATGGTGATCGCTCGTTCCGTTGTGAACACCCAAACCTGAGCTGTTTGAACGATCCGATCAGCATTCGATTTATTTCAAAACTTGACCCGGATCAACAGCCGGACTGATCAGCGCACCTATGATCGTGATCAAATTTGATACCCTCATGAAAAGTGCCACATCAAGCTTCAGGCACACTCGGGTAACAGCTGGGCAAGAAGGAAGCCGGAGCCCTGAGCCAAAGGACATTCAGCCATGAAGAACAATCAGAACGCGGACGGCCACACAGCCGCCATGGCCATTGATCGAGTACTCTCCGCAGAGGCCGAAGCACGCCAGGCCATGCAGGACTGCAATGAACAGGCCGAACAAATCGTTGAAGCAGCCCGCGAAGATGCCCGCAAAATTCTGCGTACTGCCAACCAACGCGCCGGTGGTTTGCACGAGCGTTGCGATCGGCTGATTGAAGAAGAGGTCCGAACACTGCGCGAACAAGCCAGTCAACATCGCTCTTCTGATGAACTCGAGCCTTCCGATCTGGCCCAGGTGGATGACGCCGTGGCGCGAGTGGCCGCTCGACTGACCGGAACCGATTCCTGAACCATGGCCCAGAACGCTCAGTTCGGATACCTCCAGGCACGGCTTCAGGCCCGTCACGGCGAGCGTCCCTCGTCCGATGACTGGCGCCTGGTCGAAGCCAGCGCCGATCTGTCGCACTTTCTCGATGCCGTGACCCGCACCACGCTGAAACGCTGGATCGGCGATCTGAATCACGAGATGGCACCCGAGGCCATCGAACGTCAGTTGCGAGCCACATGGCGCGAGGTGGTCGATGAAACCGCCAACTGGTGTCCGGCCGAATGGCAAGAAGCCGTCGAGTGGTTGCGCTGGTTACCCGACCTGCCGGCCATCGAACACCTGGCCGCCGGCGGACAACTGGCGCCATGGATGCGACACGACCCGGTGCTGCGTGATGTCGCCATAGACGAGTTGCCACGACGACGCGAGGCGCTCGGCGAAGCGCCATTCGCGGCACTGGTGCCTGATGGCAGCGATCCGACCCGCACCCGGGTTCACAGTGTGTCCCTGTGGATACGTGAATGGGAGCGTCGCTGTCCGGAAACTCCCGACGATAATCTGCGCGCCATGCTCGACAACATCCTGTCCCATATCGAGAGCATGCGTGAAACCGATGCACCGGATGGCCGCGCCCTGCGCAACCTGCTGGCCACGCGCCTGGCGCGCTGGTTCAGGCGCGGCGCCGGCGCACCGACAGTGGTGTTTGCCCACCTGTTGCTCGATGGGCTGGAACTTGAGCGCTTGCGCGCTGGAATCATGACCCGGCGTTTGATGCCGGTCCGTTCGGAGGGTCGCTCATGGGCATAAGACCGCAAGCGGCACGCTGGTTTGAACTACTGGTTCCCCGCGAGGAACTGACCAAGTCGCTGGAATGCCTGGCCGAAACCCAGGCGGTGGAGTTGCAGACCCACAGTCAGCCGGAGCAGGCATTGCAACTGCCGGGCCTGGATGCTGCTCTTGAAGAGT
>SLKT01000054.1 GCA_007134485.1 Wenzhouxiangella sp. | reverse complement strand
TGGTTTGTTGGTTTGTTGGTTTGTTGGTTTGTTGGTTTGGGGTGGGTTTGGTGTTTTACCGGGAGAGGAGTTGGCGCAGGGGGGGGTCGGATGGTTTTGGGCCGCGTTTTTCTATGGCCAGGTCCAGGGTGGCCAAGGCCAGGGTGCGGAATAGTCGGCCGGCGGTGGGATCGGACTGGTCTACGGCTTCGACCAGCCGGGTACAGGCCGTCAGATCACCTCGCTCTATCGGACCCGTCAGGGCCTGTGCCGGCGTCAATCCCTCAAGTCCGGCAAGCGTGGTCGCTTGCAAATGACCGAGCAATTCCGCGGCCGATTCGGACTCCAGGCCGGCTCGTGTCGCCAGGTTGCGGGCCAATTGGGTCAGCGTGACCAGGTAGTTGCTGGCGACCACCGTGGCAGCGTGATAGAGGGCCTTGTCGCCACCTCCGAGTGTCAGCCAGCGTCCCCCGGCGCCGGTGAATATCGGCTCCAGTTGCGCACAAGTCTCGGGCAAACCCTCGGCAACGAACCATGTCCCACTCATTCCAGCCACGGCCTGCGCGGGGTCGGAAAAGGCACGTACTGGATGGACCGAGGCGATCGGTGTACCCAGTGGCTCCAGAACAGTGGCCGAAGTCGAGCCCGACAGGTGAAAGGCGAGTTCGGGCTGGCCGGGCATGCGACAGGCCAATCCGCGTGCGAGGCCATCAAGCTCACCGTCTGGAAGTCCAAGCAACAGCCAGCCACCGGTGATTTCATGGTCCAGTTCCTCGACCGGCCGGCCGGCGCCCATGAACTCGACCGCCTCGGCAGCACTGTCCAGGCTGCGGTTGCAGACCTGCCCGACTTCGACCTGATCGTTGTCGAGCAACCAGCGCAGCACACTGCGAGCCGCCCGGCCACAACCGTGCACATGGACGACCGGACGGGTCACGGATGTTCCCGATCGCGATCAGGCAAGGCGTCGATCTCCAGGTCTTCCGGTACCGGAGGGACCTGTCCCGGCGTGCGGTCCAGATACTCGGCCAACTGTTCCAGCCCGTCACGGTAACTGCGCCCGACCAGGGACGGCAACATCAAGCCAATGTAACGACCGGTCAGGTCGAACACGCCAAACTCCACCTGCATGCCCCAGGTCACGCGCTGGGCCAGCCCGTCAGGCTCGACAAGAAAATAGCTATCCACTTCGCTGTCACCAAGCTCCATCTCCATGTCGATACGCTCGTTCGGGTGCATGCCCACGATCCACAAACGCCCGGCCCCGCTGCCGGCCTCGTCACTCCAGACCAGGGTGGCGCCGACACCCGACGGCCGGCCCTCGATCCGATACCCGGCATCCGGATCAGCCTCGTGCCAAGGCGACCACTGGCTGAAATGGCGAAAGTCGCTCAGTACCTCGAAAATCACTTCGGCCGGCTGATCAATGGTCACACTGCGCTCCACCGTGACCTGGCGCGGCAGCATGAAACCCACAACCAGGATCACGAGCACGATGGCCAGCAGGACAGCGAACAGTCTGCGTATCATCGCAAGTATTCCCTAATGCCAGCGATCATCTCGCCAGGATGACTGCGATTGTCCCGGTTCAAAATCAAAATCCTCATCGTCCTCGTCTTCCCAATCGTATTTCTTGACCGGGGGAAGATCCCATGATCGATAGATCAGGGCCAGCACCAGTCCGATGACCATGCCGCTGGCATGCAGCTCCCAGCTCATCGATCGTCCGGCGGGAAACACGCCCCAGACCATCGAGCCGTAAAAGAACCAGACCATCAGCGAGACGCCAACCGAGCGCATGTCGCGACGCAGAATGCCGGAGATGAAGACGAAGGTCAGGATGCCGTAAACCAGGCCCGAAGCGCCGATGTGAATGCTGGGACGCGCAAAGGTCCAGGCGAGTGCTGCCGACCCGAGATAGATCAACGGTAGTGCACGTAACGAGGCATTGGGGTAGAGAAAGAGCATGGCCACGCCACCGATGAACAACGGCATGCTATTCGAGGCGATATGCGAAAGATTGCCATGCAGCAATGGCGTGGTCAGCAACCCCAGCAAACCCGTCGGGTCACGCGGCCGCAGTCCAAACTGTGCCAGATTGAACGGCAGGACCTGCTGAAGCGCGAACACGGCCCACATCACCGCCAGGAAGGCGACCGTGATCTTGATGGCCAGGATGAAATTGGCCTTGGCGCGGTTCGAGGCCGTGTATTGCGGATCCGGAACATTCAGTTGCATGCGACAGTTTCCCTTGGCTCCAGCCCACTGGCCACAATTTGCCTGACCCGGTCACGCAAATCGCGCACTTGCTCGAGGTGCATGTCATCAGTCGCCACTGGTGGGTGGATGCGCATGATGACCCGACCCGGTCGTATTTTCAGCGAATCGGCCGGCATGATGTCGCGGGTGCCGACCACGGTCACGGGCAGAACCGGCATGCCCTGATCAATGGCCACACGGAATGCGCCTTTCTTGAAACTCAGCAATTGACCGGACCGACTGCGCGTACCCTCGGCAAAAAACAGGATGCCGGTGCCGGGTCCGAGTCGACCCACGGCTGTATTGATCGCCTCACGCGCCTGATCGGGATCGCTACGGTTGACGAAAATATGCCCGATGGCGCGACATCCCTGGGCAATGAAGGGCACCTTGCGCAGTTCCGCTTTCATCACCCAGCGCAGATCCAGGCCACAGAAGCCGTAGATCACCGGTATGTCGATCTGGCTTTGATGATTGGCCACCACAACATACGACTGCCCGGGCTGAACATGCTCCCGGCCTTCTACCTCTACGCGCACCGGTGCAAGGAAACACAGGATCCGTCCCCACGGAACCGCCACGTACAGATTGGCCAGACGCGGCGAAGCCAGGACAGCCAGCGGAACGGCAAGCAATGCCCCCACCAGGGTGGCCAGGCAAACCAACGGCATGTAGACCAACCACTGCCAGAGCGGGTAGAGGGCCAGCAACGGCCGGGCAGCCGGGCTTGTCGAATCAGTCATGGGACTATCGTACACAAGGCTGAAACAAAAGGGGCGCCCGACCGGGCGCCCCTGTAATCGCGATCAAGCGCTGCAGACTCGATCAGGCAGCCTTGACCTTCTTCTCGCGCTCGCCTTCGATCAGGCGACTCTTGCCGGAGCCGATCTCGATCTTGCGCGGCTTCATCTGCTCGGGCACTTCACGCTTGAGCTCGATGTGCAGCAATCCGTTTTCCAGATTGGCACCTTCGACCTCGACGTGGTCAGCAAGCTGGAAGCGACGCTCGAACGAACGTGTGGCGATTCCGCGATACAGGAACTCGCCCTCACGCTGCTCCTTTTCCTCGGACTCCGACTTGCCACCGGACACCGTCAGGGTGTTGCGTTCGGTGACAATATCGATATCGTCCGGAGAGAACCCGGCGACCGCCATGGTGATGCGGTAACGGTCCTCGCCCAGCGACTCGATGTTGTACGGCGGATAGCCGTTGGAGTCGACGCGCGCTGCGTTGGACAACATGTCGGCCATGCGATCAAAGCCAATGGCCGTGCGATACAGGGGTGAAAGATCAAAAGTAGTCATAACCGTATCCTCCTATGAAGCAATCGGTTTTCAGTTTGAATTCGGCGCCCGCCTGCCCATCAGGCCGGACACCACTCGAGATCCCTTGCGGCGATCTCAGTGAATTAGATAGTTGCTCTGCGAGGAAGTTTCAAGAGTCATTGTTCGATGGATATTCGATATCCACGATGAAGAGCCGCCTTTGACCGCCGGGCACCGGCACGCTGACTTCATCGTCGAGGTTCTTGCCCAGAAGAGCGCGGGCGACCGGGGAATCGACCGAGATCCAGCCACGGTCGGAATCGATTTCATCGGCGCCAACGATACGGTAGGCGACCTCGTCACCATCGTCCTGTTCGAGAGTCACAACCGCGCCGAAAAATACCCGGGAGAAATCGGCCGGTTGGGCATTGACCACCTCGACCACATCCAGGCGCTTTTGCAGATAGCGAATCCGGCCATCGATCTCGCGCAATTGTTTCTTGCGGTAGATGTATTCGGCATTCTCCGAGCGATCCCCCTCGGCCGCGGCCGCGGTCAGGGCCTTGACCACATCCCGGCGCCGACTCCAGAGCGCCTTGAGCTCATCCTGCAGGCGACGATGACCGTCTCCGGTGATATAGGGACTGGATGGACGGGCTGGAGGTCTCCAGCGTGACATCAGACCCCGCCGCGGGTCAGCTTCAACGGGTCGAGCAGCTCCTCGAGTTCAGTGCGGCTCAGATCGGTCAATTCCTCGGCGACATCAATGATGGGGCGACCTTCCGCGTAAGCCTTCTTGGCGGCCGCGGCGCCTTTTTCGTAACCGATCACCCGGTTGAGCGCCGTGACCAGAATCGGATTCTTCGCCAGCGCTTCTTCAAGGTTATCCTCGCGCACCTTGAAGGTGGCAATCGCCCGGTCAGCCAGAAGATTGGCGGCGTTGCCAAGGATGTGCAAGCTTTCCAGCACGGATGCGCCCACCACCGGCAACATGACATTGAGCTGAAAGTTACCGGACTGACCGGCCACGGTGATGGCGGCATCGTTGCCGATGACACGTGCCGCGACCATGCAGACCGCCTCGGGAATGACCGGGTTGACCTTCCCGGGCATGATGGAACTGCCCGGCTGCAGGGCTTCCAGTTCGATCTCGCCCAGCCCGGCCAAGGGTCCGGAATTCATCCAGCGAAGATCGTTGGCGATCTTCATCAACGCCACCGCCAGGGTCTTGAGCTGCCCTGACAACTCGACCGCGGCATCCTGGCTGGCGATGCCCTCGAACTTGTTGTCGGCCGACTCGAACTCGAAACCGGTCACTTTCGCCAGGTGGGCGGCGACCCGCTCGCCGAAATCCTCGGGCGCATTGATGCCGGTGCCCACAGCCGTTCCGCCCTGGGGCAGTTTTCTCATTCGCGCCAGTGCATCGACGAGGCGATCATGCACGCTGGAAATCTGGGCTGCCCAGACCTCCAGTTCCTGTCCCAGGGTGACCGGCATGGCGTCCATCAAATGGGTGCGACCCGTCTTGGCAACCGTGTCCAATTCGGATGAGCGGCGCTTGAGGACCTGGTGGAGATGCTTCAATGCCGGCATCAAATGTTCTGCAGTCACCAGACAGGCGCTGACCTGAATGGCGGTCGGAATCACGTCATTCGAGCTCTGGCTCATGTTGACGTGATCATTGGGGTGCACGCCCAGCTCACCTTCCGGGTCGGCCAGCCTAGCAATCACCTCGTTGGCATTCATGTTGGAGCTCGTTCCCGAACCGGTCTGGTAGACATCCACCGGAAAATGCTCATCAACCGTGTTGTCACTGACCTGTCGGGCAGCCTTGACGATCGCCTCGGCCCGGTCGGCATCAAGCAGTTCGAGGTCGCGATTGGCCTCGGCGCATGCCGCTTTGATCAGGCCCAGTGCGCGAATGAATGCAGGCGGCATGGGCTGGCCGCTGACCGGGAAATTCTCGACCGCTCGCTGGGTCTGGGCGCCCCAGTGGGCGTCCTCGGGCACCTTGAGTTCACCCATGCTGTCGCGCTCGGTTCGGAATCGGGTCATTGGGGTGTCCAGAGTGGATGCGTTTGGAAAGGGTGGATTATAGCTTCTTGGAAAACGGGAGACGGGAGACGGAAGACGTGTTGTTGAACTGATAGGGATGCTTGAACACGCCCTCTTCGGTCACGATGCAATCGACCAGCTCGGCCGGGGTCACGTCGAAAACCGGGTTCCAGGCTGAAAAACCACCGGGAGCAGCTTCCAGTCCGGCCGCCGACCAGATCTCGTCCGGATCACGCTGTTCTATGGCCACCTGGTCGCCGGAGGTCATGTCCGGATCAACCGTGCTGGTTGGCGCCACCACCATGAACTTGACACCGTGATGTCGGGCCAGCACGGCCAGCGAATAGGTGCCGATCTTGTTGACCACGTCGCCGTTGGCGGCAATGCGGTCTGAACCGGTGATCACCCACTGCACTTTACCGGCCGCCATCAAGGCCGCCGCCGCACCCTCGACAATGATCCGGGCATCGATACCGGCACGGGCCAGTTCCCAGGCGGTCAATCGCGATCCCTGCAGCCAGGGTCGGGTTTCATCGGCAAAGATCGCACTCGCCCTGCCCTTGCCGGCAGCGGCCATGATCACGCCAAGGGCCGTGCCGATGCCGCCGGTCGCCAGCGAACCGGTATTGCAATGGGTCAGAATGCCCGAACCGGACTCGATCTGCTCGCTGCCCAGTTCGGCCATGGTCCGGTTGGCGGCGATATCCTCTCGGTGAATGGTCCGGGCTTCAGCCAGCAGCGCCTCGGGATCGATGTGATCGGCTGCCTCGACCACACGCCGCATGCGCGCAATCGCCCAGCTCAGATTGACCGCCGTGGGCCTGGCCGACTCAAGCCGAACCAGATCTTCACCCCATGCGGCCCGATCATCGCCTCGCGCATGGGCGGCGATCACGGCACCATAAGCTGCGGTAATCCCAATGGCCGGTGCGCCGCGAACCATCAGGTTGGCGATTGCATCGATGACTTGATCAACATGCGTGATGTCCAGCCAGGACTCGCGAGCCGGCAGCGCTCTCTGATCGAGCAGTCTGAGGACCCGGCCATCGAATCGGATGGCCTGGAACCCATTGTCCGGAGATGAGAAATCGTTGTTCATGGCACTATTTTAGCGTGAGCGCCATGCGATCTCGCTCACATCGAACGAGCAAAACCAGTATCATGAAAAGCCCTTCAACCACTCAACCGGAGCATGCTCAAGTGATGCGTATTCTGGCTTTTCTTCTCCTGGCTCTGCCGCTGGTGGCAGTCGCCGAAACACAGGCCGACGCGGCCGACGACAATGAAACAACGGAGTATCCAAGCGTGATCCTGCATACCAACCATGGCGCCATTACCGTCGAACTATTCGAGGACAAGGCGCCGAAATCCGTCGAGAACTTCCTGCAATATGCCCGTGACGGTCACTATGACGGCACGCTGTTTCACCGGGTCATTCCCAATTTCATGATCCAGGGCGGTGGATTCGACACCGACTTCAATCAGAAGTCCACCCGTGATCCGATCACCAACGAGGCCGACAACGGCCTGAACAACAAGCGCGGCACCCTGGCCATGGCGCGTACCAATGACCCGCATTCGGCGACTTCGCAGTTCTTCATCAATGTCACCGACAACGGTTTTCTTGACCACCGCGGCAAGCAGTCCGGTCAGAGTTGGGGCTACGCTGTCTTTGGCCAGGTCACCGACGGCATGGACGTGGTCGATGCCATTCGCGAAGTAGAAACCGGCAACCATGGACCACACCAGAACGTGCCAACCGAACCGGTGATCATCGAGCGGGTTGAAATCCCTGAGTGATCGACCGGTTTACCTGATCTCCGACCTGCACCTGGATGCAGGTCGAGAGTCAACGATCCAACTTCTGCTCGACTTTCTGCGCGGCCCGGCCTCCCGGGCTCGCGCGCTCTATATCCTGGGTGATCTGTTCGAGGCCTGGATCGGTGATGATGCCGCCGGGCCCATGGAAGATCGGGTTGCCGATGCCTTGAAGTCCCTGTCCGAAACCGGCGTGGAACTGTTCTTCATGGCCGGGAACCGTGACTTCCTGGTCGGCGATGACTATTGTCGGCGCGCGGGCATGCGCCGAATCGTCGAGCCATTCGAACTCGATCAGACCGATCCTGCTGCCGTGCTGATGCACGGCGATATCCTGTGCACCGACGATCATGCCTACCAACGCTTCCGGCGCAAGGTGCGCAATCCGGACTGGCAACGTCGCGTGCTTTCCAGACCCTTATGGTGGCGCAGGATTCTGGCCAGCCTGGCGCGGTCCATCAGTCGCCGCCAAAACCGCAACAAGCCGGAATTCATCATGGATGTCAACACCGATGCCGTAGCCGAGACGTTCGCCCGGCATGATGTCGAGTGGCTGATCCATGGCCACACCCACCGCCCGGCCATTCATGACCTGGAAATTGACGGCAAGCCCTGTCGGCGCGTGGTACTCGGCGACTGGCACGCCGAGCGCGGCAGCGCGGTCCGTATCGACAACGGCCAGGTGGAATTACTCAGTCTGGATCGAAACGCCAAAGACCACATCGCCCTCACTCCTCTGACCCCTGAATCCTGACCCCCCGAACCCTAAACCCGCCCTGCCGCAGCCCGACCACTCAACCAGGCTCCTTCAATCCGGTTGCCGGCACACCAGTCACCGGCAACGACCAGATTGTGTTCCGGGTAGTCAATGGCGCCAACATCCAGCGGAACGCTACACAGCGCATACCGCCACCGATGCGCGCGACAGACGGCCGGGCGAAGGTCACGGGCAAAGGTCATGATCTCGGCGAATGCCTGACGCAGACTTCGTTCCGCGAACTCCTGCTCGCACTCCAGATTGGCTTCAGACCATTCGGGTGAGGCATGGGCAACCCAGACGTTGCCCTGGCGAGCGGGCTTGCTTCCATTGCGCGCAATCCAGCTCAACGGTCCCTCATTGACAAAGACTGCGTCGAACTCGGTCTGCACACGCACATTGAACGCCAGCATCAGCGCCCAGGTCGGACTCATGGGTACTGAAGCAATCTGCGCGGACAGAGGATGGGCAGAACCCAGCAATGCGGCGGTCTGCTCCGGCGGGGGCGTCAGAACCAGGTGCCTAGCATGCAGTGTCTGCCCGGTTGTCGAGGTCAATGTCCAGCTATCGGACCGCTCCATGGCGGCGACCCGCCAGCCAAAGCGGCAATCAAGATGGCTTGCCTGGTAATGCAATACCGCATTCATGCCCGGCACCCCCACCAACCGCTCTTCGGGACTGCCATTGGCCGTGTCCGGTCGCGCTCCGACGACTCGAATTCGTGGCTGCCAGGTGGTGATCAACCCGAGGTCACGCCAGGCTTCCACCTGGGCACGAAAGCCCTCGTCTCGAGCGGTCAGATACTGAGCACCGTGATCAAAGGAAAATCCATCCTGACGGCGTGTAGAAGAACGCCCACCGGGACCACGGGCCTTGTCGACCACGACGACCTGGCGCCCTGCTGCCTGCAAGCAAGCGGCCGCGGTCAGTCCCGACCACCCGGCGCCGACAACCACAACATCAATCAGCTTCATGGCCTTGAAAACTCACCGGTTTGAATTCTTCGCGGTTCGAACTTTAGCGGCTTGAATAGCATTCGGCTCATGCTTGAAAGCATGAACCTGAAACCGGCACTGATCAAGAAGTATTTTTCCTGGTTACCGTCGTATATCAGCAGACGTTGACAATATCGATGAACATCGATACTTACAAGCCGTCCTCGGGTGGTGGATTTCGCTGAAGGCCTCGCCACAGCGTTGAACTGAAGCGAAATTCACCGCCCGAGGACGGCTTTTTGCCGGAACGAAGCCCGGGCGCTGAGATACGACGCTATCCGGTTGATCAGTCTTGCTCGACCTCGGGCCTGAGGTAGGGAAACAGCAAGACATCGCGGATCGAGGGCGAATCAGTCAAAAGCATTACCAACCTGTCGATGCCGATGCCTTCGCCGGCGGCCGGCGGCATGCCGTACTCCAGTGCGCGAACATAGTCATGGTCGTAATGCATGGCTTCGGCATCACCGGCGTCGCGCGCAGCCACCTGGGCGCGGAACCGCTCGGCCTGATCTTCCGGGTCGTTGAGCTCGGAAAACCCGTTGGCGATCTCGCGGCCGGCCACGAACAACTCGAAACGGTCGGCCAGTTCCGGATCCTTGTCGTTGCGCCGCGACAGTGGTGATACCTCGATCGGATAACCGGTAACGAAGGTGGGCTGAACCAGGTGGTGTTCGGCATGGTGTTCGAACAATTCCATCAAAAAACGACCCCAGCCCCAGGACTTTTCAACATGGATGCCGTCGCGCTCGCAAACCTTGCGCAAATGATCGGGGTTGCGAAGGTCAACGCCTTCCAGGTCGGGACAATGCTCGATGACCGCATCGGCCACGCTCAGGCGCCGGTACTGTCCATCAAAGGCAATCGATTCACCCTGATAATCCACCTGGCCGCTCTCCAATCCCGGCAACTGTGTTACCACGGACCGGAGCATCTCCTCGGTCAGGGCGATCAGGTTGTTGTAATCAGCGTGCGCCCAGTAGAACTCGAGCATGGTGAATTCGGGATTGTGACGGGTCGACACACCCTCATTGCGGAAGTTGCGATTGATCTCGTAGACCCTTTCCAGTCCTCCGACCACCAGCCGCTTCAGGTGCAGCTCCGGGGCCACGCGCAGATACAAATCAATATCCAGGGCATTGTGGTGGGTGACGAACGGTCGCGCCGTGGCGCCGCCGGGAATGTGATGCATCATCGGGGTTTCGACTTCCAGAAAATCGCGCTCGTCAAGAAACCGGCGAATGCCGCGAATGACCTGGGTGCGACGCACGAACGTCTGGCGCACTTCGGGATTGACGATCAGATCCACGTAGCGACGGCGATAACGGGTTTCCTGGTCAGTCAATCTGTGCCACTTTTCCGGCAGCGGGCGCAGTGACTTGGCCAGTAGTCGGAGTTCACCGGCATGCAGGCTCAGCTCACCGGTGCGGGTGCGCATCAGCGTGCCGCCGGCGCCGATCAGATCACCGATATCCCAGCTCTTGAACGCCTGGTACACGCCTTCCGGCAAATCGTCACGACGCAGGTAAAGCTGGAAACGTTCTCCCGAGCCATCCTGGATATGCACGAAACTGGCCTTGCCCATGATGCGCCGCGACATGATCCGACCGGCCACGTTGAAGGACTCATCCAGCTCCTCGAGAGCTTCATTGGTCCACTGGTCCGAATCTCCAAAGCGCTCCTGCAGCCGGAATGCATCAGTATTGATCCGCCAGTCATTGGGATAGGCCTGACCCAACTCGCGCAGCTGATCCAGCTTGGCCCGCCGCTCGGCAATCAACCGATTCTCATCAACCGCTTCCGTCACTTTCGATTCGTCACTCATCTCCACAACCTGCAATCAATTGTTCTCGTTCCCCATGACCCCTGAATCCTGACCCCTGACCCCTCATCACTCACTCAAGCCCCGCCTGCAAGGACGCCGCCACGAACTCATCCAGATCCCCATCGAGCACCTTCTGCGTATCGGTGCGCTCCACCCCGGTACGCAAATCCTTGATGCGTGACTGATCGAGCACATAGTTACGGATCTGACTGCCCCATCCGATATCGGCCTTCTCCTCCTCGGCGGCCTGAGCCTTGTCGCGCTGCTTTTGCAATTCCATCTCGTAGAGCTTGGCGCGCAACTGCCCCATGGCACGGTCCTTGTTGCGGTGTTGCGAACGATCGGTCTGACACTGAACCACGATACCGCTGGGCTCATGGGTGATGCGCACCGCCGATTCAGTCCGGTTGACGTGCTGCCCCCCGGCGCCCGAGGCGCGATACACATCAACACGCAGGTCGGACGGATCGATATCGATTTCGATGTTGTCATCGACCTCGGGTGAGACAAACACGCTGGCAAACGAGGTGTGGCGGCGATTGCCCGAGTCAAACGGCGACTTGCGCACCAGACGGTGCACTCCGGTCTCGGTCCGGCACCAGCCAAAGGCATGGTCACCCTCGACCCGGATGGTCGCACTCTTGATCCCGGCCTGGTCACCGGCCGAAACTTCGATCAACTCGGAATTCCAGCTGCGCTGCTCGGCCCAGCGCAGATACATGCGCAACAGCATTTCCGCCCAGTCCTGGGCTTCGGTACCCCCCGATCCGGCCTGGATATCGATAAAGCACGGACGATCATCCATCTCCCCGGAGAACATGCGCTGAAACTCAAGGTCGGCCACCTTGCGCTCCAGACGCTCCAGGTCGCCGGCCACGCTGGCCAGGGTTTCCTCATCGTCCTCGGCCAGCGCCATCTCTAGCAATTCACTGGCATCGCTGACCCCGTCGAAGACCTCACGCTGGGCGCTGACGGAGCGATCGAGATCCGAGCGTTCCTTGCCGAGCTTCTGGGCATGCTCCGGATCGTTCCAGACATCCGGGTTTTCCAGTTCGCGAGTGACTTCCTCGAGACGTTCTAGCTTGCCATCGAAGTCAAAGATACCCCCTAAGCGCAGCAGTGCGGCGCTCCAGGTCCGAAATCAGGCTTTTCAAGGCAGTCTGTTCCATGGTCCAGTCTCTAGAATTCTCGGTCAGGGCAAACCGATTATTGTAGCATTGAAGACCATTGAAGCCGATACCCGGGTCACCCACCCGAAAACGAAATCGACGGAGATTCCTGATGAGCGCAAGTATGGCCAGGAAACTGGTCTGGGCCATTGCATTGTTGCCGCTGGCCTTCTTCCTGTCCGGTCTGACGGCGGCGGATTTCGCTGATATCCAGGCATTGCTGAACATGCTGGGCCGACTCACTGGAGTGCTGGGGCTGGCCTTTCTGCTGCTTTCGGCCGCCCTGAGCGCGCGCGTGCCCGGCTTTGACCAGCCCTTTGGCGGACTGACCAAGCTCTGGCACTCGCATCATTTGCTTGGAGCGGCCTCGCTGCTGCTGCTACTGGCCCACCCGGTCCTGCTGATGCTGGCTGCCGCCGGCCACGGCCAGGATGTGGCCATGGCCACCCTGTTTCCGCCGCTATCGGACATCGCCACCTGGAGCGGCTGGCTGGCTCTGGTGCTGATGATGATTTTTCTGGCGCCCAGTTTCGCGTTTTTCGGCCCGCCCAATTACGAACGCTGGAAGCGCATTCATGCCTTGGCCGGACCAGCGGCCATCCTGGCTCTGATCCATACCTTTCTGTTCAGCCGAACCATGCCCATGAATCTGGATACCTGGGTCTGGTCGTTACTGGCGTTGCTGGCGGTTGGCGCCATGGCCTGGCGATTCGTGTTTTCTCGGCGCATCGGCCGGCTCAACCACAAGCTGGTGGCGGTTGACCGAGTCGCCAACAACGTGATCGAGCTGACCCTCGCGCCCGGTCGACGCCGCCTGAAATATCATGCCGGAAACTTCATCTACATGACCCCCTACGACAACCGACTCGAGGCCGGTCATGGTGAAGAGCATCCGTACACCCTGTCCTCTTCGCCGACCGAGGAGAATCTGCGAGTCGCCATCAAGGATCTGGGCGATGCCAGCCGGGCCATACAGACCATCGAACCGGGATGCCGGGTAACCGTCGAAGGACCCTACGGCCGATTCTTCCCAACAAGCGACACAACAGAGTCATCCGAACTCTGGGTAGCCGGCGGGATCGGCATCACGCCCTTCCTGGCGCGTATGCGGCATCTGGTCGCACTTGGGGAGGGCGGCGACATCCAGCTCATCTACTGCGTCCAGGACGAGGCCCGACTGCTGTATGCCAACGAATTGACCGAGCTGGCCGACCGGATTCCCGGCTTTGTTCTCACCCATCACTTTTTCTACCAGGAAGGCCCGATTTCGGTCGAGTTTCTGAAGGAAAACTGTTCCAACCTCGATCAACGCGAGGTCTACATCTGCGGCCCGATGCCGTTGAACCGGACCGTGCAATCCCACTTGCGCTCGATCGGGCTGCCTTACTCGCGAATCCACACCGAGGAATTCGAGCTGCTATGAAAAAACTCATCTTTGCAGCCTTTATCGCCTTCTGGGCCAGCGTGATGACCGTGGCCGCCCTTTCATGGCTATCGCCTGAGCCCGTGGCGCGCGATGACTCGGCATTGCCCGAATACACATTGGAAGAAGTGGCCGAGCACAATACCCTGGACAGTTGCTGGAAAGCCATCGAGGGCAAGGTCTATGACTTTACCGATTACATTCCCGATCACCCGACTCCACCGCGAATCATGGAAGCCTGGTGTGGTCGCGAAGCCACCGAAGCCATGCGCACCAAAGGCATTGGGCGCGATCACAGCCCGGCTGCCTGGGCGATGATGGAGCCCTACCTGATCGGGCGCCTGGTTGAAGAGGATTGACCCTGATTCGAATTAAGTTTGAGGTTGTGGTGGCCGGGCGACGAGCGGCCTTGCCCGGGGCCGCGCTCGAGGTGAACGGCGCGGTTGGTTATTCGACTTCAGTGGCGTTCTGGTGCCGACCGAGTTTTGTTTGTTCCAATGGGTAGGGACTTGCCATTAGCAGGCTTTTCGGGTGCTCCAAGTACGGAAAGGCTCTGCCCGCTTCCGTCACCTCGAGCCCGGCCCCGGTCAAGCCCACTCGTCGCTTGTCGGGTGAGTGTAGATTGATAAGGGAGTCTGGACTCGGCCACCACCAGACTTTCAACCTCCTCCCACCTGTCGCAGCGGGTGGTATCTGACCGATCATGGACTGACCGGGTGGCGGCTGCGGGCAACAAGCTTTACCCGGGCCATGCAGGCCACCCATTGCTAAACGTAAGTCACTCCGCTTCCAAGAATACTCCTCGTGAATACAACCCACCCCAAGGCCACCAATCAGGAGCACTTCGACTTGGCCGATCACCCGGTCAGTCCATGAGCGGTCGGATGCCTCCCGATGCTTACCACCTCCCCATCCCTGTTGTTCAAGACGGCAAGCGGGATTGGCTGCATGAAGTCGCTCGATTTCTGCAGAAAGACCTGGAAATGATTACCAATCGACCGGCTGGCGGGCCAGTGGCATGGTCATACAGCGGCATCCGCCACCGCCGCGCGACAGCTCGGCGCCGCCAATTGTCACGATGACCCGTTCGTCCTGTTCAATGGTGCGCTCACCCGAGATCACGCTGGCCGATTCAACCACGTTGAACCCTGCCTGGCCGAGCGCCTCGACCGTGTACTGGTTGTGGGCAAACCCCAGAATCTGACCCGGACCGAAGGCGAAGAAATTGGCCCCACTGGCCCACTGCTCGCGTTCCTGGTGAAAGTCGTCTTCGCCACCACAGGCAATCGGGCTCAGGTCCAGGCCGAGCGCATGCAAGGCTTCGATCACACCGGAATATTCGGTAATCCCGGTCATGCCGCCGTTGTCGAACACACAGTGATAGGCGCGTGAGCGCTTGGAGCCGGTGATCAATGGCGGAAACACCACGCACTTGTCCTTGTCGACCATGGTGAAGATCATGTCCAGATGAATGGTGGCGCGGGTCTTGGGAATTTCGACCACTACGAAGTTGCGCACCGGACCCTGACCGGCGATCTGTCGCATCAACTGGTCGATTCCGGCCACCGAAGTCCGTTCGCTGTAACCGATCACCACCAGGTCTTCACGAATCACTAGCAGATCCCCTCCCTCGATGGTGACTTCCGAGTCACGATTGTCGGTGCCATCGAAATAAAAGCCCTCACTGTCGATGGCAGGGTGATACTTGAACACCGCCTTGAGCAGCAAGGCCTCGGCCACGCGCGCCTTGTAAGCCATGGAACCGATGATGACCCGGCGATTCAGGCACATCGTGGCATCACGGGTAAAAAAGGTGTTGGGCAGTGGCGGAATGGTATAGCGCGAGGGATCAAGGAAACGCTCCAGGCTGTTGATGGCCTTGGGTGTGCCCTCGATCAACTGGCCGGCCAGGTTCGTCGAGCTCATCTCCACCAATGGCGCTATCAGATCGGGGCAGTCGTAGAGGCGACATAGTTCATTGATCAAGGCCTGGCGAATCTGCTCCTGATCGAGCACTTCAGTGAGCAGATCTCGAAACTCGACCACTTGGGCGACTTTTTGCAGCACGCCCTTGAGCTGTCGATGCTCGGCCAGTGCGAGCGGCAGGCTGAGAATATCGTCGTACAGCACCTCGGCGGCAGTCTGAGGCGTCATGTTTTCCATTTCCTGGCCCGGGGTGTGAACCACCACCGCATCCAGCGGACCGATTTCCGAATCGAGATTGATCTGAACCGACATCAAATGCCCTTTTCCGTATTGATGAGCGCCATTTCGGCCCGAGTAGTGTAAGGCCTGAGCCCGGTTGCGTCATCCAGACATATTGACGATGAGCAAATCTGGGAGGATGATGAGGCAATTGAGCTGAAATCCCTTCGACTGGGAGTTTGCCACCGTGAGTAAATCCTCCGAAACCGAACTTTCCGGTCATGAAGCAGAGCTGCTGGGGCGGCAACTGTTCACCTCGTTGATGAACCTGAGCGGCTATGGAACCGAGCACCCGATCACCCGCCGCACCATCAATGACACCTTTGCCAAGCTGGAGGAAGCAGCGAAGGCCCATGACGGCGTCACCCTGCTGCTCGACAGGGACCGGCTTTATCTCGACAAACATCCCATCGGATACAGATTCAACCCCCAAAGACTGGTCAAATTGATGGGAGATCTGAATCTGGAATCGGTATTGTTCAAGCCGAGCATCAGCAGGGATCAGCTCACGGTTTTCCTGAACATTCTGGCTCATCCCAAGGATTGGCCGACCCTGGATGACGTTCGCACGGAACTGACCAGGCGCCAGATTGATGGACTGAAACTCAATTATGTCTTCTACCGCAAGATCACTGACGACGAGGAAATTGTCTCCAGTGACCAGGCCGAAGCCTACAGCAGGGACGAGCCAGCCCAACGGGACCTGTCTCCCCTGCTGGCCGACCTGATGAGCCGAATTCATGAAAACCCCGCCGAAGCCGCCCGCCTGGTTTCCCTGGCCGCGGAACTTGGCGATTCCGCCGCCGATGAAGACGAACAACTGGTCCAGTCCCTGAGTCGCTACATCGGACGGTTGAGTCGCAAACTGGCCGCCCAGGCCAATGCCGGACGTGCTTCTCCGAATCCGGCTCAGCTTAAGGAGCAACTACAGGAATTTCAGCAAGAGCTGATCGAAACGATGAGTCTTCGCACGGTCAATGCCCGCCTTGCTCGCATTGTCGCGGAGCGCCTGAGCAAGGCCACTCTTCCCGAAGAAAAGCCGACCCCTGACCAGGCCATACCGGAGCGAGTCATGAGCGCATCCAGCATGGCGTTTTTTCTCAACCGCGAAGTGAAATGCTCGTTGCGCTACGACACGCCCTTTGCCTGCGCGATGATTACCGTTGACCGGATCGTCGCCAGCGACGGCAAGGATCCTCATCCACGCAAGCCCCATCGTACCGAAGTCAATCAGGTGTTGCCCGAACTGTATCGCCTGCTGTTCCGCCTGCTGCGCGATCTCGACCTGATCGGTTCACTGGACCGGGAACATCAGGCCGTTCCAATGATCCTGATGCCCATGACCCCGCACGGCAACGCCAATATCGTGAGACTACGCCTGGAAGAAGCCCTAGCCAATGCCCGTTTCGAGCTCCAGGGCCAAACGATACAGTTACTGCCGACCATCACCACGCTGGGCTTTCGAGCAGCTAGCCACAAGGATTTGCGTGGTTACATGACTCACATGCGCAACAACCATGCCCGCGCCAGACAGGCCAATGACCAGTAACCGATTTGGTGCCCGGGGCCGGACTCGAACCGGCACGGAGTTTCCTCCGAGGGATTTTAAGTCCCTTGCGTCTACCAATTTCGCCACCCGGGCGCTGAGGGGCACAATGATACCGGTTGAAGAAGGGAAAAATGGAGGCTAGGCCCG
>SLKT01000086.1 GCA_007134485.1 Wenzhouxiangella sp. | reverse complement strand
CGATGGGGTGTCCTGTCGGGCTCCGGCCGCGTAGCGAAGTCCCCCGACAGGACACCCCATCGGCCCGACCAGACGAATTCTGAAGTCCGGGCTACGATAAACCAGGTTACTTCGAGCATCGGCGAAACCCACTCCCCTGTCCATTTGAAGCCAGCGGGTATGGGGTGCATCGACGACGAGGCCTCACGCGCGGGCGGCATTCCACGTGCCCTTCTTGCAGAGCAAGCCGGGCACGCTCCATTGCCTGCGCTACCGCGGCAAGCCCGTCGTCGATGTACCCCATGGCCGCTGGCGCTCCTAGGTCAATCTATTCTCATCCGGGCCTCAGCAAAGGTTGGAACGAAGATACAAAGCCTGCTGAATTGCGGTCTGCTACTGACTCTGGCGTTCGCCATGGTCGGCAATGCCCAGGCCCACCGCATGCATCATGAAGTCGGCCACGACCAGACGGTGGTAGTCAGCCTGTCCTATCCGTACGGGCATCCGCCCGCCTACGAGACTTATCGGGTTTATGCACCGGGTGAGGAGCTGGTCTTCAAGAATGGGCGCACCGATGCGCAAGGTCGGCTGACCTTCGCTCCAAACCGCCCCGGCCCCTGGCGGGTGGTGGTCAGTACCGATGACGGCCATGGTGTTGACCTGGAGATCGAAGTCAGCGAAGAGATGGTCGTCACCGAGGTCAGTGGACCCGGACACTCGCATTTTGGAATGATCCTGGCCGGCGTCGGTTACTTGTTCGGACTGGCCGGCGCGCTGGTGCTTTGGCGGCAGCGTTCACGCCGGAACAGACCGGGCTGAATCATGCATATCCCCGACGGACTGATCGCACCGCAGACCTACCTGGCCGCTTTCGCCGTGGCCGCTCCGGCCTGGGCCTGGTCGGTGCGGCGGGTGGCGCGCGATTTCGATGACCGCATGATTCCGCGCCTGGCAGTCCTGACTGCACTGGCTTTCGTTTTGACCACGGTCATGATTCCGCTGCCCGGCGGCACTTCCGGCCACCTGGTCGGGGTCGGACTATTGGCCCTGGCGTTTGGACTATGGCCGGCCTTTCTGGCCTACAGCCTGGTGCTGGCCTTGTCGGCCCTGCTGTTCGGCGCCGGCGGCATCACCTCGCTGGCCATCAACGCCCTTTGCATGGGTCTGATCGGAGCTGCTGTCACCCTGGGCATCCATCGTCTCATTCAACCATGGAAATCCTCGGTTGCTGTGGTGGTGTCTGTCTGGGCCGGTGTGGTCGTTTCGGCCCTGCTGGTGGCCCTGGTACTGGGCGTGCAGCCGCTGATGGGTCGTGATGACAGCGGCCAGCCACTGTTCTTTCCATTCGGCCCGGCTGTAACCATCCCGGTGCTGGTCATCCCGCATGCCCTGATCGGACTGGGCGAGGGGTTGCTGACCTGGCTGGCGCTGAGCGCGCTGGACCGGCGCAAGGTACCGGCATGAGAGATCGTTTGTTGTTGTCCATGTGGATGGTCGCGGTGGTTGCGATCACCTTCATCCATGACCCGCTGTGGCTTGCCGTACTATTGATCGTCGTGCTTGTGCTGGCCGGAAGCGATCGACTGGCCATCCTCAAGGGCGCCCTGATCGCCATTGCCCTGGTCAATGTGGCGGTGTCGGCAGGCTATGCCATTTCGGCCGGAGTGTCCGGTGAACCCTGGCTGGATTTTGTCGTTCGTCTGAATCTGAGAGTGCTGCTGCTGACCGTACTGACCCTGTGGCTGAGCCGACACCTGGACCTGGTCAAAGCCGTCGACTTCTCGCCATCTCTGAAATTCGTGATCGTATTGACCATCGGCCAGATCAAGACCATGCAGCGCCTGCTGATCGATTATCGCCAGGCCTTTGCCAGCCGCAGTCCGGCCCGACCCTCACTACGCGACAGAATGGCCAGTTCCGGTCGCCAGACCCTGGCACTGCTCGACAAGGCCGAGCACCAGGCCACCGAGCTCAACCAGGGCATGCGCTCGCGGGGATTTTTCGATGATCGAGCTCAATAAGGTCACGTTTGCCTATCCCGATGGCGAGAACATCCTCGCCGATGTCGGGTTCAGTATCCAGCCCGGCGAGCGGGTGGTGTTGCTCGGCGCCAACGGTTGCGGCAAGTCCACCCTGCTGAAACTGATCAACGGCCTGCTGACCCCGACCTCGGGCGAGATCCGATTCCATGGCCAACCATTGACTGCCGCCGCACTTCGACGGCGCGAATTCGTCCAGCGTTTTCGCGCCGAGGTCGGCATGGTCTTTCAACAACCCGATGCCATGCTGTTCAACGCGACCGTGGCCGAGGAGATTGCCTACGGCCCTCAGCGGCTGGACATGCCCGAGGTCGATGACCTGGTCCGCCGCTGGGCCAGGCGCATGCAGCTGGAAAAGTACCTGGATAGCCCGCCCTATCAACTTTCCGGCGGTGAAAAGCAGCGCCTGTGCCTGGCCTGCGTGCTGGCCGTACAACCGAAGCTGCTGCTGCTCGACGAACCCACCGCCAACCTTGATCCCCGCTCGACCGGCTGGCTGGTTGACTTTCTGCTCGATCAAAACAACCTCACCACCCTGGTCACCACCCAGAACCTGTCGCTGGCCGCCGAGCTCGGCCGGCGCGCCATCATCCTGGGCGAACACGGCACCCTGCTTTACGACGGCTCACTGAAACAAGTCCTGTCCGACACCGACCTGCTCTGGCAAGCCAACCTGGCCCACACCCATCGTCATCGTCACGCTGACGGCACCGAACACCGCCATGTCCATGTGCACGAGGATTGGAGTTAAGGAGCCAAGCACATGAAGTATTGCATTAGTAGAGGTTACACTGACGGTCTGGCTCATCCAGGAGAGACGGATGGACGGGGGAGAATCGGCGCATTGTCGTTACCATAACGAAGAGTCCGCACGCTGGCATTGCCCGCCCTGCGACCTATACCTGTGTCAGTTGTGCAAACCGAAAGCTGCGCAGTTGCCGATGGACGTTACCTGTCCTCTTTGCGACGAGCCCATGCGCGACCTGGCAATCGGCGAGTTGTTCTGGATCACCCCCCATAAGCACTTGAGCTATCCATTGGCTCCGAACCTTCTGATTTTCATTGCAACCCTGACTCTGATCGGAATGTTGGCGCCAGCAGGATTGATGCTGCTTGTCTTTGTCGTTGTTGCATTCCTGGCATGCACTTGGATCGGGCTTCACGTCTTCAGGACATCAAGTCAGGGCCAGACAAATGCGCCGGCGGCATCGGCTCTGGCCAACATCAAGACGCTTGGTTCGTTCAAACCCTTTCTGGGCGCAACAATGATCCTTCTTGGCCTGGTCGCCGCCGGCTGGTGGCTGGTTCCCTTTCTGTTCGCTCCTTTGCTCACGCTTCTGGTCGCCGCCTTGCTGCCGGCCAGTCTCATGATGGTCGCCATTACCGGCTCGTTGAAGGCGGCCTTTGACTTCGAAGGCCTGTACCAGCTCGCCCAGCGCCTTGGGATGGCCTATATCGTTCTTGCAGCCCTGGTTCTGTTCCTGATCCTGACACCGGCAACCGTGCTGGTTCCGCTCACTGCTGTTACGCCGGAGTGGCTGCATCGCGGACTGCTTATCCTGCTTCAGACCTATGCAGCCATCCTGATTTTTCGCTTCACCGGCGTTGCCCTGTTTCAGCATCAGCGCATTCTCGGACATGACACGAACCTGGCGCCCGGCCAATCCATGGACCTGCCGGAGCCCGATGACTACGAACCTGAACTGGCATTGAGTACTGCAATCATTCAAAGCAAGGAAGGGCTTGTCAAGGAAGCCCGCTGGACCCTGGGTCAGATGCTGACACGCCACCCGAATCACCCTGAACTGAATAAGCAGTTCGAACAGTTACTGATCGATGAAAACGAATACAAGGAACTGACCAGCCACATCAATCGTCGTCTGAAAAAACTCGCGGCCGACCGTGATCAGGAAAAAACCGTGGAGACCTGGATGAGGGTCAAGCCCACGCTGGGCAAATGGTTACCGGCTTCCGGCAGCGATCGTCACTGGCTGGGCTATGCATTGGCCGAGGAGGGCCAGGAACGCGAAGGGCTACGCGTGCTCCTCAGCCTGCCCAAGGATCACCCCAAGTACCAGCGCCTGTCCGAGGCCTGCACCACGGCGTCGAACATCATGGAAAAATCCCTGGGCGACAATGCGGGCGCCGAAAAACTCCGGGAAGTTGTCAGGAAGAAAATTCGCGGACGGCATTCAACGCCTTCAGATTTTATCTGAGACCGACGCCTAGCGCTCTCGCAACTCGGACCACTGATCGGCCAGGCCGGACACCAGCGCTCGAGCCGGTTCGGTGGCCGAAGACTGGGCAGCCTGGTCCCACTCGACCTGATCTGACCAGAGCACCGTGCCCCCGGGCATGGCCAGCAGCCGGGCATCCACCTGCCAGCTTTGTCCATCGTTGGAACTCAAGCTGCCTTCGATCAGCAAATCCACTCCCAAATCCTTGGCCACGGCGGCAGCCTGATCGCTGCGCTCCTCATAGGGGCGCAAAGCAGCACGGCCAATCAGCACCAGGCCGTCCAGCTCGGCCTGCCATAGCCCGGCCAGAAGGCCATCGGCCACCAGAAGCTGTATCCGGCGACTGGCCTCCGGCGACTGATCCGGTGGCCCGATGACGTCGAATGGCAAGATCGCCAGGGTCGGATTTGAGGTCGCAACCGCCGAGTCGGCAGAGTCGCGATCGGACCAGAACCAGAAGAGCAGCCCCAGCCCGAAGATCATCGCCACCGCGAACATCCACCACCAGCCGACTCGGCTTTGCTTGATCCCCGCTTCGGCATTCGCGGCGGGCGCCGTGGCATGCTCGACCGCTTCGACTCGCAAGCGATAGCCGCGCCGGGGTACGGTTTCGACCAATTGCTCGCTGCCGCCCAATCCCTTCAGGGCCTGGCGCAACTCGCGAATCAGCGCAGCCAGACCCGACTCGAAATCGACCACCGCATCCTCGCCCCAGATCTTCCGGCACAGGTGTTCCCGACCCAGCACTGCACCGGGCTGGTCGAGAAACGCCTCAAGCAAACGTCCGACCTGGGGGCGAACCGTGACCGACTCGCCTGATGCAACGTGGCTCAGGCGGCCATCATCGGGGTCGAAGCAAAAGCGGTCGAAGCGCCGGGCCATGAATCATTCTTCGACCCGGTGCAGGATCACGCTGAATTGCCCGGCATCCTCGCCGCTGCGGTGGTAGCGCGCCAGAACGTGATACTGCTTGCCGGCCTCAAGCTCCAGCTCGATGGTGTCATAGCCCGGGGCCTGGTGACGACGCAGGGCAGTCGGGCCCGTGGTGCCCAGATCGGCCCGAATGGACACGGTCAACTCGTAGGTGCCGGGTTCAAGCCACAGCGCCTCACGTGGACTGATCTGGCGCCCATTGATGGCGGTAAAGCGGACTTCGTACAGATCCTGCGCCTTGTAGCTTGGCGTGCCGAAGACCGTGGCCGCATGCGGACCGGGGCTGGTCGTCGGCAGACGCTCGAACTGCCCGAATGCGGAGCCCGAAAGAGCAACCGCGAATACGAGACTCAACAGAATGTACAGATGGCGGATTGTCATGACTGATGCTCCTTGGAAACGATGTTCCTCGTGTTGTGGTGCCTTCATTGTCTCCAACCCACCGAAAACTTCCATGGTACGGGCCTGCAATTGACCTGAAACTTCCCTGAAAGCAGGCCTGATCGCCTCGGAAACTCAGCGTTCCGGCCGACGATGGATGCGGCCGTCGAAGATCACCCAGTCGATATCGGTGGTTGCATGGATGTCGCTCAAGGGATCGGAACCCAGCACCACCAGGTCCGCTCGCTTTCCAACTTCAACCGTGCCGACCAGTTCATCCAGACCTGCGGCCCTGGCGCCATTGCGAGTGGCCGCCACCAATGCCTGGTCAGGTGACAAACCGACATCCTTGACCAGTGCGCGGATCTCCACATGGGTATTGGGCGGCTCGAAAAGTGTTGGTGGGAAAAACGCGTCAGTGCCCACCGACACCGGCACACCGCGCTCATGCGCCAGCCGGGTGACCGTCACACCCCATTCGAACGCCTGCATCGCCCACTCGATTCCCTCGGCAGGTCGGTAGCGAGTCATGTCACGGTACATGGCCAGGGTCGCATCGAGAACGACGCCGCGTTCGGCCATTTCGTCCAGCAGGTCCAGAATACCCGGGTGATCCGGCGGAATGTCGTCCCACGGTCCTTTTGTTCGATACCCGTAGTCATCCGGCAGCGACTCGACACCAGCCCAGATCAGGTAGGGTGCATGCGATAGCGACTGCACGCCGACTGAAATCAGATCCTGTGGAGAGGCGGGAAATACGGTGGCGTGCGCCCAGGCCATCATCCCCTGCTGTTGTGCCTCGGCAACCAGCTCCTCAACCCGCGTCACGCCCAGGTTGCCATAAATCTTGAGCGCGTCCACCCCCGCCCCGCGCGCCATGGCCACCATCAACGACACGTCGCCCTCACCGGAGACCTCGCGCAGCCATGGGGCTTGTCCCGGCGCCATTCCGGGAGAAGCCTGGGCAAGCGCCGGATGGTTGAACATGGACTGACCCCCGAATATCGCTCCGATACGAATGCGCGGGGCATCAAGTTCCCCAAGTTCGGCCGCTCGCCTGATTTCGGCCAGCACGCGAGCATCGCCACCCAGATCGCGCAGAGAGGTCACACCGTGATCCAGCGCCCACGACAGGCGATTGACCAGTTCGTGCCGCGCCATGGGCCAATTGGCCAAATGTACGTGGGTGTCGATCAGGCCCGGCATCATGAATGCGCCATCAAGATCGATGATCGTCACGGCCTCGCCAGGCGCCGGGCGTTGCTCATCATCGGCCTCGTCTATGGCCACGATCTCCCCGTCTTTCACGACCAGCCGGTGCACCTCCCTCGGCTCACTACCGGTCCCATCGAATAGCTTGAAGTTGCGCAACTCCAGCCATTCAGCCGCAGCCAGCGGCCCGGTTGCACCAACCACAAGAGCGACAAACACAATCCATTTCACCATGACCACTCTCCTCATTCATTGCCATTCCGGTCCCGCCTCCCCATGGCAATGGACATCATCAAGTACCGAACCACATCATCAACCAGCCGGCATACAGCAGGGAATACAAAGCCGTCAGCCCCAAAAGCGGATTCAGGGCGCGGCCCTCCGAGTGGCGCAGGCGCCGATTGAGCCACAATGCCGCGAGCATGACCAGCACCCAGGCTGACCACAGCCACGCACCCGAGCCAAGCGGGATGGCGAGCCCCACAGGCAACAGGGTCAATCCGGCGAACAGCCACAGCGTGCGCGCTCTTCCCAGCCGAGCAGGCAAGGTCAATTTACCGGCACGCCGGTCGGTGTGGCGATCGCGCAGGTTATTGACGACCATGATGGCGGCCACCGGTAGTCCCACGAGAACGGCCGCCCAGATGGCCTCGCCGGTAACCGGGCTGCCATGGGCCAGCAGGCTGCCCAGCACCGCGACCGGCCCGAAAAATACCCATACCACCGCCCCGCCCAGGCCAAGATTCGCGTAAGGACGAGCTCCGCCGCTGTAACCCAGTACGGCCAGCATGGCGGCCGCGCCCATCAGCCACAACAGCCAATGACCGTGAATGATCAGCCACAGACCGGTCACGGCGGCCACCGCCAGGGTAATGGACAAGCCCACAGCCAGGGCCCGGGCGCTGAGCAGACCGGCGTGCATGGCTCGCACCGGCCCGAGCCGGTCATCCTGATCGACGCCGCTCAAGCCATCGAACAGGTCATTGGCCAGGTTGACGGCGACCTGCAAGGCCAGCCCGCAGACCATGCAGAGCACGGCCGTGGACCACAGAAAGTATTCATCGGCCACCAGCACCTGGCCCAGCAGCACCGGGCCGATGACCGCCGGCAGGGTGCGCGGTCGCGCTGCCTGCATCCAGGCGCCAACCGGACCGACGGCATCCTCTTGTCGGGGCTGGATGAGCTCCGAATCACTCATCAGCAGATTCTCGGCAGGGGATCATCTTCGAGCTCATCGATCAGGCGCTGCCCGCCCAGGCCGGTGGTCAACATGACCGGACCCTTCTGTTCACCCACGGTGCCGATGATTGCGGCCTGCCCGGCCAGGCCGGATTCACGCAGACCGGCCACGGCTTGTTCGGCCTCGTCGGGCGCCATCACCGCCACCACCCGGCCCTCGCAGGCCAGGTAGAGCGGGTCGTAGCCCAACAATTCGCAGACGGCCGAGACCGGTTCGCTCAAGGGGATAGCCGCCTCGTCCAGGGCCAGGCCGAAGCCGGTTTCGCGGGCCAGGTCCAGCACCACCGTGGCCAGTCCGCCGCGGGTGGGATCACGCATGAATCGCAGCCCCGGGTAGTCTTGCAGATACTCGGTGATCGGTCGCACGCTGGCCGAATCCGAGGCCAGGTCGCCGCGCAGGCCGTATTCCTCACGCGCCAGCAACACGGCCGTGCCGTGATCGCCAACCGTGCCTGAGACCAGGATACGATCGCCGGGCCGGATATGCTGCTGACCCAGCGAGAGGTTCTCATCCACCACGCCCAGTCCGGTAGTGGCCAGGTAGATGCCGCCGCATTCGCCGCGCGCCAGCACCTTGGTATCGCCGGCCACCAGGCTGACCCCGGCATCGGCCGCAGCCGCGGCAAGAGAATCGACCACCCGTTCCAGCAGGGCGGTCTCGATGCCTTCCTCGATAAAGGCGTTGAGGGTCAGATACATCGGCTTGGCGCCGGCCACTGCCAGGTCATTGACCGTGCCGTGGATGGCCAGCGAACCGATATTGCCGCCGGGAAATTCCAGCGGATCGACGGTGAACCCATCAGTCGTCATCATCATGCGCGCCCCGGCCGGCACTTCCACCGGCGCGGCATCGACGCGCGTGTCCAGCCCCAGTGCGGCCAGGCGCGGGGCGAACAGGCCGTCGATGAGTTCACGCATGTAGCGCCCGCCATTGCCATGCGCCAGGCGGATGTTTTTCGGAAGTTTTTCAACTGGCATTGTTGTTTTCCATCATCAAGAGTGTTGATCAGGCACACCACCGCCGGCGGCCCGTTCGATGATCTGACCATAGCTGATCACGGCATCGTTGACCGGATGAATTTCCGGCAGGCAGGGCTGAAAACCGGCATCGTTCAGGCGGCTCGTCACCCCGGCGCCCAGCACCGCGTTCTGAAACACCCCGCCGCCCAGGCCCACTTGGGTGAATTCGTATTCTGCCGCCAGCCGCTTCGCCTGCGCGACCAGGCCGTCGATCATGGCTTGGTGAAAGCCGGCGGCGCGATCGGCGGCCGGGATGCTTTGATCGGCCAGCCAGGCCATCAGCGTGGACCAGTCGGCACGAATCAGGCCTTCTTCATCCATGACCAGTTCAAGGGGCGGGGCGTCGTGGGCATTGCCGTTGCTCGACAAGGCTTCAAGCCAGGCCGGACCCTGACCTTCATAACTGGCTTCAAGCGCGGTGCCGGTCAGCGCCGCGGCGCCATCGAACAGTCGTCCGGCCGCGCTGGTCCAGGGGCTGGCCAGACCGGTGTCCCAGGCGCGTCTGAGCAGCGGATCGAAATCCGGCCCGCCTGGCCAGTCAAAGCCGGCATGCCAGGATAGCGAAAGCGCGGTGCGCCAGGGCTGGCGCGTGACTTGATCGCCGCCGGGCAGGCGAAAGGCTTTCAGCGAGGCCACGCGCCGCCATTGTCCCGGCCGCCCGAAATAGGTTTCTCCACCCCACAGACTGCCGTCGCGGCCATAGCCCACGCCATCCCAGGCAAACACCAGCATGTCCTCATCGACCCGGCCGAACTCACCGGCAATCGCCGAGGCGTGGGCCTCGTGGTGAAACACCCGCCGATAAGGCAGCCCGGAATCGCGCACATGGCGGCTGTTGGGAAAGTCCGGATGGGCATCGCAGACCAGTTGCCGGGCCTGGATGCCGTACAGGTTCTGCAGATCGGTGGTGACCTGTCGAAACACCTCGACCGCGCGCGGGCTGTCCAGCTCACCGATATGCGGCGAGACCACCACCCGTTTCTTCCAGGCCAGGGCCACGGTGTTTTTCAGGAAAGCGCCGACGGCCAGAGTCGGTTCATCCAGTTCCAGCGGCAATTCAAGCTCCAGCGGCGCATTGCCGCGGCCCAGGCGGATCGGCCGCACGCGGCCGGCAATGGAGCGACAGACCGGGTCATCGGCCGGGCGCTGGATGGGTCGGTTGTGATGGACAAAGACATCGGCGACATTACAAAGCCGGGCTTCGACGTCGGCTGGATCGGTCAGCACCGGCTCACCGCTGAGATTGCCCGAAGTGGCCACGATGGGCCGGTCCAGCCCTTCCAGCAACAAATGATGAAGCGGGCTGTAGGGCAGCATCAGACCCACCTCGCCAAGACCCGGTGCGATGCCCGGCGCGAGCTTGGCGCTTAAGCGAATCGGCGCCAGCACGATGGGCCGTTGTGGATCGGCCAGGCTGGCGGCAATCCCGGCATCGAGTTCGGCCAGCTCACGCGCGCCATCCAGTCCGTCATCACCGCGCATCGGCACCATTACCGCCAGCGGCTTGTCGGGACGATGCTTGCGCCGGCGCAGCGTGGCCACGGCGGATTCGTTTCCGGCATCGCAGATCAGGTGATAGCCGCCGACGCCGCGCACCGCCAGCACCTGGCCGGCCTGGATGCGTTCGATGGCTGCCGCGATGACCGTTTCGTTGTCCTCGGTAACCTGGCCGTCTTCGATCATTCTTAATGAGGGGCCGCACACCGCGCAGGCCAGCGGCTGGGCATGGAAGCGCCGGTCCAGCGGATTGGTGTACTCGGCATGGCAGTCCGGGCACAGCGGAAAATCGCGCAATGTGGTGTTGGGCCGGTCGTACGGCATGGCCCGGATAATGGTGTAGCGCGGCCCGCACTGGGTGCAGTTGATGAACGGATAGCGGTAACGGCGCTCGTCCGGGTCGCTGACCTCGGCCAGGCAGTCATCGCACATGAACTGATCGGGTGGGACGTGAATTTCCGGCTCGGCATCGGCCTGGCTGGGACGGATCACGAAGGCCGAATGGGCCTCGGACTCGACCGGATGATCGGCCAGCAGTTCAGGCCGGGCCAGCGGCGGGGCTCGCTCGATGACCTGGCGGACGAAATCTTCAAGCTGCTGCTCGCTGCCCTGGATTTCGGTCTCGACCACACCGGCGGCGTTGTACACCCAGCCGGTCAGATTGAGCTCGTGGGCCAGCCGGTAGACGAAGGGCCGAAATCCCACCCCCTGGACCCGACCGCCGATGGTGACGTGCCGGGTCGCGCTCACGGGGCCGGCCGTCTCCGCCGGGCCGGCTTGCCGACCCGGTGGCGATGTCGGGCCAGATACAGCGGCGTCCAGGCATGCGGCGTGCGCCGGACCAGGCGGTAGCGGGCCACATGATAAGAAGGGTCGAATCCGTAGAAATTCAGGCGCATGCGCTCCAGCTCCTCGGCGCGGTACTCGGCCAGGGGTTTTTCAGCCTCGTCGCGATCACGTTGTGCCTGCTTGGCTTCGATGGCCTGCTGCCAGTTCTCGCTGGCCAGTTCAGTGGCCTGCTCGAGCACGTACTGGTCAAAGTCTTCTGGATCGCCGGGTCCGGCCTGATCGATCAGGCCCAGCTCCGCGGCCTGGCCGGCCAGCATGGGCAGACGGTGGCCCATGACCTGGTCGATGCCATCGGTCCCCACCCGGCGCGGCAGCAAGTAGGTCCACAACTCCGAGCCGTACAGGTTGCCCATGTTCTTGTAATGCGGATTCAGCACCACGCCGCTACGCGCCCACACCCGGTCGGCGGCCAGCGCCAGGAACACCCCGCCGGCCGCGGCGTTGCCGCGCAAGGCGCTGATGGTGAGCTTGTCGGTGGTGGTCAAGATGGCCTCGGCCAGGTCATCCATGGCGTTGATATTGGCCCAGGATTCATCGGCTGCGCTTTCAGCCGCCTCGATGGCATTCAGGTCCATGCCGTTGGACCAGAAGTCACTGCCGCCGGCCAGCACGATGACCCGCGCCGACCCCCGCCGGACTTCGCGCCAGGCGGCCAGCAGGGCCTGGCAATCCAGGGTGCTCATGGCGCCGTTGTAGAAATCGAATTCGAGCACGCCCACCGGGCCGGTTTCGCGGTAGCGAATCGGTCCGCGCCCGGTCGCCAGATCCGGCTCCAGGCTGGGCAGGCCGGCGGCCAGATCGGCCAGCACCCGGGCGGCCGGTCGTTTGAAAGGCTTTTCGCCGGGTGTGCTCAAATGCCCCAGCCAGATCGCCCCGTCCCGGGTCGCCCGGCACAAGGCTTGATCGCAACGGGCCAGCCACTGCCCGGGCTTTCCCTCAAGTTCGGGTTCACGGCGGGCATTGAAATAGCGCACCACCTGACCTTCGACCTCGTCGATCACACCAGGGGCACCATCTGCGCTGTAAATTTTTCTCAACACCGTTTCGGTGTCGTCGTGACTCCAGTCAATGCGGCGCTGATCGGGCTTGACCGGATCGCGCCAGCGCCCCGGCGGCGGACTGTCGCCGGGTTCCCCACGGCCAAGCTTGTCCAGCGCTTCGAACAGTGCGGCGACGGCGGCCTCGGTGACATCCAGGCGGTACAGACTGCTCTTGCGCGCCGCTCGCATGGCAAAAGTGCGGCTGGCCAGTACCGGTCCGCCGTCCAGCTCACCCGTGGCCTGGATCACGCTCACGCCCCACTCGGGTTCCTGGTCGAGAATGGCCCAGTCCAGCGCATTCGCGCCCCGATCGCCCGGCGGGCCCGGATGGATGATCAGGCAGGGCACGGCCTGCCAGACCGCGTCGGGAATTTTCCGCTTGAGAAACGGCGCGACAACCGCGTCGGGCTCGAATAACCGCACGGCATCGGCAGTCACCTCGTCGCTGATATCAAGCTCGACACTGACCTCATGCCCGGCCGCAATCAGCTCGGCATGGATACGCTGGCTCAGACTGTTGAAGGCGTGGCAGAGGAGGAGGAGGCGCATGGGTCAGGGCAATCGGTCGAGCGTGCGTTTGTACCCGGTGGAATTGAAGCTACGGTTTCCGGGTTCCGGTTTCCGGGTTCCGTTGGTCGGGGCCCGACGTGAAATTCCCGAGGCGGGGATGTGGTGTCGAATCATCCCACACAACGGCACCTTGTAGGTCGGGGTTACACCCCCGACGGACGACGGTGAATCCACCCCCACCGGGTCGTTCGTGTGCCCTATCCATGACCCCGGCACCGGCACGCATCGATATCGTGTCGACATTTAATACCTCGTCCGTCGGGGATGTAACCCCGACCTACGGATTGCCAGTTGTGAGCGTCCCCGGCAGGGGATGTGTTTGTGGATCATCCGGCGCGGCGGTAGCGGTAGTAGGCGGCGCAGGCGCCTTCGTCGGAGACCATGCATGAGCCGATCGGGTTGCGCGGGGTGCAGACGGTGCCGAAGATTTCGCAGTCGGTGGGTTTCTTGACGCCGCGAATCACGGCCGGGCACTGGCAGGCCTTGTTTTCGCGCACCGGTTTTTCGGCCAGGTCGAAGCGTTTTTCGGCATCGAAGCGCTGGTAATCTCGCTTGATGCGCAGACCGCTGTAAGGCACCTCTCCCAGGCCGCGCCATGAAAATTCGGGTCGCAACTCGAAGACCTCGGCCACCAGGCCCTTGGCCCGGTCGTTGCCCTGGCGGCTGACGCCGCGGGTGAACTGGTTTTCAACCTCGGCCCGGCCCTCGTTGAGCTGACGGATCAGCATGACGATGGAAGCCATCACATCCAGCGGTTCGAAACCGGCGATCACCACCGGGCGCTGGTATTCCTCGGCAAAGAACTCATAGGGCTCGGAGCCGATGATCGTGGACACATGCGAGGGCCCGAGAAATCCGTCGACCCGGACTTGGCCGAGTTCACGCACTTCCGGCGAGTCAAGAATCGACTGAATCGCCGAGGGAGTCAGCACGTGATTGCAATAGACGCTGAAATTCTCCAGCCCTTCCTCGGCCGCCTGGCGAATGGCCACGGCCGTCTGAGGTGTGGTGGTCTCAAAACCGATGGCGAACATCACCACCTGCTTGTCGGGATGCTGACGGGCCAGCTCCAAGGCCTCGGCAGTGGACTGGACGACGCGTACATCATGTCCCTTCGAGCGGGCGTTGAGCAGGCTGTTGCGGCGCGAGGCCGGCACCCTGAGCATGTCGCCGTAACTGGCCAGAATCACGTCATCGCGACTGGCCAGTTCGATGGCCAGGTCCAGCCGCGCCACCGGAAGCACGCACACCGGGCAGCCCGGGCCGTGGACCATTTCGACATTGTCGGGCAGCAGGTCGGGAATGCCGTGACGAAACACCGCGTGGGTGTGGCCGCCGCAGAACTCCATGAGATGGTAATGCCGGTCCGGTTCGGCCTCGGCGCGAATCATCGCGGCCAGGGCGGCCGCAGCCTTGCCGTCACGAAACCCCTGAATATATCGCATCGGGGTCGTCTCCCAGCGCCTCGGCCAGTTCGCGGAACAGGGCCAGCGATTTCTCGGCCTCCTCGACGTTCAAGCGGGTGATGGCATGGCCGACATGGACGATGACAAAGTCACCGACCTCGACGCCGTCGACCATGGACAGTGAAATGCGGCTACGCACGCCCCCGACCTCGACCGTGGCCTGGTCGTGGTCATGCAACGCTTCCACCTTGGCGGGAATAGCTAGACACATAGTTGATCTCCAGTATGCCGAACCAGCTTAATCAAGTTCAAGCCCGGTCGGATTGTCCTGAGTCAATTCAATCGTTTCCTGTTTCGGGCGGGCTGTTGCGGCTTGAACCAAAAGAAATCTCGCGCAGAGGCGCAGAGGCGCAAAGAAAAGAACTTGTTTTATCTTTTCCTGAATTTGCTTTTCTCAGCGCCTTTGCGTCTCTGCGCGATGAATTTTTTAAAGTCAATGTTGCGAAACTCGACATGCCTTGATTGCCACATTAACTCTTCACTGCCTCTTCGTAGCCACGTAAATGTAGTTCACGCCGAACATGACCGGCTTTGAGCGCACCTCGGCGTAGTTTCCGCTGGCCTTGATCATTTCGACGAAGGGGGGGCCGTAGGGAAAGCTGTCGGAGGTGCGTTGCAGGTAGCGGTAGGCGTCGCGATCACCGCCGGCCAGGCCGCCGATGACCGGGATGACGAAGCGGTTGAACACCATGTAGAAGGGTCGGATCAGCGCACCGGGCTGGCCGAACTCCAGAATGACCAGGCGCCCGCCCGGCTTGAGTACGCGGTGCATACTCTCAAGGGCTTTTTCCGGGTTGTCGACGTTGCGAATGCCGTAGGCGATCGAGACCACATCGAAGCTGGCGTCGGGATATTCCAGCGCCTCGGTGTCTTCCTCGCGCCATTCGATCTCCGGGGCGATGGCTTCCGATTTCTGCTCGGCCACGGCCAGCATGTCGCCATTGAAATCCGAACCGACGAAACGGCCCTGGCCGTTCATGGCCTGGTAGAACATCAGGGTCAGGTCACCGGTGCCGGCGGCGCAATCGAGCACGGCATCGCCGGGTTGGGCCCCGGACAGCGTCACCGTCTTGTGCCGGACCCCCTGGTCGGTACCGAAGGACATCCAGCGGTTGGCCCGGTCGTAGCGGCCGGCTATGCGTGAAAACATCTGGTGCACTTGTCTGGACATCACTCAATCTCCGGGTTGGTTGAACAGGACTTCAAGGGCATCGCGCCGGCATTTTCCAAGGGTCGTGCGCGGCAATCTGGTCACGAATCGCCATTGCCGCGGCACCTGGGCCGGCTCCAGTCGACTGCGACACCAGCGGTCAAGATCAGCACCTCGATTGGAGCCATCAGGGACATTATCGCCGGGTACGACCACCGCCACCACCTGTTCGCCCCAGTTCGGGTGCGAAAGACCCAGCACCGCCACATCGGCAATCCACGGGCATTGGCGCAGCACCTGTTCGACTTCACCGGCATGCACATTGATGCCGCCGCTGATGATCAGGTCGCGGAACCGGTGCAGCATGATCACCCGGCCGCGCTCATCGATGCGACCGACATCGCCGGTATCGAACCAGCCCTCATCGTCGACCGTAATCGATGGACTGAGCATGGGTCCGCGCACCAGCAAGCGCCCGGCCTGGCCGTCATCCTCAGGCAGATCGGCATCCGGAACCACGCGCAATTCCACCCCGGATAACGGGGCACCGACCAAGCCCGGACTGTGTTCGAAGTCAGTGTCGCCACGCTCACCCGGATCCAGAGTTGCCAGTTGCGAACAGGCTTCGGTCATGCCCCAGGTCGGCGCCACTGACAGTCCCGCGGTACTGGCCCTGGACAGCAACTTCGGCGTGGCGGGCGCGCCACCGACCAACAAGGCGCGCAGGCGAGTGGACCAGGGTCCGGCGTGATGGTCCAGCAACCTCGCCAGCATGGTCGGCACCATGGAGGCCAATGTGATGGGCTGTTCGATCAGGTCGGCCCGCACGCGCTCGGGATCGAAATGGGCATGCACGACCACACCGGCACCGGTGATCAGCGCGCGTACCAGGATGGCCAGACCGCCGATATGATCCAGCGGCAAGCACAGCAGCCAGCGATCCTGTTCGTTCAGTTGCAAACGCTCGGCAACGGCCCAAACGCTGGCGCGGTGGTTGGCCACGCTCAGACTCACCGGGCGTCCCGCCCCGGTGCTGCCCGAAGTCCACAGGACGGTCAGCAGATCACTGTCTGCCACCTCCCGGCAGGCCGCGATCCCTTCACCAGCTTTATCCGGCAGGCCCATGTTTACAAACTGTGTTCCCAACCACTCGGGCAAAGACTTCAATCGCTCCGGGTTGCCCGTCACCACGGCATCGGGACCCACATCCTCGAGTCGGTGCGCCAGCACGGTCTCCGGCCAGTCGGGATGGAACGGGAACACACACGCCCCGAGCCACCACACGGCATGAATCCAGCAGATTGACTCCAGGTCACTGGTCGCCTCGACGGCCACCAGGCTGCCACGGCTGATCCCCAGCTCGGCCAACATTGCGGCGCGCCGTCCGGCCTGCCGGGCCAGGGCCTGCCAGCTCAAACACTGTGAACCCTCGATCAGGGCCACGGCATCCGGCTGATTCCGGGCCTGTGCTGCCAGCCAGGCTTCCATCAGCGCTCCAGCACCGGGTCAAAGCCGATTCCGGGACCGTCCGGCAACTGCAAGCGAGCATCCACGATCTGCTCGCCGCCGTCCAAGAGGTCGCGGGCCAGCCACGAACCGGTCGCCAGTCCATGCGGACCCGGCAGTTGTGGCCAGGCCGAGGCCAGATGTGCAGCGGCCATCCGTCCCACCGCCGATTCCATCAAGTTGCTGATGATCACGTCGACCCCGGAGTCCAGGGCACACTCGATCAATCGCGATGCGGCCAGCAAACCGCCGAGTGCGGCCGGCTTGATCACCAGCGCACTGACGCGACCGTCTTCCAGGCACTGCATGGCATCATCCCGATTGACACAGCTCTCATCGGCAGCAATGCCGG
>SLKT01000014.1 GCA_007134485.1 Wenzhouxiangella sp. | reverse complement strand
TTCCCTTTGCTACCAGATACCCGTGCAGGCTGTCGGCGGGTTCAGCCCTCGCCCATGTATCGCTCGCAGTCTTGGCGGCTTTCTGGTGGGCCTGGGCGCGTTCCTGCTCGGCTTTCTTGCGTGCCTGTTCGAATTGCTGACGCCAGCGCCGTTGCTCGGCTTCATCAGTCGGCTTGCGGGCTTGCCAGCATTCACTTAGGCCAGTGCTCCAGTCACCGAAAACCGCGCCTTGGGCATCGTCGAACATGAGGCACCAGCCGGCCTTGTTGCCGTTGCGTTTCTCGGCTCCAGGGAATCGGTGGAACTTGCCCGGCTCGATATGCTCCGGCGGGGTCAGTCCGTGGGCTGCAATCGCGGCGTGAAGGGTGGTATGATTTGACTTACCGGATACGCCTGCCAAGCAACCGGGGGAGCCTCCGGGCTCCCTTTTTCGTTCAAGGGTACCCATTCAAGCCGCCTCCATATCCTCGGCCAGGCTGTCAATCCATGCCTTTGCCGCCTCGGGCGTGACATAGCGCCGCCGGCCGATTCTGACCGTCCGAAGTCTTCCGGCTTTGATTTCTCGATAGATGGTTGCCCGGCTAGTGCGGGCGCGTTCGATGGTTTCGTCGATGGTCCAGACTAGAGGCTGGTCGTGCGCTTGGTCTTTCATTGTTTCCTCGCGTTTCGGTGTATCGCTGGAAACAATCTACACTTCTAAGTCATTGGAATCTATGCGGTTTTGGGTTCAATAAGTCATGGGCTTTATGAACCTTTTGTCTGTTCCCTGTGCCGTTTCCGCATGGCCTCGAGCCATTCTTCGTACTCCGGCGGCATGATCTCTCTGTCTCTTAGGCTCTGCTCAAATTTACGCATGGCCTTGATGCCGCGTTGAATGCGTTCGTCGTCCCGACCGAATAAGTCAGCCAGTGCGCTCAGTGCAATACGGCATTTTTTCGGGTGGTCTTCCTTGGCGCGTTTAACCTTTGACCTACTGACGTTGTGTTGCTTCATTGTCTCCCGAATCGCTTCGTTTTCTCGGCCATCAAGGAACCTATTCCACCAGTACGCCTCGGCAATTCTTGCCCCTTCAACGTCGATGGTTTCCGCTTCACGATGCGGCGGCTTCATCATGCCCAGCTTGCGCATAAACTCTTTTCTTCGTTCCTCCGGGCTATTACCCTCCTTGATCATGGCGCGCATCAAGGCGACGGCATCAATCAGTTTCTCCGAGTCGGATTCATTCGGGAGTTCGCCCTTTTCCAGTGCATCAGCAATTCGGTTTAGTAGGTACTCGCCTTTGGTCATATCAAAGGTCACGCCAAGTTCGTCAATGCCAATCATTTTCCAGCCCTCATCGGTGTAACGGTTTCGTCGATCTGGACTCCCCAGGTCGGCACGCCTTTGGCAATGGCCTCTTGCACGTAGGACGGGGCAAGGTGCCCATAATGCTTTTCACACATTCGCGTATCGGCATGTCCGAGATTCTGAGCCACCACCATCAGCGGGGTGCCGTTCATGACCGCATGGCTGGCGTAGGTATGCCTTAATACGTGAAAGCTCGCTGGTGGATCCAGACGGGCGGCCTCGCTGGCTTCACGCATGGGACGGCCAACATCGGACCGTGCCCATGGGCGGCCATCGTCGCGAGTGAACATTATTTGACCGGGTTCGCGGCCGGCGGTATGGGCATTGAAAAACTGCTTTCCTTCATCAGTCAGGGCGCAAGCAAAACGGGGTTTGCCCTTGTATTTCACCTTGCTGTTCTCGATCATGACTGAGCCGGTATCTTGCAGGTAGTCGCCAACCTTCATCCGGAGCAAGTCGGACAGGCGCGCTCCGGTCAAAAGCCCGGCATTGATCAGGGCGCGCAAATCGGGCGGGGCTGCATTTAGTAGCCGAGTCACTTCCTGCATGGAAAGGTAACGGACCCTGGCCGCGCTCACGTCTTCGAATGCCTCGACCTCGGACCATGCACGCGCGCTCGAAACCTTGTTTTCCTTGTAGGCCAGATTCAGGGCGGCTTTCAGGTCGGCAAGGTGCCGATTCGTCGTATCACGACGGCGGCGAATCACTTCGGGATCCTCCATGTCCACGTCTTTGAACTGGCCGTTTCGCAGACGGGGCGGGGTGCTGGCCATTTCGTCCATCCAGTCCGTAATTTGCTTTTTTTTCAGCCGGGAAACTTCAATGTCTCCGAGTGCATCGGCTATATGGGTAATGCGGCGCTCAGCTTCCCCGGTATTGCGACCACGGCGGCGCTGGTGAGCAATGTAATCCTCGAATGCCTGGCGAACCGTGTAGGGGCCAATATGGCGACCATCAGCGGCGGCGGTCAATTCTCGGGCGCGTTTCTCGGCTTTGATCTTTGCCTGGCCATAGTTCAGGACACGATGGCCGTCTGCCCCGATATTGTCGTCGGCAACCCCGATGGTTTCGGTCTTGTACCGGGCATTGCCGAGATAGACGCGCAAGGTCCACTTGCCGCCGTTTTTCGCCTTGCGGTATCCAAGATGAATGCCGTTGTCGATTTCACGGTAATACGGCTTGCCGGATGGCTTCAGTTTTTCCCGGCCGGTCGGTTTTTGAATGCGTGTTTCCTGTAGCTGTCTGGCCATGATTTTGGTCCTCTTTGGTGTCGCCGCCTTGCGGGATTTCGACACGGCGGCAACTTGATTTGTCCGATATTTGTCTAAAATAAACCCTGAACTGTCCAAAACAGTATAAAACAGTCTAAAACGGAAAGCTAGGGAAAACAGGGCTTTATGAGACAGCAAGGAACAAACAGATACAGGTTTACAACACTTTCACGGCGGCAACAGGGGTTCGAATCCCCTAGGGGACGCCAAAATAAAAAAGGCCCGCCTATGGCGGGCCTTTTTTATTTTGACCTCCCCTTTGGAGGACTTCGAACCCCTCGGGTTCGATTCGGAGGGCGCGCAGCGCCCGGAGAACGCTGGTGCAAAGCACCAGCAATCCCTTACCCCCGTAAACACCAAGGTCCAATCGAGTCGCCCCCCCACCTCCCAAACCCCTTGATTTCCAAGCCATCCTGAATTAGCATCGAATGAAATATCGCCCAGTGCCAAATCTGTATTCGGCAATCTCGCGGGTCGATATTGAAAAAAGGGGTAGATTCAATGGCATCTTGCAACCCTGAAATACTTGCCTTGCGCCGCGCCGGTCACTTCGCGCTTTTCTGAGCGGCCATGCGTGGGGGCAAGGCAAAAAGGGGTAAGAGGCGACTGACTTTTTGGGTCGGTCTGCTTGGCTTGTTGTCGGGATTTGCCCAGGCTGAGCTGCCGTCCGGCCTGCCGCCGGTCCTGACCATCTCTCCCGGGCCTGAAGTCACACCGAACTTTTTCAGCGTCGCGCAAGCGCCCGATGGTCAGTTGCATGTGGGTGGATCGGATGGCATTCACAGTTTTGACGGTCGCCGCTGGCAGTTCATGCCGATGCCCAATGGCGACATCGTTCGAAGTCTTGTGCACGACGGCAATGACCGCTTGTACGTGGGTGGATATGGTCAGTTCGGTTATGCCCGGAGGCAGGCCAACGGAACCCTGGAGTTCATTGATCTCACGCCGCCCGAGGAGGAGCTTCCCGGGGACAATATCCTGGCCGATATCTGGAACTTGCTGATTACCCCGGAAGGCGTATATTTCGCGGGTCTCCACCACCTTTTTCTTTACGATCCCGAACAGGGCGACATTCGCACCTGGTATCACCCCGATCGGTTCGGAGCCGTTGTCCATCACAATGGGCGAACCAAGGTGCAGTTTCGGGAGGCTGGCCTGAAGGTCTTCGAGCAGGGAGACTTCGAATTGGTCGAAGGTGGCGAGGAGCTGGCGACTCAACTCTACGCCTTGCTGCCCCTGCCTGAAGGCGGATTGCTCACGCTGGGCCGTGATGGACAATGGCTGCGTTATGAACAGGGAGATTTGAGCCCCTGGGCGGGCAGTGACGTGCTGCCCTCGTCCGATGCTTTCAGCGCGTGGTTGGTGTTGCCGGATGACACCCTGGCACTGGCCGAGCCGGACGGCAGCCTGCACCTTGTCGATCCGATCTCCCTTCGGGTGCGCCGATTCGAAGTGACATACGATTACATCACCGACCTTGGCCTGGCCTACGATGGTGGTTTGCTGGTTCAGTCGGATTCGCGGACGGTCCATGTATCCTGGCCCTCGGCATGGACGCAGATCGGGGCGCGTAGCGGCTTGCGTGGACGCGTTCACCGGGTGGTTCGATGGCAGGATCAGTGGCTGGCCGTGACCAACGCCGGTGTGTTTCGGACCTACCGAATGCCGGCTGGACAAGTGGCTTTCGAGCGAACCGATCTGACTCCATTCGAGGCATGGGACTGGCTGCCCATGGGTGATGATTCTGCACTACTGGCCGAATCCTACAATTTGATCCGCGTTCATGGCGATGAACGCGAACCGATCGGACATGATGCCCTGTACCCACGCCTGCTCAAGAAGAGCCGCTTCGAGGACGGCTTGTTGTACGTGGGTACTGAATTGGGGCTGGCGGTGGTGACCAGGGAAAACGAGTCCTGGTCGATTGAATTCGAGAAGCGTGATTTCACCGGCCGTGTCAGAAGTATCGCTGAACTGGATGCCGGGCACTTGCTGGCATTCATTGACGACTACGGGTTGGTCGAGATCCGCTTCGATGCCGGATTCTCCGATATGAAACTGTGGAGAAGACTTGATCACGACAATGGCCTTGAAACGGCTGATGGCGGCATGATTCACATTTTCAGGCTGGGCGATGAGGACGTTTTCGCATCCACATCGGCCGGGTTTTTCGAATGGCATGATGGGCATTTTGAACAGACTGGGCTGTCCGGACTGAATGCCTTGCGCCGCTCCAGTGCGCCCTATCAGGTCAAGAAAGGTCCTGATGGAACCTGGTGGGCTCATGCTCCGGATCATGTGCTGCGAAAACCACCGGGAGAGGACTGGATATCCGAGGATCTGTTGGTTCTCGATTCGGGCCTGATCAACTGGCTGGGCTTCAGTGCTGATGACCGGGTGCTGGTTGGAGGAACCGCTACGGTCCTGACATTTGATCCGTCGGTGACCATGAGAGACTTGCCGCCTCCGCAAGTGGCCTTGCGTGGTGTGATTTTGACCACTTCCGATGGCAGCGAACAACGTCTGCCCCTGGATGGGCCTGACTTCGCCATTCCGCATGACCTGGTCAGTATGGTATTTGAATATGCACTGCCTTCATTTCGCCGCCCGGAGTTGACGCGCTATCAGAAGCGCTTGCTGGGCTTCGAAAATCACTTCGACGAATGGGGTGCCGTGACCCGAATCACTTACTCGAACCTGAGCCCCGGAGATTACGAATTCGTGGTCAGGGCGCGAGACGGCCAGGGACATATCAGCGAGTCTCCGCCATTTGCTTTCCGGATCGCTTCGCCCTGGTACATGACGATACCGGCCCGGATCACCTGGGTCGTGCTGGCGCTTGTTCTGGTGACCTTGAGCATTCTCGGATTGTTTCGCTGGCGCCTGTCGCGAGTGAACGCTGAAAAGGAACGATTGACTCACATGGTCGATCAACGCACTGCCGAGCTGGCCAGGGCCAATCGCAAGCTCGAAAGCATGGCCAATATTGATGGGCTGACGGCGGTCGCCAATCGACGCTGCCTGGATGACGTGATGGCCGAATCCTGGAGGCGCTGTGCTGACCGAGGTTGTGAATTGGCGATCCTGCTGATCGATGTTGATCATTTCAAGAGCTACAACGATACCCATGGGCACCAGGCCGGAGACGATATTCTTCGCTTGGTCGCGCAGATTCTTTCCAGCACGCTGCGCCGCAGCGAAGATACGGTGGGTCGTTACGGAGGCGAGGAGTTCATGTGCATTCTTCCCGGCGCACCGGAAAGCATGGCGGTCGAGGTGGCCGAGGCGATGCGCAAACGGGTGGCCGAGCGTTGTGAAGGCATCACGATTTCCATTGGGCTGGCCTCATGCTGGCCGGGATCGACCAATGATCCTTCGGATCTTGTCAATCGCGCCGATGAGGCTTTGTATGCCGCCAAGCAGGCCGGACGCGACCGAGTCCGCCGGGCTGATTCCTGACGACGGTCCAGATTTCATCCAGCGATCCGCCATTTCCTGAGCGGGGCGGTAGAATGCTCCCTTCCGCGGAGTATGGCTGTGAGAACGTGAGCGGATGAGCGCCTATCTGACGATCCTGTTATTGATTGCCGCCGGCTATCTGTTCGGGCGTATCCGGCTGTTTCCGGACCAGACGCCCGAGGTGCTCAACCAGGTCGTTCTGTATCTTTGCCTGCCGGCGCTGATTCTCATTCACGTGCCCACCCTGGAGCCGTCCTGGTCCCTGTTGCCGCTGATCATCGTCCCCTGGGCATTGCTGGCGATCACGGTGATGCTTGTGTTGCCTTTGGCTCGCTGGCTGAACCTGAGTCGTGAGGTTACAGCCACATTGCTGGTCCTGATTCCGTTGGGCAATACTTCGTTTCTCGGTTTTCCGCTGGTCGAGGCCTTGCTGGGCTCGGAATACCTTCGTCTGGCCGTGGTCTACGATCAGTTCGGTTCATTTCTGATTGTCTGCACCCATGTGCTGTTCGTGCTGGGCTGGTACGGCGACGGTGATAATCCCACACCGGCCTCCGTGGCCAGGCAAGTCGTTTCGTTCCCGCCCTTCCTGGCGTTGATCTTTGCCCTGGCTGTGGGTAATGCGTGGTTTCCCGACTGGTTGATGGGTCTGACCGAGCGTTTTGCCGACATGTTGTTGCCGCTGGTGACCCTGGCGATTGGCATGAGTCTGAAGCTCAGGTTGGTGCCCGAATACCGCATGGGGCTATTGATCGGCCTGGTGGCCAAGTTGTTGGTGCTTCCGGCCCTGGCGTTGGGGTTGGTCTGGCTGTTGCGTGCCGATCCGGATGTGGCCCGGGTGGCCGTGCTGGAGGCGGCCATGCCGCCAATGATCACGGCTGCCGCACTACTGGCCGCTGCCCGCCTGGCGCCTGCGCTGGGTTCGGCACTGGTGGCCTGGGGGGTGTTGATATCGGCGGCCACGGTGCCGCTGTGGTTCTGGATCGGACAAACACTGTTCGGTTGACGGCTTAGATTCCAATCATGCCGCCGGGTGCACGGCGCCGCATCGATCGCAGGTGCGATTCTGTTCGCTTTCCATGAACCGGCCAATGACCGGCGGAAAGTCGTTCTCGATGCTTTCCAGGTAAAAATATTCCTCGTAGAGCTTGTGATGACATTTGGGACAGAACCACATCAGGCCGTCCTTTTCATGCTCCAGTCGTCTGCGCTCGACGACCAGGCCAACGGTGTTTTCGAGGCGCTGAGGGGAGTGCGGGACTGTGGGGGGCAGGTAGAAGATCTCGCCCTCGCGGATACGCACATCGCGCGGACCGCTCTCTTCCATGAGCTTGAGGATCATGTCACCCTCGAGTTGATAGAAGAACTCCGGGCCTTCGTCGTAGTGATAATCGGTGCGCTGGTTCGGACCCCCGACCACCATGACAATGAAATCCTCGTCGTACACGCACTTGTTGCCGACCGGAGGCTTGAGCAGGTGGCGGTTGTCCTCGATCCAGCGCTGAAAGTTGATGGGTGGCAGCATGATTCCTGTACACATTCATTTCGATGAGTCCGGACTCAGATTACCGCAGGATGGGCATTGCCGCAAAGTCATCAGCACGAGTGATCGCTTATTTGGAATCCTCGTGTTCGTCCCATGACAGCAGTGTGGTGACCAGCGATCCGCCGCCCATTTCGTCCGGCACCGGCGCTTTGGCAAGCAGAAAGACATGCGGCAGTGAATGACTGATCCAGATGGTCTGTTCATCATCGAACTCGTCGATGGCCTTGACGTGTACCGGCCAGGCCTTGTAGCGGCCTGCCGGGGTCTCGATCTGCTCCAGATTGCCCACTTTCAGGCGAAAGTGACGAACGCGGGTGGCGACATCGATTTCAAGGATGTGCACTTCAGTTTTCAGACCGGCCTCGTAAGCCATGGCGCTCAGCAGGGCTTCGAGTCCGGACTCTCCGGCATAGGCGGGTTCATCGAGCTCGACATCCACGCTGACGGTCTGTCCCGCCGCCCGGATATATCCGGTTACCTGTTCGGCCGAGTAGTCGATGACCATGTCGCCATCGCCCTGGCGCACTTCACGCCGGACGGGCTGGAGGGTTTCGGCATGCAATTCCAGTACGTCCCGGGCCTCACCCATGCCCGTGCGGGTGATGGTCTCGATTTTCATCGGACCCTCCGGGTCACGACTCAGAATCCGGCTGGAATCAATGTCAACGACGGTATCTCCGACTTGCAGGGTGGTGCGGTACTCGAACTGGCCGGTCGCGATGCGCTCGCTGTCCAGATCGACGGCCAGCGCCGGGCCGGTCAGGAGCATTGCGGAGACAACGATCAATAGCCTGGTGAAAGTCTTCATGTTCGAACCTCAGGTTTCAGGAGTCGTGGATACAGCCGCAATGCACTTGAATTCGATGGCAATGGGCGTGGGCAGGGCGTTGATCTCCACGGTGGTGCGACAGGGTGCGGCCTCGCTGAAATACTCGGCATAGATTTCGTTGAAGCGGGCGAAGTCGCGGTCCATGTCGGTCAGAAAGACCGTGACATCAACCAGATGGCTGCGCGTGACGCCGGCCGCTTCCAGTACCTGGTCGAGGTTGGCGACCAACTGGCGTGTCTGGGCTTCGATATCGTAATCAATCAGTTTTCCGGCCTGGTCATGCAGGTTGCCGGGTATTTCGTTGCTGCCCGGAATTCTCGGTCCCAGTCCGGAAAGAAACAGCAGATCGCCAACCCGGCGGGCATGCGGGTAGGCGCCGACCGGTCGCGGGGCGTTGCCGGCATCAATCGTGTTGGACATGCAAGGATCCGTTGGTCATGAGTCTGGCCTGATTGTAGAGGCAAATGACTGTCGCGGTGACTGCTGCGCTACTGCCCGGTCTGCTGATGGCCGGTGTCCTCAGTATCATCGCCGTAGACGGAGTGGGGCCGGATCAGCGTCCGTCAATGAAGACGTTTTTCGGTTCGGTGAAAAACTCGAGCGACCAATGGCCGCCTTCCCGGCCCAGCCCCGAATCCTTCATGCCACCGAACGGCGTGCGCAGGTCGCGTACCAGCCAATTGTTGACCCAGACAATGCCGGCCTGAATGCGAGCAGCGACTCGATGGGCGCATGAAAGGTTTTCCGTCCACACCGTCGCGGCCAGGCCGTAGTCCACACTGTTGGCCAGTTGCACGGCTTCGTCCTCGTCGGCAAAGCGCTGCAGTGTGACCACGGGTCCGAAGATTTCGTCGTGGTGAAGGCGTGATTCGGGCGGCAGGTCAATAATGACGGTCGGCAGCACGAAATATCCACCGCGGCATCGACCGCGTGGCTGAATGACCTCGCCACCGCACAGGATCCGGCCGCCATCGCGGCGGGCCTGCTCGATGTAACCTGTCACCTTGTCGCGGTGGGCACTGGAGATCAGCGCGCCCTGGTCAGTATGCGATTCACCGGGATCGCCCAGTTTCAGCGCCTTGACCGCATTGCTCAACTTTTGTGCAATCTCGTCGTGGATGGATTCATGGACCAGTATCCGTGACGAACACAGACACACCTGACCCTGATTGGTGAACCCGGCCCGCACCAGGCCCGGGATGGTCTTGTCCAGGTCCGCATCGGCGAATACCAACGCCGGGTTCTTGCCCCCGAGTTCCAGCGACAGCTTGATCAGCCGTTCGGCGACCGAGCGGGCAATGGTTTTTCCGGTTGCGGTCCCCCCGGTAAACGACACCGCCCGGATCGCAGGGTGATCAACCAGCGCCTGGCCGCAGCCTGGTCCGGTGCCGTGGACAAGGTTGAACACACCTGGCGGAATGCCGGCCTCGATGGCGAGTTCACACAGTGCATGAGCGGTCATCGGTGTCAATTCCGAAGGCTTGGCCACCACGGTGTTGCCGGTCACCAGCGCCGGGGCCAGCTTCCAGGTCAGCAAGTAAAGGGGAAGATTCCAGGGGGTGATCAATGCGACCACGCCCAGGGGTTCGCGACGGGTGTAGTTGAATCCGGCCGGGCCCATGTCATGTCCGGCGCTGGCCCAGTGGCTCATGGCGCCGGCGAAGAATTTCAGGTTGGCGCGGGCGCGTTCCATGTCCACTTCGCGTGCCAGTTTCAATGGCTTGCCGGTATCGGTCGATTCCAGGGCGGCCAGTTCCTCGGCCTTTGTCCCGATCAACCCGGCCATGGATTCGAGTCGTGCAGCTCGCTCGGCCACCGATCGAGCCGACCATTCCGGAAACGCTTGCCTGGCTGCAGCTACCGCTTGTTCGACATCTTCGGGGCCTGAATCGGGCACTCGCGCCAGCACTGCTCCTGTGGCCGGTTCGATGTTGTCCAGAAAGCTGCCGCCGGCTGCCGGCCAGAACCTGCCATTGATGAAATTGCCGAGCTGCTTCACAGCGAGTTCAGACGGCCACCATCGACGGCCAGACTGACGCCGGTGATATACGAGGCTGCCGGGCTGGCCAGGAAAGCGACGGCATGGGCAATTTCTTCGGGCGAGGCAAAGCGGCCCATGGGCACTCCCGCACGCATGCCGTCTGCGACTTCATTTTCGCTCTGGCCGGATTTTTCCGCCCGTCCGGCGATCAGGTTGTCGAGCCGGTCGGTGGCCGTGAATCCCGGCAGCACATTGTTGACGGTAATTCCGTCGGGCCCAATCTCACGCGACAGTGTCTTGGCCCAGGCCGCCACGGCCGCGCGCACCGTATTGGACACGCCCAGCCCCGGGATGGGCTCATAGACCGAGGTCGAGATGATATTGATGATGCGACCATAGCCGGCCTCACGCATGCCGGGCAGGGCGGCCTGAGCAAGGTACTGGTTGCACAGCAAGTGAGCGCGCATGCCGTCGAGAAAGGCTTCACCCTCGGCCTCGGCGATCGGGCCCGGCGGTGGCCCTCCGCTGTTGTTGACCAGGATCTGGCTTGGAGTGTTGTCCAGCCAGCTCCCGAACTGTTTTTGAACCTCTTCCGGATTCGAGAAGTCAGATACAACCAGTTGATGCCTCTGGTTTTTATCAGTGCTGAGGCCGTCGATCACGGCTTCCAGACGGTCCCGATCACGGGCCACAACGGTGACCGTGGCTCCGAGACCGGCAAGGATCTCTGCAGTGGCTTTGCCAATGCCTCGGCTGGCTCCGCAGACCACCGCACTCTTGTTGCTCAGATCAAGATTCATCGCATGGCCTCCCAATTCACGTGCTCAAAACGGAGCGCTGCCCGGCGTTCTTGGATACGGTATCACGTCACGGATATTGCCCAGACCGGTAATGTAGTTGAGCAGACGCTCAAAGCCCAGCCCGAAGCCGGCATGGGGTACGGTGCCATAGCGACGCAGGTCCAGGAACCATTGGTAGGTGTCGGCATCCAGGCCATGTTCGGCCATCCGCCGGGTCAGCACATCCAGGCGTTCCTCGCGCTGGCTGCCGCCGATGATTTCACCGATGCCCGGAGCCAGGACATCCATGGCGGCCACGGTCTTGCCGTCATCGTTCAGGCGCATGTAGAAAGCCTTGATTTCATCGGGATAGTTCATGACCACCACCGGGGCCTTGCAGTGTTTCTCAGTCAGATAGCGCTCGTGCTCGGTCTGCAGGTCCACGCCCCAATCGGGTTTGTATTCAAACTTCTGGCCGCTGGCCTTGAGAATCTCGATGGCCTCACCGTAATCCATGCGAACAAACTCGCTGTTGACCAGGTTTTCCAGCCGGTTGAGCGCTTCGGGTTCGATGCGCTCGGCAAAGAACGCCATTTCCTCGCCACAGCGTTCCAGAATGCGGGCGAACACGAACTTGAGAAAATCCTCGGCCAGGCCGGCCAGGTCATCGAGGTCGGCAAAGGCGACTTCCGGTTCGACCATCCAGAACTCGGCCAAGTGGCGGGCGGTATTGGAGTTTTCGGCCCGGAAGGTCGGGCCGAAGGTGTAGACCTTGCTCAGCGCCAGGCAGTAAGCCTCGACATTGAGTTGTCCGGACACCGTCAGAAAGGTCTCACGGCCGAAAAAATCCTTGCCGAAGTCCACGCCGCCGTCATCCGTGCGCGGCGGGTTGAGCAGGTCCAGGGTGCTGACCCGGAACAACTGACCGGCGCCTTCGGCATCCGAGGCGGTGATGATCGGGGTGTTGACCCAGTAGTAGCCGGCTTGATCAAAGAATTCATGAATAGCCCGGGCGGCCACATGGCGAACTCGGGTGACCGCACCGAAGGTATTGGTGCGCGGTCGCAGGTGGGCGACCGAGCGCAGAAATTCGAATGAATGCTGCTTGGGCTGAATGGGGTAGGTGTCCGGGTCATCCACCAGACCCATGACCTCGATTTCGGCAGCCTGAATCTCCAGGCTCTGTCCACGGCCCTTCGATTCGACCACCTGGCCGCGACACCTGAGTGATGCACCGCTTGTCAGTCGCAGGATCTCGTCGTCGTAATTGCTCAGGCCTTTGTCGGCAACCAGCTGCAGGTTGGCCAGGCACGAGCCGTCATTGAGATGAATGAACGAAAAACCGGCCTTGGAGTCGCGTCGGGTGCGGACCCAGCCCTGAACCATGATTTCGGTGCCGGGCGTGATGTCCCCGGCCAGCACTTGCCGGACGCTTGCAGTTTGCATGGCGTTATTGATTTCCATGATTGAAAGAGTTCCGTGAAACCGCAATAATAATGGACATGGCCAGTCAAACTGAACCCGCAAGCGAAAATTCCGGCATCAACCTGACCCCGGCGGCAGCCGATCGGGTCCGTCAATTCATGGCCCGCGAGGGCGGCATCGGTTTGCGCATCGATGTGCGCCGAACCGGCTGTTCCGGCTGGGCCTACGAGGTCGACATTGCTCAACAGGCCGGGGACACCGACCACGTGTTCGAGGAAGAGGGCGTCAAGGTCCTGGTCTCCGACAAGGCCATGGGCATGGTCTCCGGCACCACCGTGGACTTTGTCCACGAAGGCCTGGTCCGCGAATTCCGCTTCCGTAATCCCAACGTCGTCGGCGAATGCGGCTGCGGAGAAAGCTTCACGGTGGCTTAGAAGACCTCGGTTTCCGGGTTACGGTTTCCGGGAAAGGCACAATGGCCGTCTCCCGTCTTCCGTCTTCCGTCTTCCCCTGCTATAATTCCGCTCTTGCCCTCGGGCAACCTTGCTCCACGGCGGGTCACCTCATGACCTGATCGGGGGCTTTGCGGGTTCCGGAATGGTTCCGGGGCCTTCGAAATCACAAGGAGAGACCCATGCGTCATTACGAGATCGTGCTCCTGGTCCATCCGGACCAGAGCGATCAGGTGCCCGGTATGCTAGATCGTTACCGGACTCTGGTCGAGAACAATGGTGGCACCGTCCACCGCAGCGAGGACTGGGGACGGCTGCAACTGGCCTACACCATCGCCAAGCTGCACAAGGCCCATTACCTGATGCTCAACATCGAATGTGATGCGGCCACGCTCCAGGAACTGGAAGGCATCTTCCGCTTCAACGACGCCATCCTGCGTCATCTGACCGTGCGCAAGGACGAGGCGGCGACCGAGCCGTCCATCATGCTCAAGCGCAAGGAGAGCAAGGACGAGCGTGAAAAGTCCCGTCGTGCATCCTATGACGATGACAGTGATGATGACGATGACGACGACCTGGATGACGACGAGTCCGACGACGATGATGATGTTGTCGACAGCGATGATTCCGAAAACGAAAAGGCGGAGGCTTGAGACCATGGCCAGATTCATGAGACGACGCAAGTTCTGCCGTTTCACGGTGGAAGGGATCGAGCAGGTTGACTATAAGGACGTCGAACTGCTCAAGGACTTCATTGGCGAGACCGGCAAGATCGTGCCCAGCCGCATTACCGGCACCAAGGCCAAGTACCAGCGCCAACTGGCGACCGCGATCAAGCGTGCCCGTTACCTCGCGCTGTTGCCGTATTCGGACAATCACTAAGCAGGTGCCGACATGAAGCTGATTTTGCTTGAAAATATTTACAACCTGGGTGACCTGGGCGATACCGTGACGGTCAAGCCCGGTTATGGTCGAAATTTCCTGTTGCCGCGCGGCAAGGCCATTCCCGCCACCCGGGAAAACCTCGAGAAGTTCGAGGCCCGACGAGAGGAATTGATGCGTCAGGCCAACGAGAAGCTGGCTGCCGCCGATGCGCGTCGCGAAGCCATTGATGGCATCGAAGAGGTGGTGTTCAACGTGGCCATCAGTCCCGAGGGTCGCCTGTACGGTTCGATCAATCCGCAGGAAATCGCTGGCAAGTTGACCGAAATGGGTTTTGCCGTGGAAAAGGCCGAGGTCGATATGCCGGAAGGCCCGATCCGCGAGCCGGGCGAATACACCATTGGCCTGATCCTGCATGCCGACGTGCAAACCGAGGTCAAGGTTCGCGTCGAGGGCGAGGAATCCTGAGCCACCCCGGGCACGGGACAGGATTATGCTGATTCAGTCGTTCAGGGCTCCACCACAGCTGGAGCCCTGACCGGCAGCGCAACCGTAACAATGGTCAGCCACGTTGATGCGACGTGGCAGGCGACCGGTCTCGAGCAGATCGGAAAGATCACGCGGTCCTTCGCTTTCGCCCAGCCCGAGCTCGAGCATCTGGTTGAAGTCACAGTCGTGTAGCCGACCTCGGTAATCAACGCTGATCAGGTCTCGGCACATCACCGATTTCAGATTGGCCGGTTGATAGGCATTCTTGAGCAACTCCATATACTCATCGAACTGTCCCTTGGCCAGCAGCACGGCGCCGAAACGCTTGATCGGCATGTTGGTGATGGTAAATAGCTGGTTGAAGCGAATTCCGAATTGCTCATTCAGGAATCGCTTGTAATCGGATTCCAGCACACCCTGGGGCGGCGGAAGGGCCGGGCCCAGCGGGTTGTAGACCAGGTTGAGCACCAGATCGGAATCCGGGTCGCCGTAGCCCAGATCATTGAGTGTCTTGAGGGCCTTGATCGAAGCCTCGAAAACCCCGTTGCCGCGTTGGGCATCGACATTTTCCGCCGAATAACAGGGCAGGGAGGCAATCGCCTCGACCCGGTGTTCGGCCAGGAATTCACCGACCCACTCGTAACCCGGCTCTTCCATGATGGTGGGATTGAGTCGGTCCATTATGTGCAGACCACGTTCGCGCGCCTGTTCCACCAGCCAGCGAAAATGCGGATTCATCTCCGGCGACCCGCCGGTCAGATCCAGCGTCTTGACTTCGAAACGCTCGGCCACGGCCAGTGCCTCGACCATGGTTTCGCGGTCCATCAATTCAGTGCGGTTGGGCCCGGCGGCCACATGACAGTGCAGGCAGGCGATATTGCACAGGTAGCCGAGATTCAACTGCAGGGTGGCGATCCGGTCACGGCGAATCGCCGGAAAGTCGGAATCTTTCAACAGGGGCCAGGTATCACGCATCTCTCGTTTATTATCTCGGTCCTTGGTGGTGTAGCTGTGAAAGTCCCAAGGCAATATTTCTGATTGCTCAGCAAGGGTCAGTTCCTGTCCTGTATGCTGCGACTATTCAGTTCGCCCGGTTTCCAGTGCCTCCCATCGCTGGTAGGCCTGGTCGAGTTCTGATTGCAGGTCCCGGGCTCGCGTGTTTACCCGGGCAATTTCCTCAGGGCTCTGGCGGTAGAAGTCCGGGTCGTTCATCTGCTCGCCGATGCGTTCGATTTCGGCCTCGAGCGTCTCGACCCGTCCGGGTAGTTGTTCCAGCTCACGGGCCAGCTTGTAGCTGAGTTTGGCCGGGGCTGATTTGTTGCGTGCAGGTTTTGGTTTGGTGGTTTCAGGAGCCGCACCGGTTGGCGCCGGATCGGGTCGCTGGCGCAACCAGTCGCTGTAACCGCCGACATACTCACCGACCTGGCCATTGCCTTCCATGACCAGCGTTGAGGTGACCACGTTGTCCATGAACTCGCGGTCATGGCTGACCAGCAGCAGAGTGCCGGGATATTCGGCCAGGCGCTCCTCCAGCAATTCCAGTGTTTCCACATCGAGATCGTTGGTCGGTTCGTCCATGACCAGCAGGTTCGAAGGCCGGGCGAACAGCCGGGCCAGCAGCAGGCGGTTGCGTTCGCCGCCCGACAGCCGGGTGATCGGCGCGCGCGAGCGCTCCGGGGTAAACAGGAAGTCCTGCAGGTAGCCGATGATGTGCTTGCGCTGGCCGTTGAGCTCGACGAATTCCCGCCCCTCGGCGACGTTTTCGGCCGCGGTCCAGTCATCGCGCAGCACCGCGCGCTGCTGGTCGAAGTAGGCGATTTCCAGACCGGTGCCCAGCCGTATCTCTCCCCGGTCCGGTTGCAGTTTGCCGAGTAGCAATTGCAGAAGGGTGGTCTTGCCGGAGCCGTTGGGGCCGATCAGTCCGATGCGGTCACCGCGCAGGATCAGGGTGGAGAAATCCCTGACGATCGCCTGATCGCCCCAGGAAAAATCAATATTGCCGGCCTCGATCACCTTGCGCCCGGACTGGCCGGCGGTGGCTACCTGGATACTGGCCTGGCCGGTGCGCTCGCGCCGCTCAGCGCGTTCCCGGCGCATTTTCTTCAGGGCCCGGACGCGACCCTCGTTGCGCGTTCGGCGGGCCTTGATGCCCTGGCGGATCCAGATTTCTTCCTCGGCCAGTTGCTTGTCGAAACGCTGATTCTCGAGTTGTTCGGCATGCAGTCGTTCCTCGACCCGGCGCAGGTAGTTGTCCCAGTCGCCCGGCCATGAAGTGACCTGGCCGCGGTCGATTTCGACAATGCGCGTGGCCAGATTCTTAAGAAAGCGTCGGTCGTGGGTGACGAACACCAGGCTGCCGGGAAAGCCGCGCAGAAACTCTTCGAGCCATTCGATGGCCTCGATGTCGAGGTGGTTGGTCGGCTCGTCGAGTAGCAATAGATCCGGTTGACGAACCAGGGCCTGGCCAAGCAGCACCCGGCGCTTCATGCCCCCGGAAAGTGCGGAGAACTCGGCATCGCCGTCCAGGTCGAGGCGGGCAAGGATGGATTCCACCTGCTGATCCAGGTCCCAACCGCCGGCTTCCTCGATCCGGGCCTGAACGGCGGCCAGCCGGTCCGGGTGGGCGCCATCGGTGGCCAGGTGGTGAAACTCCGCCAGCAGCGCACCGAGTTCCCCCAGCCCTTCGGCCACCTGGTTGAAAACCGATCCCGAAGCCTGGTTCGGGACCTCCTGGCGCAAGCGGGCGATGCGCATGCCGTCGCCGGGAACGACGCGGCCGTCATCGGGCTCGACTTCACCGGCAATCAGCTTGAGCAGGGTGGATTTGCCCGCTCCATTGCGCCCGACCAGGGCAATGCGTTCGTTCTGATCGATCTCCAGATTGACCTTTTCCAGCAGCAGGGGGCCCCCGACGCTGTAGTCCAGGTTGCGAATGGACAGCAACATGCTTACTAGTGTACCCCGTCACTCATTTTGTAACATTCAGCGAGTCGGAAAGCGCTTAGCCGCAAGGCAGGGCTCGCCGGGAATGGCAGCGCCCTTGCCAAGAGGCCTAACGCCGCGGATGAGCGC
>SLKT01000126.1 GCA_007134485.1 Wenzhouxiangella sp. | reverse complement strand
TCCGTCTTCCCTCTTCCGTCTCCCGTCTTCCCTCTTCCAAAAAAATCGGCCATGGCATGAAGCCCATGGCCTGAAACTGGAGAGTCAAGGGGCGCGACCGGGTCGCGCCCCGATGCGGACTGGATCAGAAGTTGACCGTACCCGTCAGAGTAATGGTGCGAGGTGCGCCGTAGAACGCGTTCATCACCCCTTCAAGCCCCAATGTTGACTGCGTTCCATCCGGGGTGGCAAAAACGTAACCGGATACCTTGTATTCCTTGTTGGTCAAATTGCGCCCGTGCAGGCCCAGTTCATAACGACCATCGTCGCGCTGCCACAGCAGGCTCATGTCGTAGAGGGAATAGGCAGGCTGGTCGAGGAAGTCGGAAGGAATCTCGAACTGATTGGTTTTCGAACGATACGACCACGATCCCAGAACCGAGAAATTGCCATCCGTGCCGAACAGTGAAAGCGGCGTGTCATAGCGCAACGACCAGTGGGCGGTGCGGCTGGGTGTGTTCTGGAAATTGCGCTCGTCCGAGACATCCTCCAGCGTACTCTGACCGGTTTCGGGATCGGTGACCGCGGTGATGAACTCGTCGTAGCCAGCATCGATGTAACCCAGAGCGATGGATGTGCTCAGCGCATCACCCGAGGTGATCATATCCTGAGCCAGCACCGCGCTGCCTTCGAACTCGACACCCTTGACGGTGGCCGAACCGGCGTTGGTCGTGACACCGGTGAAGGTATCCGAGACGCCATCTCCAGTGGTGTCGACACCGATTGAACCGGGCACCTGGATATTGGTGTAGTCACTGTAGAAGAATGCCAGGCTGGTGTTGATCCGGCCTTCTGCAAAGCGAGCCTTCCAGCCCAGCTCGTACGAATCGACTTCTTCGGAATCGAAACTCATGAACAGGAAAATGTCCTCATCGGTCACCTGCCCATCGCCGGTGATATCCGGCGCGGCCGTGGTCGCCCCGCGCGGGTCGAAACTGCCGCCCTTGAAACCCTGGCTGTAGGACACGTAGAGATTGTGATCATCCGTCGGCTTCCAGGCCAGGCTGACCCGGGGAGAGAAATCGGTAAAGGTATTCGAGCCCTCGAAATCGGACGTCGTTTCGATCGGAACGCCCTCACCGCCCAGGGCCGGCGAATTGCCGCCGATAAACGTCTGACGGAGCACGCGGGAGCTGCGCTCGTCGCGGGTGTAACGACCGCCCACCGACAGCTCGAGCCCGGTATCAAGACCCAGGTAGTCGGCCAGATCGAAACTGGCATCGGCAAATACCGACCAGGTATCGGTGTCGACATCGCCCAGGGTATAGGCATTCAGGCCGGGCAGACCAATGGCGTCCCCGGTTGTGGCCAGCAACACGTCGAATTCTGTATAAGCATTCGCCTCCAGGTAATAGAACCCGGCCACCCCGTTGATCCGTTGCGAACGGAAGGCCAGCTGGAATTCCTGGCTGAACTGATCGTTTTCGTAAATGGCGGGCACATCGACATCGGCGGCCGGCAAGGCCTCGAAATCGATCTGCTGGACGCTCTCATCCTCGCGATACGCAGTGATGCTCTTGAAGGTCAGGTTGGGGTTGATGTCATACTCGACCAGCAGGCTGGAGCCAAAGGCCTCCACATAGTGATCGCCGGTGATTCCGGAACGCGAGTTGTAGACATGGTCCAGCACCGGCGCGCCCGAAACCAGACCGGGGATCAGCCGATGACCACCGACCGGATTGGAGTTGTCTTCGTAGTAATCGCCGGCCAGGCGAATGAACAGGTCTGGTGTTGGTGTCCACTCGGCACTCAGTCGCATGGCCAGGACATCCTTGTCGTAGTTTTCCTCGTCAAGGTGGAGGTTGGTGCCGTATCCATTGCGATTGAACGAGGCGATGCTGCCACCGATGGCGAAAGCATCACCGATCGGCGCCTCGCCCGAAACCACCAGGTCACGCTGCGAGAAGCTGCCGATGCTGCCGCGAATACTGGCCGACGGCGTGTGACTCAAACGCCGGGTGACATACTTGACGGCGCCACCAATGGTGTTGCGTCCATACAGGGTGCCTTGCGGCCCACGCAGTACCTCGACACGTTCAACATCATAGATATCGAGCACCGCGGCCTGGGGACGATTGAGGTAGACATCATCAATGTAGACACCAACGCCGGCCTCGAATCCGGCCACCGGGTCCTGCTGACCAATGCCGCGGATGAAGGCGGTCAGGGTTGATGAAGTCCCGCGTGAGACTTCCAGGGTCGTGTTGGGTACTGTCTGCTTGAGAATGGTGATGTCCTGCGCACCGATATCGGCCAGCTCCTGGCCTGAAATTGCGGTCACCGATAGCGGCACATCCGATAGGTCCTCTTCGCGCCGACGCGCGGTGACTTCGATCCGATCCAACTCGGAGGCCTGTTCACCGGATTCACGCTCATCGGAGTCGCCATCCTGGGCCAGGGCAACCGAAGAAAGGGCCAGGGCGATAGCCGCGGACAGGGTGGAAACTTTTGCAAACTTCATCATAGTGCTCCCTTCAGGACTCTGGGTATTTCAATCATCATCGCCACTCCATGGACTGGGAACGGCTGGCTCATGACTCGCAAGCCTAGCGACCGACCTCATGCCGTGTAACTTGTACCTTGGTACAGTTCCACCCCGGCATCGTCAGGCGCGACCATGAAGACCGGAATTCATAGCCGGAAGTCGCGATGCTCAGTCTGATCGGCCTGCTTGCGGGCCTGGGCCTGTTGATTTATCTCACCATGCGTGGCATGAGCCTGTTCGTGGCCACGCCGCTGTGTGCGCTGCTGGTGGCCCTGACATCCGGTGTGCCACTGCTGCCGCCATTGGCCGGAGAAGATGGCATCAACCTGGTGACCCAGTACATGGACGGTTTCACCGGGTTCATCGCCTCTTGGTTTTTCATCTTTCTGCTCGGCTCGCTGTTCGGCAAGCTGATGGAATCTTCCGGCGGTGCCGATAGTGTCTCGCGTTTCATTATTACCCGCCTGGGCACCAAGCGCGCCGCCCTGGCCGTGGTGCTGGCCTGCGCGGTGCTGACTTACGGCGGGGTCAGCCTGTTCGTGGTCGCTTTTTCGGTCTACCCGATGGCGCTGGCCCTGTTTCGCGATGCCAACCTGCCGCGCCGCTTCATTCCGGCCACACTGGCGTTTGGGTCGGTGACATTCACCATGACCTCGGCCGGTTCGCCCGAAATTCAGAACTGGATCCCGGTCGAACATCTGGGCACCAGTCCACTGGCAGCCTGGGAAGCCAGCCTGGTGGTGGCTATCTTCATGGCCGTGACCGGTTATATCTGGTTGCGCTGGATGCTCAAGCGTGCCGTAGAGCGCGGAGAGTTTTTCGAGGAGCGCGACGATGACCCGCGCAGTGACCGGGGCAATCTGCCCCACCCGGCCCTGTCCGCCATCCCGCTGATGCTGGTGTTGGGCATTTCGTTTACCACCCACGACCAGCTCGGCACCTCGGCGCTGATCGTCGCCCTGCTGGCCGGTTGCATCGGCGCGGCATTGATCAATGTTCGCCACCTGCACAAGCCCGGCGAGGCGTTGACCGAAGGCGGCACCGGGGCGCTGATCGCCATCGGCAATACCGCCGCAGTGGTTGGCTTCGGCACCGTGGCGCGCGTTTCACCGGCCTTCGATGCCGCCGTGGTCTGGGTCACCGGCCTGCCCGGCAGCGGCCTGGTTTCTGCCGCCATCGCGGTCTCGGCCATTGCCGCCATGACCGGATCGGCCTCCGGCGGACAGGCCATCGCCTTGCCGATCCTCGGTCCGCATTACATGGACCAGGGCGTCGATCCCGACCAGCTCCACCGCGTGGTCGCCATCTCCTCCGGCGCCCTGGATTCGCTGCCCCACAACGGCTACGTGGTCACCACCATCCGCGCCATCTGCAAGGAAACCCACGCCGCCGCCTATGCGCCCATGGGGGCCCTGACCGTGCTCGTCCCGCTGGCCGGTTTGATCCTGTGCCTGGGACTGTTTGCGCTTGGGATGTAGGTCTAGAGTTCCGACATCGACAGGAATTTGATGTGTTTCGGTTTTCGGTTTCCGGAAAACCATGTCTTTGCCCGCCCCGGAAACCGGAAACCGGTCACCGGAAACCGTTAACTACCATATACTCGCCCAATGCAAGATACCCCCACGGTTTCCATGCGCGAGGCGCTGCGCGTCTGGTTGAAAGTGGCGTTTCTGAGTTTCGGGGGGCCGGCGGCGCAGATCGGGGTGATGCAGCGGCTGATTGTCGATGAGAAGGGTTGGCTGGATCAGACCCGATTCAACCATGCACTGAACTTCTGCATGCTGCTGCCCGGCCCCGAAGCCCAGCAACTGGCCACCTACGTCGGCTGGTTGCTCAACGGCGTGCGCGGTGGGTTGCTGGCCGGCATCATCTTCGTGTTGCCAGGGGCGCTGATCATGCTGGCGCTGAGTCTCATGTATGTCACCTTCGGCCAGGTTTCGCTGGTGGAGGGTGCGCTGTTCGGGCTCAAGTGCGCGGTTCTGGCCATCGTCGCCCAGGCCCTGATGCGCATGGCCGGCAAGGTAGTCCACGGCATGGCGGCCATGAGCATCTCGGCACTGGCGCTGGTCGCCATGTTCGTGTTCGGCCTGCCCTTTCCCCTGATCGTGTTGAGCGCGGCAGTCATTGGCCTGATCGCGTTTCGTCACAGCCGGCCGGCCAGTGACCTCGACACCCACACCCCCAGCATTTCAAAACGCGTCCCCATCTCCGTGGCCCTGGCCTGGCTATTGCCGGTGGTCGGCCTGATGCTATGGGCCGGGCGTGAGTCAGTCTGGACCCAGTTGGCCGAGTACTTCAGCCTGGTCTCGGTGCTGAGTTTCGGCGGCGCGTACGCGGTGCTGGCCTGGGTTGCCCAGTACGCCGCCGAGACCCGGGAATGGATCGCGGCCGGGGAAATGCTGGACGGGCTGGGACTGGCCGAAACCACCCCGGGCCCGCTGATCCTGGTCACACAATTCGTCGGATTTCTGGCCGCCTGGCGCCACGATGAACTGTTTCATCCGCTACTGGCCGGCAGCCTGGGCGCGATGCTGACCACCTGGGTGATGTTCGCCCCCTCGTTTCTGTGGATCTTCCTGCTCGCACCCCGGGTGGAGAAACTGCGTGGCAACGCCCGCATCGCCGGCGCCCTGCGCGGCATCACCGCCGCCGTGGTCGGCATCATCGCCAACCTGGCGCTGTGGTTTGGGCTTCGATTACTGTTTACCGAACAACGTCCGCTCGACATCACCGGCCTGGACCTGACCTTGCCGGTATTGAACTCGATCGATCCATGGGCGCTAACTCTGACCCTGCTGGCCATCGTGCTACTGTTCGGCCTCAAGACCGGCCTGATCACCACCGTGGCGGTGATGGCCGGCATCGGCATGGTGCTGGAATTGATTTTTGGCCTGCAACCGTAGTGTTTCGGTTTCCGGTTTCCGGAAAAGGCGCAAGGAACAAGGAAAACCTTCATCTCTTGCTCCCATGTCTTTCCTTGAACCTTGAACCTTGATCCTTATGCCTTTCCCTGAATCCTGAATCCTGACCCCTCACCTCCGTCTTCCGTCTTCCGTCTCCCGTCTCCCGTCTACCCGTCAAACCTCAAACGCACGCTCCAGGTCCCCGATAAGATCATCGACATCCTCGATCCCGACCGACAGGCGAATCAGCGTATCGGTGATGCCCAGGGCTTCGCGGCGGTCCCTGGGGACCGAGCCGTGGGTCATGATGGCCGGGTGATTGACCAGGGACTCGACACCGCCCAGCGATTCGGCCAGGGCGAACAGGCGGGTGTTTTCCAGGAAGCGGCGGGCGCGGGCCAGGTCACCGTCGATGTCGAAGCTGACCATGCCGCCAAAGCCGGACATCTGTTTTTCGGCCAGACCTTTTTGCGGGTGTGCGTCCAGGCCGGGATAGATGACCGTGCCGACCTCGGGGCGAGTTTCAAGCCACTGGGCAATCTGCATGGCGTTGTCACAATGGGCCTGCATGCGCAGCGCCAGGGTCTTGACCCCGCGCATGACCAGGAACGAATCGAAGGGTCCCTGAACACCGCCGGCCGAATTCTGCAGGTAGCCGATACGCTCGCCCAGATCATCGTCCTTGACCACCAGGGCCCCGCCGACCATGTCGGAATGGCCATTGAGATACTTGGTGACCGAGTGAACCACGATGTCGGCACCCAGGGACAACGGCTGTTGCAGCATCGGCGTGGCGAAGGTGTTGTCGACCACTAGCCAGGCGCCGCATTCGCGCGCCAGTTCGGCCATGGCGGCGATATCGACCAGTTGCAGCATGGGGTTGGTGGGCGTTTCCACCCAGATGATTTTCGTGCTATCGGTGATGGCTGCCCGAGCCGCATCGACATCGGACAGATCGACAAAGCTGAATTCCAACCCGGAAGAGCGCTTGCGCACGTTTTCGAACAGGCGGTAAGTGCCGCCGTAAAGATCATGCATGGCCAGTACGTGATCACCGGGTTCGAGCAGGTGCATCAGGGTATCGATGGCGGCCATGCCCGAGGCGAAGGCAAAGCCGTGACGACCGCCCTCCAGGTCGGCGACACAGGCTTCCCACGCCTTGCGGGTGGGGTTGTGGGTACGCGAGTACTCATAACCCTGGTGATCTCCTGGACTTTTCTGCACGTAGGTCGAGGTGGTGTAGATCGGCGTCATGATGGCGCCATTGGTCGGGTCCGGGGACTGACCGGCGTGGATGACGCGGGTGGAAAGCTTGAAAGACATGGTGTTATCCCAGTTGCGTAAGAACAAAGGCGGCGACTGCCCCGAATCCGCCAAGGGCGACAACGCCGATCACGACCCAGGTCCAGGGGTTGATGCCCTGGCGCTGATCGGTCTGGTCAAGAACACGTGGCGGACGCAGTCCCGGCGCCTGAAGTACGAAACGATGCTCGCCGAAACGGATTTCGTCGCCGGACTTGAGTGCCTGCCGGGCGACCGCGCTGCCGTTGACATAGGCCTCGCTTGAAGTTTCCAGGGTCAGCGTCTGACCATCGAAGACGATACGCGCCTGCTCGTCCGGCAGGCCCTCGATCCGAATATCGGCCTGGTCGGCACTGCCGATGGCGGTATCCTCACCCAGCTCGAAGGTCTGCCCGGTATGCGGCCCGGAGGCCGCTTTCAATCGAAAAGTCATTGGATTGTCACTTTATTGGAATTGAAAATCTTTGAAGCGCAAAGACGCGAAGACTCAAAAGATCCTGCTTTTTCATTCTCGATAATCAACCAGCTCGCGCAATACCGAGGTGGCATAGCTGCCCTGGCCCAACTCGAAACTCAAGTCCAATGTCTGGGGGTCGGGCCAGGCCCATTCAAGCTGTGAGACTTTCATGCGCAAAGCCCGGCGCTCATGCTTGAGGCGAAATTTGCACAAACCTTCGACCAGCGCTCGTTGCTCGTCGAACACGGCCTGTTCCAGCTCGGCGACGGTGCCGGTCACCGGGCGCTCTCCCAACCCGGCCAGCGGGCCGGTGGGGTGAATGTCCAGGCGTTGGCAACGCGCATCCAGCTCGGGATCATTGGCCTCGGGAACAAACCACGAACCGGTGCCGCTGAGCAATGCCACATCCCCCGGCGTGATCCGGTTCCAGGTGTGATTCTCGATCCGTCTTGCCAATACCAGGTTGAAGATCAGGCTGCGCGCGGCTGAAAGGTAGAACCCGCGCTTGTGTTTCGACGGTTTGCGGCGAAGCCTGCCCGCGAACAAGGCGTGTGCCCGGGCGATGTTGTTGCCGCCGAAGCGCTGTTCGCCGAAGCCGTTGGGCGCTCCATGCGCCCTGACCTGATGCAAGCGCTCGATCAATCCGTCCCGATCCCCCTCGATGGCCCTGACACGGATCTCGAAATGATTGCCGACCAGACGGCCACGCTGGATCTTGCGACTCGATCGACTGGCCTTGCTGATCTCGACACCATCGATCCGCCAGTCCTGCCAGGACGGGTCATCCCGGCCGGGAAGGTGAATCGAAAAATACTGGCCGGTGATCGCATTGCGATCCTTGAGGCCGGCAAAGGAGACCTGGCGCGGATGAACGCCGGCCAGTCCGGCCAGGGCGCCGGCCACATCGGTGGTATTGCGCTCGCGCTTTTCGACCCACAGCCACAGATGCTCGCCTTCACCATCCGGCGCATGGCCGAGATTTTCGCTGACCCGGAAATCCTCGGGCCGCTCGCGCAGCCGCCCGGTGACCGGTGGGCCGCCCCAGGCAAAGTCAGTCATCCGGCTCGTGATCGGCTTGTTCCGGATCGACAATCAGGAAAAAAGATTCCCCATCGCGAATCAGTCCCAGTTCGGCGCGAGCACGTTCTTCGATCGCTTCCAGCCCGGCGCGCAGGTCCTCGACTTCGGCGGCCAGGGCATCGTTGCGTTCGCGAAGTTTCTGATTTTCCTCGTTCTGCTCCTCGACCATGACCCGCAGGCCACGCACCTCGCTGACCTCGTTCCACAATCGGATTTGAACCAGGACCAGCAACACCACCAAGGCAATAAGCAGCACGCGCATGATGGCTCAGTGCCCCCCGCCAAGCATGCGCTGGATGATGTCGGCATAGATTTCTGGCAGACGCTCGAGATCAGACAGGTCGATGCACTCATCAACCTGGTGAATGGTGCGATTGACCGGGCCCAGTTCGACGACCGGAATACCGATCGGACCCAGGAAACGACCATCGGAAGTCCCGCCACCGGTATCCAGTTGCGGGCGAATCGACAATTGCGCCCGGCAGACATCGCTGACGACCTCCGGCAGCTTGCCGGTGGCGGGACCGAATGGCTCGCCCGATACCCGCCATTCCAGCGTCCAGGGTCCGGGGTCATGCCGGTCGATCAGGGCACGAATGGCCTGCTCCAATGTCTCCGAGGTGGAATTCGGATTGTTGCGCAGGTTGAACAGCACTTCCAGCTCACCGGGCGTGACGTTGTCGGCGCCGGTGCCGGCACGGATATTGGATATCTGCAAGCGGGTTGCCGGAAAGTACTCATCGCCATCATCGAAATCCAGCCTTCCCAGCGCCGCGATCAATGGCCCGGCCCGGTGAACCGGATTGTCGACTGGATCGGCATAGGCGGTATGTCCCTGGCGACCGCGCACAACCAGGCGGGCCTGAATGCTACCGCGCCGGCCAATGCGCACGTTGTCGCCCAGTCTTTCAAGACTGGACGGTTCACCGACCAGGCAGGCATCGGGCAACAGATTGCGTTGTCGCAGCATCGGCACCACCGCACGCACCCCGTGCCGGGCCACGCCTTCCTCGTCGGAGGTCAGCAACAACGACACCGTGCCCGAATGATCCGGATGACGGGCCAGAAAAGTTTCCAGGGCGATCACGAAAGCCGCCACGGAAGATTTCATGTCGGCCGCGCCGCGACCGAACAGATGGCCGTTTCTGTGGGTCGGTTCGAATGGCGGACTGGTCCAAGCGTCAGTCGGCCCCGGTGGCACGACATCGGTGTGTCCCAAAAGCATCAGGTGCGGTCCGCCCTGCCCATGCCGGGCGAACAAGTTGACGACATCCTCGACGGCGATCGACTCCACGCTCATGCCCGCCGCCTGCAGGCGAGCCGCCAGCATGTCCTGGCAACCGGCATCGGCCGGCGTGACGGATGGTCTGGCAATCAGATCCTCGGCCAACTCGAGGACGGCGGATGAAGCGGGGTCAGTCATGTAACTAGTGTACCCTGCTGATCGCGTTGGCTTGATCCTGTCCGGCCTTGCGCAAGCCGAAAATCAATTCTCTGAAATCGGCTGCAACGGCCCTTCAGCATCGGCGGCCGTGCCTGAAAACTCAGCTTGTCTGACTTCGTCCAGACTCCAGCCACGATCATGGTCCGCGCCGGTCAGCCACCAGTCATGAGCATGAATGCGGATCGGGCCTCGTACACGTTCGGCAAAACGGGACGGCAAGATGTAATCTCCCAATCGATGATATTCGAGGAACGTGGTGTCGACATGGGCGCCCTGAGTGGTCTCGAAACCATTGAGCGTGATATGCACTCGAAACATCAAGTCGGTTTCGGGATGCATCCAGACCACCACCTGATCCTCTTCGGCCTCACCGAACCCGGGTCGAATCACGACCAGGAAACGACGATAGTCGATGTCATTCTCTCGCTGGTCTGGAAGACGCGACATGTCGGCTGCCCGACGCTTGAGAAACGATGGACCGAAGTGAAAAAGCTCGAAGGCATCGGTCGTCATGGCGCTGGCCTTGAGAATCTGCGGATCGGTCTCCTCGACCCCGTCGTAGTAGACGCGAATGTTCTCATCCTGCCGAATGATGGTCTTGGTGCCGTCCGGACCCTGATGACGCACGGAGTAGAGTCGATCAGCCGGACGATATCTTTCCCGGGCGCTGATCCGGTAGCCGGCGTCGGTCACCACCGGCTGAATGCGCACGATGGCCGATGACCATTCACCATCCATGGCAAGGTTGAAATCAACCGGGTCATCGGAAAGATCGCCACCATGAGCGGCCAGCGTGCGTTCCAGCAAACCTTCCGCGGTCAATCCATCGTCAAAGGACACATCGGAGGGTACGGTCGGAAAGGGTGCGCAGCCGAGCAGGAGCACGGCAACTGCCGCGGGAAGAAGCAACGACGGGATTCTCATACGTAAAGAACACTTTGATCATGATCTACTGAATTCTAGCTGTTGATCGTGAAGCCCGGATGCCCAAGGGGCCTCTAAATGACTCTGCACGGGCTCGACGGGTCGTTGCGGGATGACCCCTGTGCCTTCACTGGCCCGCTGGGCTGAGATCCTGACCCCCTACCGCGATCCGCTGACCATTCCCAGGGCCGCGGTTGAGGGGCTGGGCGACGAGCGGCCTTGACCGGGGCCGGGCTCGAGGTGAACGGCGGGGTCGGTTATTCGACTTCAGTGGCGTTTTGGTGCCGACCGAATCGCGTTCGATCCAGTGGATAGGAGCTTGCCGTTAGCAGGCTTTTCGGGTGCTCCAAGTACGGAAAGGCACTGGCTGCTTCCGTCACCTCGAGCCCGGCCCCGGTCAAGCCCACTCGTCGCTTGTCGGGTGAGAGTAGATTGCCAGGGGAGTTACTGAACTGAAACGAAGCCACCACCAGACTTTCAACCTCCTCCCACCTGTCGCAGCGGGTGGTATCTGACCGATCACGGACTGACCGGGTGGCGGCGGCTGGCACCAAGCCTTACCCGGGCCATGGAAGCCACCCATTGCCAAGCGCAAGGCACTCTCCTTACAAGCATAGACTCGCAGACCGAACCGACCCCAAGGCCAACAAACTGGAAGCAATCGACCACGCCGATCACCCGGTCAGTCCTTGAGCGGTCGGATGCCACCCGCTGCTCCCCCACCCCCTCGCAGCTCATTGCAAACCCAGGTGTTCCCAGTTCAGTGGCTGTCCGGCCGGCGCGGGGGTGCTTCGAAAGTTCGGTCGGCGCCGGCTTCGATTTCATCATCGAGTACCGCGCGCACATGTTCAAGACCGGCCCAGCCGAACGGCAGGATGGGCACGAAACGCCGGTCCACGCCCGGCGCATTGAGCAGGGCATCGAAATGCTGGGCGTTTTCGACTTCCCAATACACCAGTGAACTGCCTTGCCCACGAGCATGCTCGACATACGGACGGGCGCTGAGGGCGGCCGGAATCAGGCCATCCTCGCGTCCATGCACGATCAGCACCGGAATGGCCGGCAAACGGCCAGTGGCGCGGGTCGCGTTGACCGCCTCATGCAACGCCTGCGAGTCGTCATCGCGGCCGGTCCACAAATCGCGCAGGCAGCGAATACCGGGCAAAGCCGAGTCCTCGCCCGAGACCATGCGATCAATCATTTCGATACCTCCGCCGGCCCCGATGCCGGAATGGGTCGCCCACCAGGCATGACGTTGGGCCGGCGTGGCTTGCGATCCCGACATCTGGAAACGACACGGCATGTCGAAAGCGCCACGGCGCAAGTAGGCCGAGGCATAGCCGACAGCCACCGATCGCCACAAATCCAGGGCCACGTTGGCCGCACCCAATTCCAGGGCCGAATCATCGAATCCCACCGAGCGCAAAACATCGCGCGCCAGTTCCGCTTCGGGCGCATCCAGCAACTCGGCATCGGCAAGCGACTGACAGCGTCGCTGTCCCGCCGCGACCAGCAGCGGATTGCCCAAGGGCATGTCCAAAGTGGTGTCCCGGTCCGCCAGCGTGCATGGCTGGTAGATCGCGGCCAGCGTGGCATAGTCATAAAGATGGGGGACATCCTGTGGCGTGATGTTGGGCATCACCGCAATCACGCCGTCGAGCAGCCCGCCCTCATCGACCTCCGCGGCCCGAAGCACGGCGCCGCCGCCATTGGAAAGACCGGCGGCAAGGATGCGGGTATTTGATGCGTCGAACTGCCCGTCCAGCGACTCGTTGAGGACCTCCAGTCCGAAATGGACCGCATCGAGCACGAAGTGGCCCCAGTAGGCTTCGGGATGATCACCGGAATGGGCATGGGCCATGCCTGCAGCGGTTGCGCCCAGGCGTGCTTGTGCATCGTCGGGCTCGAACCCCAGGTCCTGCTCATCGATGGCCGAACGCTGCCCCGACAGGGCCACGCCGTGGCCATCCGAGTAATCGAAAAAGTCGGTTCCAGCGCCCTTGTCGGTGTACACCGCCGCACAGCCATGTTCTGCAATGAACGGCGCGGCCAGCGGGATTCCCCCATGCACACTGCGTGATCCGGATGCCGGAATCACGACCAGGCAAGGCTGGTCGGCGGCAAAGGCATCCGGCAACTGAACCACCACTCGGGCCGGATGACGATGTCCAGGCAAGGCACGAAAGGCGGATAATTCAAGTCCGGGAACCTCTTCCAGGTCGACCAGCAAGCCTCCGAAACCACCGGCCGGGGAAAGTGCAGACAGGGAATTCCATGCATTGTGAATCGCCATCCGGCGCAACTCATCGGCGGTGGGTTGGTCCGGATCATCCGGCGCCGGGGCGCTGGTCATCAGTCCATCCAGACCCAATCCTGCAGTGAGCAGATCATCGTCATCGCGATATTCACTGACCCGCCATGAGGCCGGATCAGAGGGCGCCGGCTCCATGGTTTCGCCGGGCAGTCCAGGGTCATCCCCAGGCCGGCATGCCGCAAGGACCAGAACTGCAGCGATCAAAGTGACACGATGACTGTTGACGAGCATGATCCGAAGCTCCTGAATGAACCTTGTGCAAGCCTACCAGCATCCGGACAGAGATGGACGTGGACATTGGTACACGCCGGATGGACTTTGGTACAGGCGCGTTTCGAACCGGAACCTGCTAGTCTCTTGATCGGACCCAAGCGATCACAAGAACCGATCCCCGATCACCATGAACGTCTCACCCTCAAGCATTCTGATTACCGGCGCCGGCAGCGGTATCGGGGCCGGAATTGCCCGTGAATTGGCCCATGCCGGCCACCATGTCATCGTGACCGATCTCGCAATAGAGGCCGCTCAATCCATCGCTTCCGAAATTATCGAAGCCGGTGGTCAGGCAGTCGCCGCGTCCCTGGATGTCACCTCGCAGGCATCGGTCGATCAGTTGCTCGACAACCTGGATCGTGCCCCGGATGTGCTGATCAACAACGCCGGCATCCAGCATGTCGCGCGGCTCGAGGAGTTCCCGATCGAGCAATGGGATCAGCTCGTCCAGATCATGCTGGTGGGCGTGGCCCGACTGACCCGGGCACTCCTGCCGGACATGCGCGAGACCGGCTTCGGAAGAATCATCAATATCGGTTCCATCCATTCTCTGGTCGCCAGCGCCTACAAGAGTGCATACGTGGCGGCCAAGCATGGCCTGATCGGCTTTTCCCGTGTGCTGGCACTGGAAACAGCCGACACCGACATCACCATCAACACCATCTGCCCAACCTATGTGAAGACACCGCTGGTCGAAAAACAGATCGCCGACCAGGCGCGGGTTCACGGTATTTCCGAGGACGAGGTGGTCGACACCATCATGCTCAAGCCGATGCCCAAGGGGGTATTCATCAGCATGGAGGAACTGGGCGGCATCTGTCAGTTCCTGATTTCCCCGGTGGCCCGCAACATTACCGGGCAGGCCATCGTTGTCGATGGTGGGTGGACGGTGCAGTGATCAAGGGCGGGAAGACGGGAGACGAAAGACGGGAGAGGAGCCGGACGTTCTGATGACTACGCGGGTTTTGATTGCCGATGATCATCCGTTGTTCAGGGCTGCGCTGGTGCAGGCATTGAGCGACTGTCTGCCCGATGCCGAGGTCCTGCAAGCCCGCGATCTTCCCGAAACCTGGGCGGTGCTTGAAAAGGACGAGGCCATCGACCTGGTATTGCTGGATCTTCACATGCCGGGCAACCAGGGGCTGACCGGCCTGGCGGCCATTCGCTTGAGCTTTCCCGCAGTGGCCGTGGTTGTGGTCTCAGCCAATGAGGATCCCAACGTCATTCGACGCGCGCTCGATCATGGCGCGGCCGGTTTCATTCCGAAAAGCTCCGGTCTGGATGAGCTGACCGAGGCGATCGCGACCGTGATGGATTGCCACGAGTGGATCCCGCCTCACCTGTCCCGGGCAGTCGCCGAAACCGAAAGCGCCGACGAAGATCTGGAATTGTCGCGCCGCATCGCCAGCCTGACCCCGCAGCAGTTCCGCGTACTGGCCATGGTGGCCGACGGGCGCCTCAACAAGCAGATCGCCGATGAACTGGAGATCCAGGAACGCACGGTCAAGGCCCACATGAGCGAGATCTTCCACAAGCTCGAAGTCCGCAACCGCACCCAGGCCGGCGTCGCCTTCCGACGCCTGGAACTGGTCGACCCGGCCAGCCGGATCCAGAAAGACCCTGAATAGCAGTCTTCAGAATTCACCACAGAGTTTCAGTCCCGGTTTCGGACCCGCTGTCGCGAAGCAAACACAAACTAGCGTCGTGTCTCAGTGGTCGGGCTTCGTTCCGGCAAAGGCCGTCCTCGGGCGGTGAATTCCGCTTCAGTTCGACGCGGTGGCGAGGCCTTCAGCGAAATCCACCACCCGAGGACGGCTTGCAGCACCACCGTCCATCGATATTGCCAGTGTCTGCTGAGACACGACGCTAATCAGGAACACTAAAAAGCTCACTCGCGCAGAGTTATTCAGAGGCCCCTTAAATCTTTTTTCTCCGCGTCTTTGCGTCTCCGCGCGAGGAAAATTTTACAGCTCAGGTAGCATGCGCCAGATCGCATCCACGCAAGCCCGTCCGAGCACCTGGCTACGACCCGGCGACCAGCCGGTTTCAGGCACCGGGCTGATGGCCGAGTCCTTGAACGGCATCTCCAGGGTCATGGCCAGGCTACCGAAAGTCTCGGCCATGAAATCGGTATTCTTGCGCAGGTCCGAGCTGCCTGGCTCATCAACCGAGTAACCCTGCTCGGTCTGGAAATCCGGGCTGATCTTGGCCAGCAGGTTCTTGAAGGCATCAAGCTGGGCCTGGCGTTGTTCGTTCCAGCTCGGCACCCCTTCGGCACCGGCGATGAAGTTGTAGGGCAGGCCCTCATCACCGTGCACATCCAGGGCAAAGTCCACGCCGGTCTGCTTCATCTTCTCGATGACGTAATAGACCTCCGGCGAGGCCTCGGCACTCGGTTCGGCCCATTCACGATTGAGGTTGCGCCCGAGCGCATTGCAGCGCAGATGACCACGCACCGCCCCGTCGATACACATGTTGGGCACCAGGTAGACAACCGCCTGATCCAGCAGCTTGCGCGAGACCGGGTCATCCTCATCGAGCAGGCGATCGATGAAACCCTCGACCCACCACTCGGCCATGGTTTCTCCGGGGTGTTGCCGGGCCGTGATCCACAACTTCTTGCGCCCGGCCTGTTCCTCGCCGATGGTCAAGAGCGTGTGCGCATGCCCGTCCGGCGTGGTGCACAGGCACTCGGCGCTGACGCGTTCCGACTCCAGCGCCAACGCGATCAATTGCTGGTGGCGCAGCAGGGGATAAGGCGCAAAATAGGCGTAGTAGATGACATCCGAACTTGGCCGGTGGCGGATGATGAGATTCTGTCCATCAAATTCGGTCGGTACCCGAAACCAGTATTCCTGGTCGACCGAGGCGAGTGCCTGGTAGTCCTGGAAACCATCGGTGTAGGACACCTGGCCGGCATTTTCGAGCTGCATTACGCAATCCTGATCGCGGGCATTGCATAGCTGGAAGTAAAACCACTGCATGTGGCGTCCACCGACATCGGGCTTGATACGCAGACAAATCTCGTCGGCCCGCTCGGCCTCGACAACCTCGATATTCCCGCCATCGAAATGACTGAAAACTGCAATACTCATTGAACTCTCCACAGGGTGACTGAATTGGCACCCTGCTAATGGTACCCGCAAAGCAACGGAACCACCGAACACACCAACGAAGGTCGGTGCAATCTTTGGAGCCTGTTCAGCTCAGACTGGAGTTTTTGGGGGCGGGGCGCCGAGTGGTGCTGGAAAGTCTCGATGAATGAACTCTGTGATGATGCGCCGAAATGTGCCGGTGGTTGGGGCATGCAGCTCCATTGTCTTGTCGCTGGCCGGGTGGACAAAGCGCAGGCGACTGGCATGCAGCAGCAGACGATGGCAGGCGAACAGTTCGCGGAACAGTCGGTTGTGACGACCTTCGCCATAGGTGGTATCGCCGATGAGTGGATGAAAGATATGCTTGAAGTGACGTCGAATCTGGTGCATGCGACCGGTCTCCGGGACCGCGCTGACCAGCGAGTAGCGGGCGCTGGGATAGCGCCCGATCGCATACGGCAATTCCATTCGGGCCAGGTGCTGATAGCGGGTACGCGCAGCTTGCTCACGGCGACCGGATTCGAGTGCGTGGTCGATCAATCCTTGTCCATCCACATGCCCCCTGACCACCGCCAGGTAGCGCTTGGCGACGGCTCTTGCCATGAACTGTCGACCCAGGTGAGCCGCACTGTCGGCATCCAGTGCAAACAACAACAACCCGGAAGTGGCCCGGTCCAGGCGGTGCACCGGCCAGACCCGTTTGCCAAGCTGATCGCGCAGCATCTGCATGGCAAAACTTGAATCCGTGCTGCGCGTACTGCGATGGACCATCAACCCCGGAGGTTTGTCGATGGCGCACAGCCAGCGGTCCTGCCAGACCACTGGCAACCGTTCGGACACGATCTAGCGTTTCTTGCCGCCGTCGCGCTTGGCCTGGCGACGCTTGGTCGCGGCACTGGTATGGCCCATGACGGCCTGTGAACGAATATTCTGCTCACGCTGGCGGCGACTGGCCTGGGCAGCCTGTTCCGATACAAACTGACTGGCCTTGCTCACGGCCTTCTTGCCAGCCTTTTTGCGGACAACACCGGCAGGCGCCTTCTTGCGAACGGCCTTTTTCCCGGTGGCTTTCTTCTTGGAAGCCTTCTTCTTGGCCGCCTTTTTCTTGGAAGCCTTTTTCTTGGAGGCCTTCTTCTTGGAGGCCTTCTTCTTGGAAGCCTTCTTCTTGGAAGCCTTCTTCTTGGAAGCCTTCTTCTTGGAGGCCTCCTTCTTGGAGGCCTTCTTCTTGGTGGCCTTCTTCTTGGTGGCCTTCTTCTTGGTGGCCTTCTTCTTGGTGGCCTTCTTCTTGGTGGCCTTCTTCTTGGTGGCCTTCTTCTTGGTGGCCTTC
>SLKT01000013.1 GCA_007134485.1 Wenzhouxiangella sp. | reverse complement strand
CTGCCAGAAAGCACGAGCTCCTATAACCCCAACCGCCTGGCGACGTCCTCGTAGTCGGGCGCCTCTGCATAGATCGCTTCGAGTTCGCTGCGGGCGCGTGAGTGGCGACCGGCGGCCTCATAGGCCAGGGCACGTTCGTAGCGGATGGCGCGCAGCAGTTCCGGGTCACGGTCCTTCTTGCGGCGGAAAGCCACCGTGAGCGTCCGGAAGGCGGCATCGTCTAGGCCCAGCTCCCGCAGGGTACGGCCTTTGTAGAGCAGCAGCGCGGCATGGACCGGGGTTTCGTTTTCAACATCGGCGGTCATGCCCACGATGGCCTGGGCGGCGGATTTGGGGTCGGCATCGCATTCGAGCATCACCTCGGCCAGCGACAGCATGACTACCGGATCATCCGGGTAGTCTTGTTGCAGCGTTTCCAGCCAGTTGCGCGCTGCGGCGAGGTCGCCGCGGGCCTGATCGATTTCGGCCAGGGCAAGCAAGGTGCCGCGCTTGCGTGGCTGGACATGGGCGGTAACTTCTGGCGTGATGGCCAGGCTGGTGGTCGGAACCACTCCGTACTTTTCCAGATGCTTGCCCAGCGAGGAAATGTTGCGCAGGCAGTAGCCCAGGTGCGCCCTGGCATCCTCGAAGTGTCGGCGCTTGAGTCGGAGAATGCCGGCCAGCCAGTGGGCGTCGGCCAGTTCGCGGCCCTGCTCGAACTGCTCCAGCGCTTCGTCCTCACTTTCGGCCACCATGGCCTTGAGGCCTTCGACCAGTGCGCGCTCGTTGGCCGGGGTAAACAGACGCTGGAAAAAACTGAGGTTCAGCCGATGGGCCGGGTCAACCTTTGGTTGTTCGGGTTGCGTGCTCCGTCGGCGAGAACCACCGCTCCGGCCACGAACGGTATAGAACAGACCGGTTCCAGGCAGGGAAACCGTACCGCGCCGGCCGCTGGTCCCCATGGTGTACTTAGCCCCCCTCGGGCCGAACGACAGCGAGCCACCTCGCTTGCTCAAGTTCATGGTCACACCCGGCGCCACACGCACCCGGCGCCAGAATCTCAGGGACATGATGTACTTCCCACGCTAGGTTGATTCTCATCCTAACAGCCGGTTCGCTTGATCCCGGACTTCCAAGGAGTTTTTCACCGGGTGCTCAAGGTCCGCCCTCTCAAATGATGGAGTGCCTGGAAAACTTGGCACGGTTCACTGACCTGATGGTCGCGGGAGTGAGTGATTGCAAGGGTTTTTGGTGAACCCTTGCAGCCGGCAATTTCATCGTCCCAAAAAATGGTTGGGGAAGGGTGGCGCCCAGTTGATTCTGACCGTGCCCCCGAATTTCGGGGGCACGGTCAAAAGGTCCTGTCAGGGCTCCGCAAGGCTGTTAAGTCAAAAAGTCCCTAGCCTTGAGATTCTGTCGCGCTCCACGCTTCGTTCTCGATGCGTCGAATCTGCTCTGAATCTCGAGCCAGCGTCCTCCTGTAGTCTGTAATCGAGCTTTGCAGGTCACGTGCCGCAGCTGAAGCCTTTTCCGCGGCAGGTGATATTTCCGGTGCTAACGACCATGATCGACTTGCATCTGAGATCCAGTGCAGCTGTCCCGAAATCAGGCCAAGTGCTTGCGTCGATCTGAAAATACCCAGTAAAAACAAGATAGTACGAAATTCAATAGATGGAAGTCATGTGGTTTTCAGGAAAACATCAGGAAATTGGAAGCTTTTTGTCAGGCCTTTCCAGGCGCCCTCTTGGAGACTTGGAGCTGCTGCGTTTTGGCAGCCTTTCAATGCACTCAGGAGGACAAACCCATGTTGAACCATTTGAATCGCGTCATTCATTCGGGAATCTTGATTCTGATCCTTTATCTTGCTCATTCGATCAGTCCATCCGGGGGCGTCATGGCCCAACCCGACCCGGTATTCGGGCTTGATCAGGCCAATGTGCTGGAGGTCGTCACGCGTCATCCACCGCATGGTGATGATCATGCCCATTACGAGTTCGTTTTGTCCGCGCAGGAAATTCCGTCAGGATGGACAACAATCAAATTGCGCAATCAGTCCAGCTCGACCCACTTCGGTTACATGGTCCGGGTTCCCGAGGAGCAGTCTGGCATACTCACGAAACAAGGGAGCTAACCATGTACGAAATCGACTCTTCTTTTGCTCTACGAAATTCGATCTCGAAGCGGGAGGCGACGCCTTTTGCCAGTCACGGACAACTGATTGCCGCAATGACCTTCCTGTGCCTGTTGATTCTGCCACTTTGCATGAATCACGGTCAGGCCACAGCCAGCGAACGAAACATTACCGACATCTGGTATGTTGGGTCGTCGGCAGACTGCGATTATCACGATCTGGGCACCGCCCTCCAAGTTGCTGGAGGTCAGCTCCATCCGATCACACACTTGGAGATCCGTATCGCAGCATCCAGCCTCACGGGACGCTACTCCATCAATCTCGATGATTTCGTGGAAGGACCCACACCACTTGAGGAACTCCGTATTGTGGGAGGATACAGTGCATGTGGCGGCTCGCCAAGCCAGACTAGCCCGCGCACGACCCTGGATGCGAACGGGCAATGTTGTTCGGCCGACCATCGTATTTTCACCATCAACTATGACGCTGATGAGTCCGATGCCGAACGCACGGTCGTGCTGGAAAACCTCGAAATGACTGGCGGATTCGCCGGTGAGACCGAGGGTGGATTGACTTTTGATGGCGGTGGCATCCGGATTATCGGCCGTCCGGGTCGCCTGGGCGTCAAATTGATCAACTCCCATGTATTCGAGAATCAGGCGGTCATATCGGGCTCAGGTGGAGGAGTCTACATCGAGACAACCGGTGAAGAAATCGTCGACGATCCCGGCAATCAACCCCCACCATTATTGTTCCTGGACGATGACTCAGTCGTAACAGGCAACGTTGCCGCTGACCTCGGTGGCGCCATTCGCTGTGTCGATGAATATGACGCCGGTGCCGAAACATTCGCTCTGTATCATGTGCAAACTGGCAATGCACTGATTCGAAGCAACTCCGCAACCCATGGCGGCGGGCTTTCACTGTCGGGATGCCGTGCGGTCATTCGCGCCGGTGGCCCCTATGTCTTCGATGTATTTAACCAGCAATTCCTCTATTCCGGCGGAGTCCTTCAGAATTCCGCGGACAACCGTGGTGGCGGCATTCATGCAGAGAACGGAGCCTGGGTTGTTCTGCGCGGCACTCCCCATGGACGCTGGGGTGGCGTGCCGGAGAGTGCGGCCTGGATCGCATTCAACCAGGCCACCCGTGGTGGTGGCCTTTACGTAGTCGGAGAAGATTCTACTGTGGATGCGCGGGACACCTGGTTCGAAGGAAACACCGTGGCTACAGACGGTGGTAGCGGTGGTCTGGGAGGGGCAATCTATGCGCTGAATCAGGCCGATGTGCTGATCGACCGCATGTTGTTGGCGGGAGATGATCCGCAGGACTGCCGCATGGAACGCCCCACGCACGCAGGGATTCCACCACGATGCAGTGGTCTGATTGGCAACGAGGCAGAGAGCAATGGGGCGGCATTCTACGTGATGAATGGCGCCAGGATTGACGTCCGAAACTCGTTCGTTCAGCACAATGCTTCAGAAGGCGACTTTGGTGGGCTATCGCGAACCGGAAATTCAACAGGGTTCGGCGGAATTTTCAGAGCCCATGTTCGCATGGTCAACACACTGATTTCGGGTAATGAGGCGGAAGAGCACTTGATATATTCAGGGGCTGGCGGAAGTCATGAATTGCGCTATTCAACGATTGCCGCCAATGAATTGCCGGGCAGCGGCTCTCTCGTGCGCGCGTTTTCCAACGACAGCACTCGACGCAGCCTCAACGATGTGCTGGGCAGCATCCTCTGGGATGAAAACGCCCGCCCCATAACCACAGGCGGTAACGAAGGCTACACGTTTATCGGTTGTGTCATCGGCAACGACGACGTTGATGATCAGGACAATATTGCTCCCAATGAGTACTACAGCGTGATCGATCCGGAGTTCATTGATTCCGACGATGGAGATTTTGGGCTTGCTCTGACTTCCCCAGCGATCAACTACTGTGATGACTCCAGCGGAGATTTCGTACCGCCGATCGATCACGATTTGGATTTGCATGATCGCAACCAGATATTCACTGGTCAGATCACAGAGCCTCCCAACCCCTCTGATGGAAGAATATACGACCTCGGAGCGTTTGTAGTCATACCCGATGAAGTGTTCCGCGACCGCTTCGAAACCGAGTGAACCGTGACGGATTCGAATTCAGATTGCCGGCCGGGTATTGTTCTGGCGAAGTAATCGCGGGCCTTGCGCACCGCCTGCAGGCCCGCGCGGGTGGATTGGATCGGCGGCAGATCGGAAGCTGGTTCGAGGAGTGTACGTAAGCAGTGTTCCTGCGCCTGACGCATGGGTTCAATGTGATACCCCCCCTTCCAATATCAAGGCAAGCCGCCAATGGTACGTTCAGCGTGGTGCCCTTCCCGCGACGGCGACCGGTAAATTCCAGTGGACCGGTACCCGGATAGAAGGGGGCTGATCGATGAATGTCGAAAAACAAGACGTCGGGGTCGGCGGCAAAGATCGACTTGGTCCCGTCGCCATGGTGAAATTCCCGTCGACGATCAAGACCCGCTCAATTCCGTGTTCCGCCCTGGCATGGCGAGCGGCCACGGCGACGTTGTTGATCAGGCAGAACCCGTGGTCGTGCTTCGTCGTTCGATTGGCTGCGACAGGAAAGAAAACGGGGAGATTCGACACGCTGTGCGCCGATATCGAGTTCAAACGCCGGTCTGCTGCGGATCCGGATACCGCTGGAAAGCCGGAGATAGGCCGCTTATACTTCCTTGTATGGTTTCAGGCATCCAACATCGTCAAGATGGAGGATGCCGGGGTGGGAGGGACTTAATGCTTCCTTCGGACCGTCGCGTACCGACTTGTATAGACATCGTCCCCACCCCTCACCATGAGCGCCGATGAAGAATCCAGCCGCTTTTATGGCCGATATCGGCAAGGTTGCGCCCGGTGAGTCCCCGGCTTGTTCATTCAATGACCGGAGATAACCATGACACAGCTTGGCAACGAACGCATCGT
>SLKT01000030.1 GCA_007134485.1 Wenzhouxiangella sp. | reverse complement strand
GTGTGCCGGGCTCTGCGAGGTCCGTAGCGGTTAACACCGCTGTTTCTGCCGCGGCCTCTGCGGCTTCGGTTACCCGTGTTTCAGCTTCTTCTCTTGCTGCGTCTCTTGCGCCTTCGGTAACTCGTCGCAAGTTCGGTCGTTGTGCAAAGCTAACCAGGGGCAGCATCAAGATCAGGATGAGGACAAAGATCATTGATGTTTGTTTGGAATTTTTCATAACAATGTGGTTTTTGGTTTATAAGTGAGTTGGTTTTTATAATTTTTCTGATTGTGAATTCTTATTTTCAGGGTATTGTTACCTGGATTGTTTCGCTGGGCTGGCTCTGGCGGCCGTCTTCAAGTTGTAGCCTGATGGCATAGGAAAATGAAGTTCCGCTATTGAGTCTCCTGTCGGTATATGAACTGTGTGATGCTTCGAGTGTTGTAACAGGAGCCAGGGGAGCATCGCCGGCGCTGCGCAGCAGTATGACATAATATGGAAAAGGTGAGTCGCACGTCCATTGCAGATTCACTTGCCGGTTTTCTTCATCGTATTGTGCTGTAAGGCTGATGGGTATATCGGGAACCGGGTTGCCCCTTACCCTGAAGCTTAACACCCTGCTTAACCCGGAAGTGTTGCCGGCCTGATCAATGGCTTCGATGCCATACAAATAGGGCATGGGTGAAGGCGAAGGACTGTCTGTAAAAGCGATGCGGTCACCTACTTCGGCCGGGTCAAATTCCTGAACTAATGCCCAGCGCTCTTCTTTCTCCTGTTTCCTGAAAACCCGGTAAATCAGCAGATCTTTCGATGGGCTGGGCGACCACCAAATGTGCACATTTTCCGCATCCTGCCTGGCATCAACTGCAACAGGGGTAACCGGTGGTATGATATCGGGACGTGTTAGCTTCAGAATCTCAGTATATGGTGAACGGTTTCCAGAGAAGTCCTCTGCCAGCACTTTATAATAAATATTGCGTGTCAATGTTCTTACAGGAATGGTATCGCGGAAATAGTTGTCGCTAATAGGCCATGGTGTAATCACAACAAAGTCATGATCAACCTGGTTGGCATAGGCAACACGATAGCCCCGCACGTCATCTTCGGGCGAATGATCCCAGAAAAGCTCCACAATTCCATCGTGGTAAACAATGCCGTTCAATCCTTCAGGAGTCGATGGTGGGTCAAAGTCCTCAACGAACCCTCTGGCCATCGATGACATTGACTGTTTGCCTGAATGGCCAATTGCCACTACCCTGTAAAAGCCCCCTCTTGTCTCGCTTGCATGCACATCAACAAATTCTGTGGTATTTGGTGGCAACATCAGATCATTTATCCTGGTAAAGATTCCTTCATGAGAATCGCTTTTTTCAATATAAAAACCGGCCACGTCCGGGTCGTCATCTATTCCCCAGGAGACTTTTACCATGGTGTCATTATATGTAGATGCCTGGAGTATTACGGGTGCTGTAAGGGGTGTTAGATCTATTGGTGTAATGTGAACAGGCTCAGTGAAAGGGGTCAGGTCTGAGAATCCGTCAATCCCCTGCAAGCGGTAGAGATAGGTGATTCCGGGTGTTACCGTATCAGAAAAGATATGATAATGATCCAGGACAGATCCATAAAACTGGATCGTTGGCGAGTCGCTTTCCCAGGTGGGGTCCGGCTCTGTGCTGTAATAGGGCAGCCTGTTTACCCTGTTAAAGGTTTGGCCCCCGTCTGTGCTCCGTTCAATAAAATACGCTGAACTTCGGTCGCGGCTCCAGGCCAGCTCTATCCTGTTATAGTCTGACTGCCTGATATCAACTTCATCAGGAGGATAAAGCGGTTCGGGTGTGCCACAGCGCACCAGGTCAGAACCACCCTCTATGTAAAGCAGATCTTCCGGTGTAACAACTGTGACGAGATAGTCATATAACACCCCTTCCTTAACATCATGGTCGGTAAACCTCAACGCCATTGCTTTAGCAACCTCCGGACTGAACTCTGCAGCCTGCATGGCAAACGCAAATCGCGTTTGTTGTATTTCTTGCTCGTGGATGAGGCTTTCCATAAAACCTTGCTGATGCTCATCAATTTCGCCTGGAGTAAAACCTTCACCATGAATTGTTTCAGCAGCTACTGCCGCAATGGTGTCGTTGGGTCCAAAATGGTCCATCATCCTTTCCAGTGACCAGGGCTTTAGTGGTTCCGGTGTTAGGACTTCCACCTTGTATTCATCATCAACATCAAGATAGCGGCGGGTAACTATATATCCAAAACGATTGGTGACACTCCATGCAACGGGATGATTGGGGGCCCAACGAACAACAATGCTGTCACCATAAGACCTTACCCTGACCATAATTCTTACTTGATCCATGGCACGACCTTCAGGAGGTCGTATTTGGGGCGTTTGCTGGTCTTGTCCGCTTAACTCAAAACATATTGCAATCAAAATAAGGATGACAGATAGACTAAATCCTGTTTTCATATCAAATTGTTTATAATTTTTAAAAACCTGGAAAGTTTTCCTGTACCGGAATCTGAATATTGCGCTGATCTGAATAGTTCCAGGGTTGGTCTTTTATGCTTTCAAAAATATTTAGCCTTTCAAGAGACAGACGCGTGTTATGATTGAACCAGTCACCACTGACATTGGGGACTGGTTCCATTAAATACTCCCATATGTCGGGTCTGTTACCATCTGTCGCCAACGTAAAAAACCATGCGATCTGGTATTTTGGCATCCACATACTTGTGTTGCTCGAATTACTACCATATATCCACTCAACAGGAGGTCCAATCCAGTTGTTTGTCATGCTTCTGCGAGCAGCTCCCCTGTTGTCGCCTGGGACCCCAAACTCCACCATAAGCTGTCTCATTTTATGTGTAAAATCCAAGATGGCAAATAGGTCATCACTGATCTGTCTCCTGATAACCAAGTGATTGAAGCTCAGCTTTTGGGGTGTCTTTACAATATTGGCACTTGCATTTTGTAGCTCATGATTGGTCAACCAATCCGGTTGCAGAAAAGGGTCTGGGTTAGGCCCGGGGCCATGAAAAACGGCGTCTCTAAACCTTCCCGGGAATAATTTTTCTGCTTTGTAGAAATCAAATCCATGATCATACAGCGAGAAAAGGGGGATCAAACGGTTCACCTCCGAATCTCCAAAGCAGAGCTCCAAAACCTGTGGATAAGGAACCACCGCAACATCATTTCTGGGTCTCCAGTTTTGGTTAGGCACCGGTGGATACCCTCCGCAAAAGTGACGAATATAGTGGGCACGGATATTAAATTGCCAATACCAGTGGGAATCCCTTACATGTGCTTCATTCCACATCTGATAAAAGTTCAGCAAGGGGGGGATCCTGCGCATATACGGGTAGTCTGAATGTAACAAGTGGTCCGCAAGACTCCCAAATAAATCATATGCTTCAAAAGGTTCGGCCGCATTATTCGAATAAGCAATTCCATAGCTGTCGATAGTTATTCCTCCAAAAGCAGCTACTTTGTGCCCAAGGGTGGAGTGCCTGCTGGTGGCAAATGTTACTGTAAACAGTGTGTCAATATAATCTGCTTCAAACTGTCCGAGTAAGACCTGTTGTCTGAAATCAAGGGTATCGGCTTTGTACTTTTCATTGTATTGCTCCAGGGTAAGCACCTGCAAAAGGCCTTCTGGTCCATCGAAATCCACCAACTCAGGAAAAACAAAATTACCGTGGCCTGGACTTAAGGTGGGTTGGTCTGGAAGCGCAGGAGATGGGAACACCGGTTCAGGATGAATCAGACTGGAAGAAACAGGGTCAGTTGATCGGAAACGATCCCCTTGACTAAGAGGCTGTTCAAAGGATGAAGGAGTCACCATGCTTGAAACAATGTTAGTAATGGATCCAGAATCCAACAAACCCGTCAAATGATCATCCAGCTGTGGGGGAGAAAACCCGGATGCCTCACCCAGGTCGGGGGTAGGCGGCTTGATGAGATCGCCGAGGTCGTCGTAATCTAATTGCCCGTGAGTGATAACATGGCCCCAATTATTTGTTATCAGGGACCTGATCATCAGCCGGCGCCTTTCTTCAGCCATTTGTGCGAGAAAGTCGAGTTCTGCTTGCTCGTTGATACGCAGTATAGAGAAGTTATATATTTCTTCTCCATCCATAAGATGTGAGACATTGTTTTGGTAAGTTACCGAATTGATGTTGGAAAAGTGTGGTTCACCGAGCAGATGGGGAGGAAATGAGGGATTTTGCGGGTTATCATGCTGTTTTGTAATGTATGCCTCTATGCGAGATTCATCGTCATTCCACAGATAATCTAATCTCCCATGGCTCACCACACTAAAGTTTTCTGTTCTGAAAAAATAACGCTGTCTGTGAAGGGGCATACTTGCAAGCACACGGTCATCAATGTTATTAGGGAGCTCTCCTGTCCGGAAATAAGTGTCTTTATATTCTACATTTTCAACCGGTTCACCGTCAATTAGAGGGTCTTGCCACTGAAGTTGATGACTCCCTCCGTGATGGAGTCTTTGCCAGGCTCTTGCCACAACACGCATTGCATAACTTGTGTTTGGTTCGAATCCGCCTATTGAAGATACATCGGCAATAACCTGTTTGCGGTTTTGAAAACCACTGATGCTAAATGGGAGATCTATACCGCTCTCATCAATATCCTCGGGTAGCTCACCATTTACATTCGTAAATAGCCTTACAGATTCAATGGTGAATTTATATTGCCTGGTTTCGCCGTTGGGGTTGTCCTGTGAGGGCGGTATTTCAATAAGGAAGTCAAAAAGATGCGCATCATCAGATAAATCAACATTGGTTGTAATCCTTGGGATAGAAAACACACTAACAGGATCATTGGATTCAGACTCACTGAAGGTTTCAAACCCGGGCTGTATATCTTCCAGGATTTCTATGTTTACAAGTGGGTCACCTGCCGGTGGATAGCATTCTTTCCCGACTCTGACTTCTGCTGAGGTGCTGATATGGATTAGTCCGCCCAGCACGCTTCCCCTTACTCTCACTTTTCCATAAGCCCAGAATGGGGTAGGGATACCCCCCATCAGAAAAGCCCCTGCCTGAAGATTTACAAGGCTCACTCTTCCACGATAGAACCACACATTTATAT
>SLKT01000139.1 GCA_007134485.1 Wenzhouxiangella sp. | reverse complement strand
GTTGAGTTCGGATTGCTCGTCGAGCAACAACTCCACATTGGAAGAAAAGCGGAGCCGGTCGGAGACGGTGCTGTTGATGATTTCAACGACGGCATCGCTGTCAAGCCACACGCGTCCGGGGGTGGTGTTGACCAGCTTCACGCGACTGCCTTCGTTGCCGCGCACATTGCCGCTGAAGTCCGAATCGATGATCTCGAGCGTCAGCCGCTCGTCGGCCGACACATCGTCACTGAGCGTTGAATCCTGAACCAGCACATTGGCCCGTGCAGCCAGGTTGAGCGTTGTCGTACTTCCGGTCAGCAGTTCGGCGCCGTTGACGATGGTGATATCGCTATGCGACCGCGTGGCGATGGCGTTGCCACTGACCGTCTCGATACGGCCACCATCGACGGTAATACGAGTATCGACCTCGGCATCGATCCCGCGGGCATCTTCGGGGGGCTCGATGACGCCGGTGCTTTCGACGATCAGTTCAGTACCGCTTGGCAGGAGGATGGTGTCGAACTCCACCCCGTCGATGATCACGGCATCATCGGCCAGCGCAAGCATGGAAAAAGACGCGGCGAACGAGCAGACGGCCAGTGCCGGGACACAAGCGAACACGGTGCGAATCATGAGTTTCTCCCAGTTTTTGAATGGGCCTGCACCCGGGCCTCTCAGCCGTCCCCTGCCCGTTCAGTCTAACAGGCGCTATGCCGGCGTGCCGAGATCCACTGGATGAACAACGCAAACAGGGACAGACATGATTTGACCTGCCTCCACGCCCCCGCACCCGCTACCGAGATCAGGACAAATTAGGGCCAGGCGTGGAATTCGTTGACTGTCAGCACCTTGACAGGAAGACAGCCGGTGTAATTGATCGGCCTGCTTTCGTAAGGACTCAGCGCGCGTAGATCCTTGTCTCCTGTGATCAACAGATCACCCTCACCGGCTACCAGTAGTTCGAGGAAACTGTTGTCATCAGGGTCGGGGCAATCGGTAATGCGGATCGACGGCTTGACCCTTTCGGCCAGGTCGGCCAGCCAATCCAGGTAGCTGTTCATTTGCCCAGTGGTGCGGTATCGATCGAACTTCGATCGGGCCAGCCGGGATGCCAGCTCCAGGAATGTCACTCGGGAAAGCAGTAGCATTGCCCCCGAAGTGAATAAAACTCTCATCACTTCACCGGGCTTGCTTTCAGACAGCAAACGTACGCTGATCAATACATTATTTTGTGCTCAGGATACAAATAGCCGTCCGATCAGGATGCAATTGGACAGACGGTGGACCTACTCAGCCTCGCGACGAGAGGTCACCAGACCAGGTTTGCAGTCTGACAACAGGACCCGCCCTCGACTGGATCGAAACCCACCATGAAACATTAGTGTATACTTATGTTATTGATGAAGTGAACCCGGTTGACTCATGACTTCGCCTGAGCGGGAATCTCTATGTGCCCACGTTCCGCTGCCTCTTTTCGCCTCGGTGATGGGGCTGAGTGGACTGGCGATGGTCTGGCATGCCGTGGAAACCAGCTGGTCACTGGCGCCGGTGGCGTCGACCACGGTCACGGGACTGGCAATTCTGGTATTCGTCGCGGTGCTGATGCTGTATGCGTGCAAGTGGCTTCGTTATCGTGACAGGGTGAAGGCCGAGCTTCAGCACCCGGTCAGAATCAACTTTCTCCCTACCATTTCGATCAACCTGATTCTGCTGGGCATACTCGGAGAAGCCTGGATGGGGCCGGTCGCCACCGGATTGTGGCAGGCGGGTGCGGCCCTGCAGCTGGTACTGACGATCCTCATTGTCAACATCTGGTTGAATGCCGAACGGCCGGCCGCTTCGATCAACCCCGCCTGGTTCATTCCGGCCGTGGGTAACGTGCTGGTCCCGCTTGCGGCCATGCCCGCTGGTCATGAACTGGTGGCGTGGTTCTTCTTGAGTATCGGCTTGTTTTTCTGGGTCATTCTCGGCACGCTGGTCTTTTACCGCCTGATCACCAAGGCGCCACTGGAAGCTGCCATGCAACCGACCCTGGTCATCATGCTGGCTCCGCCTTCCGTGGCCTTCATGGCCTGGCTTGCCATCGCCGGCGACCTGGACGGAGCGGGCCATCTGTTGTATTTCATCAGTGTGCTGTCGTTCCTGGTGCTGATTCCCCAGGTGCCACGCTTTGCCCGGCTGAAATTCTTTCCTTCATGGTGGGCTTATACCTTCCCGCTGGCCGCTTTCACCGTGGCCAGTTTTCGCTTCACCGATTCGTACGGCTGGTCGCCGGGTACTTTGCACCTGGTGCTCGCCGGCCTGGTCAGCGTTGTGATTTTGCTTGTAGCCATCCGGACGCTCATTGCCATTGTGCGCGGAGAACTGGCCGGGCACTGATCTTCGAGCTGAATCGAGGTCACGTTGAACAAGCTCAGTGACGTGCTGTCCTTCGTTCGTCAATGACTTTTTGCGTCAGTAAAGTCTGGACGTCCTTCAGTCGTTGTTCCTGCCCGGCCAGGCGCAGAGCCTTGGCAAAGCGGGAGAACTCCGGACTGGCATATAGTGATCGATAGTCCGGATACCGGTGTTCGCGTCCGTGCAGGTTCAACGTGGGTTCACGGAACAACGCCGAGAGTTCGGCCAGCGTTTGTTCATCAAGCATCGATTCGGCGCGATCAGGTGCACGTTGCGGCAAGGGCCGTGCCGGCAGAATATAGAAGGCGGCAAACACCAGGGTGTACAACCACCAGCCGGGCTCGAGCTCCAGGGCATGAGTAAACAATACCGCGAACACGAATACGAAGGTGGCTAGATAGAATCCTGCGGAACTGAATGCGGCAACTCGCATCATGTCTACCAGCACATCGACTTGATCGTCTGGATCTTGTCCCTTGGCGCGCAGCATATCGGTGATATCCATGACACGGGCGAGCAGACCGGCCAGCACGATTGGCCAATACGTGCCCAATAATTCGATGATCTCGATCGGGCCGAACCAGGCAAGGCTTTCACCCAGGATTGCGGAGGACACGAATCCGGCCGTGAACCAGTAGATCCCGCCCAGGGGAAGCAGAGACGCGGCCACGGCGGTCAGATAGACGGCAATTCCGAAAGCCCAGTCGGATAACCCGGAGCGATGTCTGAAAGCATGTCGCAAGCCCATGATCGCAAAGGCCAGGTAAGCACTGAGCAGCAGCATCGCCGTGACGGCCAGCGAGGCGGTCCACACGGCCCAGAACAGTTCAGTCTTGCTCCAGCCGTAATGCAGGGCAAGGCCGAGCGCCAGCAGGAACAGACCAACCGCGAACAGCCAGTCCAGGAGACTGGCCGGCAGCAGGGCAATGTTGCGTCGGGTCGATTTGCCGACATCGGAATGACGCGTCAACTGGCTGATCTCCTACGGGGCAGATCTCAAGTATAGGTCTTCGAGCCCGCTATTCCAGCAAGGGTATGGGGGCTTCAGTCACGGCATCGAACGAGATGTATTCACGGATGTGCGATCGAGCCTTCATAAAAAACATCGCAGTCTTCGCCGGTGATGGCTTGCACGCCACGCTCAAGCAGGTCCAGGAAAGGGCCAGCGACAGTGACCAGGAAGTTGGGTTGTTCGACATCTGGTTCCTGGAAAGGCCCGGTGATGCGTTGTTCAATCACCGGGCAACCGTCGCCATCGACCACCGCGACCTTCAGGTCCTCGAAACGGTACTCGCCGAAGTCGAGGCCTCCGGACAGCGCCAGGCGATTTTCCTCGGTGGCGAACGCGACATCGCTCGCCCACGCCGTGCCGTCCTCGATACTCCACTTGGAGATCATCCGATCGATACGGGTGCTGCCCTCGTCGCCCTCGATCAAGCCGGTGAAGGTGTAACCACGGCTCGCGACCAGACCAACCGGACCGGCGAGAAAGACCGCGCCAACATCCACCAGGTTGAATCGCTGGGTGGCCGAGTAGTCATCCAGCTCTTCGTCCAGGTCATGACCTTCGAGCAGCAATGCTCCGGAACTCAGTTGGATGGAGCCGGAAGCACCTTTTCGAACGTCCTGCCAGGTCCGGCCGCGCGCATGCAGGTCCATTTCCAGATCGAGTTGACCAGTCACTGAAGGTTCAGGCTCCAGGATGGCCAGGAAAGTGGCAAGATCGAATTGCGAGATCTGACCATCCAGGCTGTACACGGGCGGGCTTGAGGTCAGGTCGAGCTTCAATAGTCCCGTTGCCTCACCATCAAACATGCTTGCGCTGAAAGGACCCAGTTCCACAATCCCCTGGTCAGCCATCAGATCGGCAGAAAGGGCGGCAACGACAAACTCTCCATGGCTGAGCCGCTCACAATGCAGGTCTCCTTCGCCAACCAGCGTCTCCAGCGCTTGTCGCGCTTTTCCTCCTGCATGGGCAACATCGCGCAGGTCCAGTCTGCATTCCTCGAATAACCACTCCAGGCCCGACAACCGATCGACATAGCGCAGTCGCATGGCGGAGACTTCCGCACGCCGAAGCGAAAACTCATCAAGATCTTCCCGTTCGTCCTCGGGAGGAGACAGGTTGAACCGACCCGGGCTGATACGCTCGATTTCCAGTTCCGGTTTCTGAAGCTGCAATTCGGTCAGTTGCAAGTCACCGGTCAGCAGACTGGTCAGGTCCAGTCTCGAACGCAGACGATCGGCCCGAATCATCACCTCCCCTTCCCTGGCCAGCTGAATATCGGAAAACGTGACACTTGCGCCGCCCATCAGTCCAAACCGTGGCGAACTGCCAATGTCGATATCCATGTCCAGGGCATCGCTCAGCAGGGCCTCGAGCCGCTCTCCTGCCTGATCACCATCCACCAGCCACCAGACCAGCAATATGCCCCCCGCGGTCAGCACGACCAGCAGGGAAACCAACAGCAGCACCATACGGACCGATCGTGCCATGACATCGGAAACCTTAGCAGATTGCCAAACCAGTCAGGACATCCGTTATGGAAGAGACGCGGCCATGTCAAAGTGTGCCGATGCGGTTGACTGGATACATCCGCAAGTTCAACCTTCGCACCGACCTGCGATCGCAACCGCTGAATCCGACCTGCGCTCACCAACGAACAATTCACAGGCCGGATCGTTAACCACCTGGTAAGGATAATTGGTCAGTTGCAGGAATGAATCGAAAGCGCCCTGCTCGCTTTCGGGGACCAGGAAACCGGCCAGGACACGGCCATAGGCGGCGCCATGATTGCGGTAGTGGAACAGGCTGATGGACCAGCGACCCTTGAGGTGAGTGAGAAACTCTTCCAGGGCGCCGGGGCGTTCGGGAAATCGGAATCGATAGAGGACTTCGCGTCCGCTGTCCGGGCGGTGGCCGCCGACCATGTGGCGCAAGTGGTCGCGCGCCAGCGCGTTGTCGGTCAGGTCGAGAATCTCGAAACCGGCCGCCTGCAGGCGCTGGAACAGGCGATTGCGCTGCTCCGGATCACCGCCCATTCGCAACCCCACGAAAACATGTGCCTCGCTAAGGGAAGAAAAGCGGTAGTTGAATTCAGTCAGCTCCGGTTGACCGAGGGCGCGGCAGAACCGTAGAAAGCTGCCGGGCTGCTCGGGAATGCTGGCGGCAAACAACACCTCACGGCCCAGTCCAACCTGGGCGCGCTCGATGACATGCGCCATGCGCTCAAGTCCGATGTTGGCGCCGGAGTTGATGGCGACCAGGTGTTGTCCATCGCCACCTGCGGCCAGGTAACGACGAATGCCGGCCACGGCCAGCGCGCCGGCCGGCTCGATGACCGAGCGGGTGTCGAGAAAAATATCATGCACGGCCGCGCAGATTTCATCAACGCTGACCTCGATCATTTCATCAACCAGGTCGGCTGCAACATCGAAGCAGTAGCGTCCCACCTTGCGCACCGCCACGCCGTCGGCGAACAGATTGACCGGGCCGATGTCGACCGGTTCGCCGGCCTTGAGTGCGGCCTTGAAACTGGCCGCGCCCCTGGGCTCGACTCCGATGACGCGGGTCTCCGGCGACAGGGTCTTGGTGGCCGCGGCCACGCCGGCAAGCAGACCACCGCCACCGACCGGCACGAATACGGCATCTGGTGAATTGGACATCTGGTTGGACATCTGACGCAACAGTTCGGTCGCGACAGTGCCCTGCCCGGCAATGACATCCAGATCATCGAAAGGATGGACGAAGACCGCGCCGAGTTCGCTGCACAGCGCGTGTGCCCGGGCTTGCGCGGCATCGTAACCATCACCATGCAGGATGACTTCTGCGCCCAGTCGACGCACGGCGTCAACCTTGATCGCCGGCGTGGTCTTCGGCATCACCACGCGCGCTCGCATGCCCAGCCTGGCGGCCGCGACGGCCACGCCCTGGGCATGATTGCCGGCGCTGGCCGCGACCACGCCGCGCTGTCGTTCCCGCCGGCTCATGCGCGCCATGCGCGCATAGGCCCCACGCAACTTGAACGAGAACACCGGCTGCAAGTCCTCGCGCTTGAGCCAGATCGTGCGACCGCTGTCGCGTGACAACAAGGTGGCCTGCTCGAGCGGGGTTTCCCGCGCCACGGCCTGAACCGGGGCGGCGACGATCCGTTGCAAAAGCTCCAGCGCTTGCATGTCCGGCTACTACGAGACCCGGGCCGCGGCCAGCGGGGCGCGGTCGGGATGGTGAACGGGCCCTTCCAGCGCTCCATCCGCCATTGATCCGGCCAGTCGCTTGCGAACGGCCGCGGCCGCGGCGCGCGTACCCAGAGGACCTCCCAGATCAAACGTGGTCTCGCCGTTGTCGATGCATTCTCGAACTGCCGCATCCACCCGGCGGGCCTCCTCGACAAGACCCAGCGACTGTTCAAGCATCATCGCCACCGACAAGCACATGGCGAATGGATTGGCCCGGTCGTGGCCGGCCAGGTCGGGCGCCGAGCCGTGGATGGGTTCATACAGACCAGGACCGTCATCGCCCAGTGAGGCCGAGGGCAGCAATCCAAGGGACCCTGTCAGCATGGAAGCCTCATCGGTCAGAATGTCACCGAACAGATTTTCGGTGACGATGACGTCGAAATGAGCCGGCCGCGAGATCAGGTGCATGGCCGCGGCATCGACAAGCAGCGTTTCCAGTGTGATATCCGGAAATTCGCGCTTGACGAGTTCACGGGTCACGCTTCGCCACAGCCGCGAGGTTGCCAGCACGTTGGCCTTGTCAACCAGGGTCAGACGGCCACGACGGGTGCGGGCCAGATATGCTGCCCGGCGCACCACGCGCTCGATCTCCACGCGGGTGTAGCGACAGACGTCCTCGGCGGTATCCCGGAATTCCAGCTTGCGGCCGAAATACAGTCCACCGGTGAGTTCTCTGACCACCACCAGATCAACATCATGCAGGCGCTCGGCGCGCACCGGACTGGCATCGTGAAGACTCGGGTGCGGTTTGACCGGGCGCAGATTGGCATACAGGCCCAGGCCCTGTCGCAATTGCAGCAGGCCTTGTTCGGGGCGAATGCTTGCATCCGGATCATCCCATTTGGGACCACCGACCGCGCCAAGCAGGATGGCATCGGACTGGCGACAGGCGGCCAGGGTGCCCGAAGGCAGCGGCTGGCCGAGTGCATCGATGGCCGCCCCGCCGATCAGACGACGATGAAATTCGAATGTATGGCCGTGCTGTCGGGCCAGCACATCGAGCAAGGCTTCGGCCTCGGCCATGATCTCCGGGCCAATGCCGTCGCCGGGCAGCAGGGTGATGGTTGCACGCATCAGGCCGCCTCCCTCGCGCCTTGCTCGAACCCTGCAATGGCCTGTTCCTGGCCGAGCAGATAACCGAGCGCGTCCACCCCCTCGATCAGACAGGTTCGGGCGAATGGGTCGAGTTCGAATTCGATGTCACGTCCATCGGGCAGGCGCAGTCGGGCTTGTACGACATCGACCGTAACCCCGGCTCCGGGATTGTCAAGCAGCCAGGCGTGAGTGTCGGCATCGACCTCGATGGCCAGCAAGCCGTTTCTCAGCGCATTGGCGCGGAAGATATCGGCAATGCGCGAGCTGATCACCACCCTAAAACCGAACTGCAGCAGCGCCCAGACGGCATGCTCGCGTGACGAGCCGCAACCGAAGTTCTCCCCGGCGACCAGCACTTCGCTGGTTTCGGCCTGGCGGGCATTGAGTGGGCAATCCTCGCGCACTTGACCGTGCTTGTCGAAGCGCCAGTCCGCGAAGGCGGCCTGGCCAAGCCCGCGACGATTGGTGGTGGTCAGAAAGCGTGCCGGGACGATCTGGTCGGTATCGATGTTGCGCTCGGTCAGCACAACAGTGGTCGAATTCAGGCGTTTGAACGGGGTCATTGGCGGGCCTCCATCTGACGCGGTGCGGGAAAGTGAATGCGGACTTCGGGCGGACCATCGATATGGCGTGGATCGGTGATGCAGCCCTTGACCGCGCAGGCCGCCGCCGTGGCCGGACTGGCCAGGAAGGTCCGACTGCCCGGCCCCTGCCGACCCTCGAAATTGCGGTTGGAAGTGCTGACCGCGGTCTGACCCGGACCCACCTGGTCACCGTTCATGGCGATGCACATCGAACAGCCCGGCTCGCGCCACTGGGCGCCGGCGGCCAGGAAAACCTGGTCCAGGCCCTCGGCCTCGGCGGCCTTGCGCACCTGTTCGGACCCGGGGACGACCAGCATGCGCACTCCGTCGGCGACCTGTCGGCCACGCATGATCTCGGCTGCGGCGCGCAGATCTCCCAATCGGGCATTGGTGCACGAGCCTACGAACACCACATCGACCTTGCGACCGAGCAGTGACTGACCGGGGGTGACCTGCATGTAGTCCATGGCCCGCCGGCCGGCCGCATCGATCGAGGCCGGCACCGCCTGGTCAACGCCCACGACCATGCCCGGATGCGTGCCATAGGTGATGGTCGGAGCCACCTCCTCGGCATCGAAGCGAAACTCGCGATCAAAGTGGGCGCCCGGATCGGTTTTCAGTTGCAGCCATTGTGACGCGGCCTGCTCGAAATCCTCGCCCTGCGGGCAATGCGCCCGGCCGCGCAACCAGTCAACGGTGGTCTGATCAGGCGCGATCAGGCCGGCTCGCGCACCGGCCTCGATGGCCATGTTGCAGACCGTCATTCGCCCTTCCATGTCTAGCGCGCGAATGGCGCTGCCGGCAAACTCGATGACATGTCCGGTGCCGGCATCGACGCCGATCCGGCCAATGACATGCAGCACCAGATCCTTGGCGCTGACGCCGGCGCCGAGACGACCATCCACCGTGACCCGCATTTTGCCGGGCTTGCGTTGCAGCAGACACTGGGTGGCAAGCACATGGCCCACCTCGCTGGTGCCGATGCCGAAGGCCAGGGCACCGAAAGCGCCGTGGGTCGAGGTGTGGGAATCACCGCAGACGATGGTCATGCCGGGTCGGCTCAGACCCAGCTCCGGGCCCATGACATGGACGATGCCGCGATTGGGACTGTCCCAGTCATGCACCGTGATGCCATGCTCGTCACAATTGTCGAGCAGGGTCCGAACCTGTTCCCAGGCCTGCTCGCTGGCATAGCGGCGCTGGCCCTGGAGGTCGGCCGGCCAGGTCGGCGTGGAATGATCCATGGTGGCCACGGTGCGGTCGGGACGACGCACCTTGAGGCCGCGCTCGGCGAGCTCGGTAAACGCCTGCGGGCTGGTGACCTCGTGAATCAGGTGAAGGTCAACATAGATCAGTGCCGGAGCATCGGGCGTTTCAGGGCGGACAATGTGGGCATTCCACAGCTTGTCAAACAGCGTTTGCGACATGGGGCATCTCCTGCGCATGGGTCATGGGGTGGGCAAATCGGGTCAGCCAACCGTGACGGTCGGGCGTGGATCCGTCGAACAGGCCGAAAAAACGATCCTGGAACTGCCGGGTGATCGGGCCGCGACCACCGGCTCGCACCGTGATCCCGTCAATCGATCGGATCGGGGTGATCTCGGCGGCGGTACCGGTGAAAAAGGCCTCGTCGGCCAGGTAGAGCATCTCGCGCGGCATGGCCTGCTCGCGAACCGGGAAACCCAGCTCGGCGGCCATTTCAATGACGGTGTCCCGGGTGATGCCGCCGAGAATGGAAGAGGCCACCGGCGGTGTGCACAGCACGCCATCGCGGACCACGAACAGATTCTCTCCGGCGCCCTCGCTGACCAGGCCGTCGTTCGACAGGGCGATGCCCTCACCGTATCCGTGGCGCTTGGCTTCGGCGCTGATCAGCGAGCCAGACAGGTAGTTCCCCCCGGCCTTGGCCAGGGTCGGAACGGTATTGGGCGCCGGGCGCTGCCAGGATGTCACCGCCACATCGACCCCCTGCTCCATGGCTTGCTCGCCCAGGTAACGTCCCCAGGACACGGCCGCGACCACGACCTCGGTGTCCACATCCTCACCGGGCACCAGGCCAAGACCACCGTAGCCACGGAACACGATCGGTCTTAAATAGGCCGATTCGAGTCCGTTCTCCACGACCACCTGCTCGCAGGCGCTCAGCAGCGCTTCGCGATCGAACGGCATGGGAATACGATGAATGCGTGCCGAATCGAACAGGCGATCGACATGCTCTTCGAGGCGAAAGGCGGCTGGACCCTCGGGCGTGGCGTAGACGCGAACGCCTTCGAAGACGCTGGAGCCGTAGTGAATCGCGTGGCTGAGCACGTGTACCGTGGCTTCCTGCCAGGGAAGCAGCTCGCCGTTTTTCCAGATGAATTTCGATGCTTGAATGGCCATGTTTGCGGGATCCTTGCGATGCAATGTTCGATGTCAGTTGACTGCGGCGGCGCGAGCCGGCTGCGGCGATCCGGTTGCGGCGACCGCAGCCGAATCAACGACATCCGGGCTGCGGCTGGCGCGATTGAGAATTTCGATAAAAGCCTGGGCACAGGCAGCGACGATGTCGGTATCCACCCCGCGCCCGGACCACTGATTGCCATTGATGCGCGCCTGCAGCGCGGCCTCGCCCTGGGCATCCTCGCCCTCGCTGACCGAGCGCACTCGCATCGAGGTCAGCTCGAAGTCAATGCCCGTGGCCCGGGCCATGGCCTTGAGTGCGGCATCGACCGGACCGTCGCCGGTGGCCGCCTCACGCACGATCTGACCTTCGGCATCTTCCAGGGCCACGGCCGCGCTGGGCAACTGTCCTTCACCCAGGCTGCTGGTGGTGTGCATGCTGAGAAGCTTCCACGGGCCACCCTGATCGCCCGGCTGACCGGCCACCAGGGCTTCGATGTCGGCATCGAAGACCTGGCGCTTGCGGTCAGCCAGGTCCTTGAAGCGGACAAACAGCTTTTCCATTTCGGTGTCATCGAGCACGAACCCGAGTTCACGCACACGCTCGGCCAGGGCATGACGACCGGAATGCTTGCCCAGCACCAGGGTGGAGCGGCTGATGCCGACATCCTCGGGGCGCATGATTTCGTAGGTTTCGCGATTGGCCAGCATGCCGTGCTGATGGATACCGGCCTCGTGGGCAAAGGCGTTGTCGCCGACGACCGCCTTGTTGGCCGGCACGAAACCGCCAATGATCGCGGCCAACTGGCGCGATGCCGGATACAGCCGGCGGGTGTCGATGCCGGTGTCGAGCCCGTACAGGTCGGCACGGGTTCTCAGGGCCATCACCACTTCTTCCAGCGCGCAGTTGCCGGCGCGCTCGCCGATGCCGTTGACCGTGCATTCGACCTGGCGTGCCCCGGCGGCGACGGCGGCCAGCGAGTTGGCGACCGCCATCCCGAGATCGTCATGGCAGTGCGCCGAGATGACGACCTTGTCAATGCCCCGGACATGCCGCTTCAGGTGGTTAATGATGCGACCCATTTCCTCGGGCGTGGTGTAGCCGACCGTATCGGGGACATTGATGGTGGTGGCCCCGGCCTCGATCACGGCGCTCATGACATCAACCAGGAAATCCGGCTCGGTGCGGATGGCGTCTTCGGCTGAGAACTCGACATCGCGGCAGAATTCGCGCGCCATGCGAACCCCGGCCACGGCGCGCTCGAGCACCTCGGTACGACTCATGCCAAGCTTGTGCTCGCGATGAATCGGGCTGGTGGCGATGAACACATGCAGGCGGCGACGTCTGGCCGAGGACAGCGCACGGGCAGCCAGCGGAATATCATGGTCGTTGCAGCGCGCCAGCGAGCAGATTATCGGACCGTCCACGGTATTGGCGACTTCGCGCACCGCATCGAAGTCGTGCGGTGAGGCGGCCGCGAACCCGGCTTCGATGACATCCACACCCATGGCAGCCAGGGTGCGCGCCATGCGCAGCTTCTGGGCGACACTCATGCTGCAGCCCGGCGACTGTTCACCGTCACGCAGGGTGGTATCGAAAATGACGACGCGTTCGTTCATGAGTTGGCCTCCGCCGTCATCTGCTGCTCGATCACGTTGGCCGGCACCAGGCTGGCCAGGGCGCGGGCACAATCGGCCACGGTCGCCTGCCAGGGTTCGTGCTCGACCCGCTCGACCGAGGCGACATCGTGCAACCGCTCCACCTGGCGGGCCAGCACCGCCGGACATCGCCCCCGCCCATCCAGTGCCAGGCGAAGCAGTTGCCCTTCACCGGCCTCGCGCAAGGCCAGTTCGGTGACCGCGAAACCGCGGCGCTGGATCAGCCCGAGGGTGCGCAGCAATGCGCCTTCGGCGGGTTTGAGGCGGATTTCGAAATGAACACTCATCGTTGTTCTCCTTCCATCATGGTGGCGTTGCTCTTGCCGGGGGGAACCAGGGGCCAGACATTGGCCCGGGGGTCGATACGTACGTGCAACAAAGAGGGACCTGGCTCGTCGAACAGCCAGGTCAGCGCGTCATCGACCTGGTCACGGGTTTCGATGCAGCGCGACTTGAGCCCGAAAACCCTCGCCAGGGCGGCAAAGTCCGGGTTGTCGCTCAAGTCGATCTCGGAATAGTTGCCGTCGAAGAACAGCTCCTGCCATTGGCGCACCATGCCCAGTGAGCTGTTGTCAAGCAGCACGATGCGCACATCGATGTCATAACGCTTGAGGGTGGCCAATTCCTGGATATTCATCATGATCGACCCGTCGCCGCTGACCACCAGGACCGGGTCGTCGGGCCGAGCCAGCTTGGCGCCGATGCCGGCCGGCAGACCGTAACCCATGGTGCCCAGCCCGCCGGAGGTCAGGTGACTGCGAGGACGATTGAATCGGCAATGCTGCGCCACCCACATCTGGTGCTGGCCGACATCGCAGGCGATGGTCGCGCGTGCTCCGGCGTGTTCGCTCATGGCCTTGAGCAGGGCCGGGGCGTAGATCAAATCACCGGGCGCGTCGTAACGCCAGGCATGCTGTCGACGCAAGGCGGCGCAATGTTCACACCAGGCCGCCAGCCGCTGACCGGCATCGGCTTCGATGCGCTGGGTAAGCGCGGCCAGATTGGCCACCAGGTCGCCCGGCAAGGCCACATCGGCATGCCGCAGTTTGCCGATTTCGGCCGCATCGGCATCGATGTGGATCACGCGCGCGTTGGGAGCAAACTTGTCCAGCTTGCCGGTGGCGCGATCATCGAAACGCGCGCCGACCACGATCAACAGATCAGCCGCCTGCACGGCCAGGTTGGCCGCACCCGAACCATGCATGCCCAGCATGCCCATGAACAGCGGATCATCAGTCGGGATGGCGCCCAACCCCTTGAGCGTGCTCACGGCGGGAAAACCGGTGCGCGCCACCAGTGTTCGAACGGCATCCTCGGCACCGGCAATCTCGATCCCACCGCCCAGGTAAAACAGCGGTTGTTGCGCCTCGGCCATGGCCCGCGCGGCGTCAGCCACGACCGGCGGTACCGGTTGAGAGGTGGTCCGGAACTGTGGCATCGACACCCGGGCGTCGACCTCGTTGACGGTGACATCCTTGGGCACATCGATCAACACCGGGCCCGGCCGACCGTCGGTGGCCAGGAAGAAGGCCTCGGCCAGCACCTCCGGGATGTCGGCGGTTTCGCGAATGATGTAGCTGTGCTTGACGATCGGCAGGGTGATACCGAACACATCGACTTCCTGGAAGGCATCGGTGCCCATCATCGGCGTGGCCACCTGGCCGGTGATCGCCACCACCGGCACCGAATCCAGCATGCTGTTGGCCAGCCCGGTGACCAGGTTGGTGGCGCCGGGCCCGGATGTGGCCATGCACACCCCGGCCCGTCGGGTGACGCGCGCGTAGCCGTCGGCGGCCAGCGCCGCACCCTGCTCGTGGCGAGTGAGTATGTGGCGAATGCCCGAGCCCGGCAGTGCATCGTAAATCGGCATGATGGCGCCGCCGGGATAGCCGAACACGGTATCGACGCCAAGCTCACGCAGGCAACGCACCAGCAAGCGAGCGCCGGTCATGGTGGCTGGTTCGGGGCTTTGCCGGGACATGTCCCGGACCATGGGCTGGTTCACGAGTCGATTCCTCCCGGCGACACTCAGGCGGCCTGTTCTCGCGGCTTTTCAGCCCCGGCCTGCAACCAGCTCATGCGCGCACGCAGGGCCTTGCCGACCTGCTCGATCTCGTGGCCGGTGCGCGCCTTGATCAAGGCGCGATGACGCGGCAATCCGGCCTGGTTCTCCAGGATCCAGTCGCGGGCAAACTCGCCGGTACGGATCTCGCCGAGTACTTCACGCATGCGCTCGCGCGTGGCCTCGTCGATGATGCGCGGACCGCGGGTGAGATCGCCGAACGCGGCGGTGTCGGAGATGAATTCATACATCTTGGCCATGCCGCCCTCGTGCAGCAGATCGACGATCAGCTTGAGCTCGTGCAGGCACTCGAAGTAGGCCACTTCTGGCTGGTAGCCGGCCTCGACCAGGGTTTCGAATCCCTGGATGACAAGTTCGGCGGTCCCCCCGCACAACACCACCTGTTCACCGAACAGGTCGGTTTCGGTTTCTTCCTGAAAACTGGTGTCGATCACCCCGCCACGGGTGCCGCCGATGCCGTGGGCATAGGACAGCGCGCGCGCATGGGCCTGGCCGGAAGCATCCTGCTCGACCGCGCGCAGGCAGGGCACGCCACGGCCTTCCTGATACTGGCGCCGAACCAGGTCACCCGGTCCCTTGGGGGCGACCATGATGATGTCGATATCGGCGCGCGGGCGAATGCAACCGAAGTGAATGTTGAAGCCGTGGGCGAACAGCATGGCCGTACCCGGTCGGATACTCGCCTCGATCTGCTGATGGATCTCGGGCTGGGCCATGTCAGGCGCCAGCATGGCGATCAGCCCGGCCTGGGCGGCAGCCTCGGCCGGCTCGGCCACTTCGAAACCATCCTCGGTTGCGCGCTTGAAGCTTGCGCCGTTGCGGCGGGCGCCAATCATGACCTGGAAACCCGAGTCAGCGAGGTTGTTGGCATGGGCACGGCCCTGGCTGCCGTAACCGATGACCGCGATCCGGGTGTCGGCCAGGGCATTGCGATGATGGTCAGCTTCAGTCCAGATTTTCATGAGATGTGATTCCTTGCAGGTTGACGATGGGGCGTGGGGGTGGAAAACGGAAAAGCGGTCACCGCGCCGGTCGAAGCGCTGGAGACCTGGGCGATGTAGCGGGCGTAGGCGCCCTGGGTGACCGCCGGTTCGGGCGGCTGCCAGCCGGCACGGCGCGATTCGATATCGGCATCGGCATCCAGGCGCTGGGCATCGACATCGATGCGCACCGGATCACCGTCGGCCAGCAGGGCCAGCGGGCCACCGTCGGCGGCTTCCGGGCAGACATGGCCAATCATGAATCCATAGGTCGCACCGCTGAAGCGACCGTCGGTGACCAGGGCCACCGAGTCACTCAGACCCTGCCCGACCAGCGCGGCGGTCACGGCCAGCATCTCGCGCATCCCGGGACCGCCCCTTGGGCCTTCGTAGCGAATGACGATGACATCACCGGGCTGAATCCGGCCGGCCTGGACGGCGGCAAAGGCGGCATCCTCGCCATCGAATACTCGCGCCGGGCCTTCGTGCACCAGGCGACCATGGCCGGCCAGCTTGATCACGCAACCCTCGGGGGCGAGGTTGCCGTACAGCACCCCGAAACCACCTCGCGGCTTGAACGGTTGATCGACGGGACGAACCACTTGCTGACCATCGGCCGGGCGGGCGCTGGCGCTTTCCTCGAACAAGGTTTGCCCGGTGCAGGTCAGCGCATCGTGGAGCAATCCGGCCCGGGCCAGTTCCTGAATGACCAGCGCCGTACCGCCGGCAGTGAACAGGTCCGGCGCCATGAAGCGGCCACCGGGCTTGAGATCGGTGATCACCGGCGTGTTGCGGGCAATGTGGTCGAACTCGTCGAGTTCGAAAGACTGCCCGGCCTCACGCGCAATGGCCAGCAGATGCAGGATGGCGTTGGTCGAACCGGCCGTGGCGGTCACCACGGTGGCGGCGTTGCGAATGGCATTGGTCGTGACCAGGCTGCGCGCACTCTGACCACGCTCGAACATGGCCATCACCCGTTCACCGCAGCGCCGGGCCTGCTCGGCCTTGTCCGGATGAACGGCCGGCACATCGTTGGCGTACATGGGTGACAGACCCATGACGGTCAACGCCTGTGCCATGGTGTTGGCGGTGAACTGACCGCCGCAGGCGCCGGCGCCCGGACAGGCCGAGTTCTCGATCTCGCCCAGTTCGGTCTCGTCGATCCGACCGGCCGCACAGGCGCCGACCGCCTCGAATACGTCCTGAATGGTGATGGCCAGTTCGTGATGGCGGCCGGGCATGATGGACCCGCCGTAGAGCACCAGCCCAGGGCGATCCAGTCGCGCCAGCGCCATGGCCGCGGCCGGCAGCGTCTTGTCGCATCCGGCCAGCACGACGACGGCATCCAGGCAATGACCGCGCACCGCCAGTTCGATCGAATCGGCGATGGTTTCGCGCGACATCAAGGAAGCCTGCATGCCCTCACTGCCCATGGCGATGCCATCGGTCACCAGAATGGTATTGAACTCGATCGGCGTGCCGCCGGCGGTGCGAATGCCGGCCTTGAGTGGCTCGGCCAGTTCACGCAGATGCAGGTTGCAGGGCGTGACCTCGCTCCAGGTATTGACCACAGCCACCAGCGGCCGGGCGATGTCGCCGTCACTCAATCCAGTGGCCTTGAGCATGGCCCGCGCCGGTGACCGGTCCCGGCCCTTCTTGATTCGATCGCTGTACATCCCTGCAATTAATCCTTGTATTTTTCAATCACCTGAAACGAAAAAACCCCGCTCCTTTCGGTAGCGGGGTTTGGTGTGTTTTTTGGTTGTTCTGCTAGTGCTACACGTACCCGCTACCTGTCCCGTTAAGTACGAGAATGGTGATAATGAGTACGAGTACGAGCACCAGCGCGCGAGCCTGGCGAGCTTCGGCCACGAGCGAAACGCCGCCCTTCAAGGCGTCGTTTTCGAATGTCTGGTTGAAGTTGTGGCCGTCCATGGGTGGCAAGAATGCGCAGCCTTGAACCGCAATGTCAAGCGTTTTTTCTACCAGCCCTTAGAACGATATCGAATATAGGGGTCTTGTGGAATTGCAGATGTAGATTACAATTGAAAACACTTTGCGTGCATTTGGAGACATCTTTAGCGGTTTTGCATGTTCTTGCCAGCAGTGGGGCACCGGGTGGCGCCAGGCCGCGCTCAGTACAGATAGCCCTTGCCCTTCGGCTGTACGGGTTGGGGTAGATCATCTTCGCCTAGTGGTCCTTCAACCCAATAATTTAGGGTTCAGTTGGTCTGTCAGCGTTCAGGGCAAGGCGCGGCTCGCAGTGAATGGCCGTAGCCCTTTACAAGAGCCGGAACGCAGCCATGGACGCTGACAGGCCAACCCTTCGGGCGCTCCTGTGGCACTCCGCTGCCGCGTTCCGCCGCTTGGCAAGGGCTACGGCCATTCCCTGCGCGGCGCGCCTT